>NZ_CP071383.1:1254908-1568635 GCF_017348915.1 Leclercia pneumoniae | reverse complement strand
CAGCAGATCCCCTTCACTGCCTCGCTGACTTTTGAACAATCGTATAGCGAAGTAGATGGCGATAGCGCCTCCATGGCCGAGCTGTGTGCCCTGATTAGCGCGCTGGCCGACGTGCCAGTTAACCAGAGTATCGCCATAACCGGCTCAGTGGATCAGTTTGGTCGTGCCCAACCAGTAGGCGGCCTCAATGAGAAGATTGAAGGCTTCTTCACGGTTTGTCAGCAGCGTGGTCTGAACGGCAAACAGGGTGTGATCATTCCGCTGGCAAACGTGCGTCACCTGAGCCTCAGCCAGGATGTGCTGAAGGCAGTGGAAGAGGAACAATTCTCCCTCTGGGCGATTGAAGATATTGCGGATGCGCTACCCTTACTCACAAACCTGATATGGGATGGCGAGGGGCAGACAACGCTCATGCAGACCATTCAGGAACGCATCGCCCAGGCGACTCAGCAGGAGTCTCGTCATCGTTATCCGTGGCCGCTGCGCTGGTTGGGATGGTTTAGTCCAAACTGATCGGACTTGTTCAGCGTACACGTGTTAGCTATCCTGCGTCCTTCACTAAAATAAGGCTTACTGAGAACATGGTAGATAAACGCGAATCCTATACAAAAGAAGATCTTCTTGCCTCTGGTCGCGGTGAACTGTTTGGCGCGAAAGGCCCACAGTTACCGGCCCCGAACATGCTGATGATGGACCGTGTCGTGAAGATGACGGAAACCGGCGGCAACTTCGATAAGGGTTACGTAGAAGCAGAACTCGATATCAACCCGGACATGTGGTTCTTCGGTTGCCACTTTATTGGCGACCCGGTAATGCCAGGCTGCCTGGGCCTCGACGCGATGTGGCAGCTGGTTGGTTTCTACCTCGGCTGGCTGGGTGGCGAAGGTAAAGGCCGCGCGCTGGGCGTGGGCGAAGTGAAATTCACCGGTCAGGTTCTGCCAACTGCGAAGAAAGTGACCTACCGTATTCACTTCAAACGCGTTGTGAACCGTCGTCTGATTATGGGCCTGGCAGATGGTGAAGTGCTGGTAGACGGTCGTCTGATTTACGGCGCAACCGACCTGAAGGTCGGCCTGTTCCAGGATACGTCAGCTTTCTAATTGCTGACTGAAGGCGTTAAAGGCGAAACCTCCGCAATGCGGAGGTTTCTTTTTTAAAGAGACGCTATCAAGCAAGTACTGCCCTGTCTCCGATGGCTTCTCGCCAGCCCCCTAACCATTGCGACCTTTGATTTAAGGTCTGATAGGGACACATTTCTTTAGAACGTCCGGCGATGCCAGCCTGATAACCACGTTGATGAGCCCTTTCAAGGCGATCTCGTTTCTGTCTCTTCATGCCTCGTTTCCCTCATTATTTGATCTGGTGGAAAAGAAAACAGTGATTACTAAATGTGCAATCACATCTAACGAATACCGCGAATAAAGCCCAGCGTCAATGCGCAAAATTCACGCCAGTGTCATAAATGTGAACTATACGGAAGTTCGTTTGTACAAAATCTGTGATGCGGCACAAGTAACAGACTGAGATACCATCAAAAAAAAACCGCAATCAGCGAGAGGCAGATTGCGGTTTTGGATAATGAATTTTACTTATGGCAAGCGTGAAATCTCACTGGCGATGCTTTTGGCTTCCTGCGCCCAGCCCTGCCCGAGCACCTTCACCATCTCTTCGTAGCCATCGTTCTGCTGTTTCAGCTCCAGATGGAAAGGACGTTTAATTAGCTGTCCCTGATGGTTAACCAGCCATTCGCCACTGATAATCACGCGCCCGTCATAGCGCCCGTGAAAACCGGTCACATTGACGTTAAGCGTATCCTGATCGCTACCCAGAGGCTGCGAAGCAACAACCCAGCCAGGTAACTGGCTGCTGAGGTTCGCCACCAGCGAATTGCGCAACTGCTGATCAAGCGGGCTTGCCCACAGATTATTCGTTGCGATGACATACTTAACATCGCTGGTTTGATAAACCACGCCATTACCTGCCAGATAATCCGGCACCGCGACCTGTTCTACCCACAGTAAGCGGTTACCCTGGCTGGCCATGTTGTTGCCTCCCGTTTGGCTAGCCAGCGGCAACTGGTAATAGCTCTTGTTGTCGCTACCCGAGCTACAGGCAGTCAGCACTGCTGCGGCGGCGATCAATAACCATTTTTTCATTATTTAGCCCCCTTCGGCTCAGGGTCCTTTTGATCTTTCGCTTCAAAGACCAGCGCGTTGCTCTTCGTATTCAACGTCTTCAGCACTGGCTGGAGTTCACGCAATACCTGATCGAGGCGCTGCATATCCGCCACCATCTTGTTATACGCGGCGGAGCCTGGCTGGAAGCCCTGCATGCTGCGATTTAGCTCGCGCAGCGTTTTCTGCATATCCTGAGGTAGCTGCTGCATCGACTGGCTGGCAGTGAGCTTATTCAGATTATCCAGCGTGGTCTGCAGACGACGCATCGTGGCCTGGCTCTCATTCAGAGAATGCGTGGCCGCTTCAAGCATCGGGTTCAACGGCAGATTGTTAATCTTATCCAGCGTATCCATCAGGCGCTGCTGGATCTGCGCCAGCCCGCTGCTCATGGTTGGGATGATTTTATACCCGCCAAACTCCCGCATTCCGGTAATGGCTGGCGCTTTCGGATAGAAATCCATATCTACATAGAGCGCGCCGGTCACCAGATTACCGGTCTTCAGCGAGCCGCGCAGACCACGGTTCATCAGCTCGGTAATATGCGTCCCGATATCCTGATCTTCACCAATCTGGTTGATCAGACGTTCCGGCTCAATGCGGATGAGCACCGGAATACGGTAGTCGTCATCCAGCACCTGTTTCAGTCCCGGTACAAAGAAGGGAACCTGACCAACCGTACCCAGGCGGATACCCCGGAATTCTACCGGCGCGCCCGGCTGCAGACCGCGGACAGAGTCTTTGAAGAACATCAGGTAATCGATGTGATCGGTGTAGAGCGCATCCTGTATCGATTTCTGGTCGTCGAACAGCTTAAAGGCGCTTTTCTCCGCAACAGGCTGACCCAGCTCTTGCCCTTCCGGCACATCAAAGCTGACGCCGCCGCCAAACAGCGTGGTGAGCGAGCCCATTTCAACCCGCATACCGGCCGAGGTCAAATCGACGGCGATACCGCTATCCTTCCAGAAACGCACATTACTGGTCACCAGACGATCGTTTGGCGCATTGATAAACAGTTGATAGCTTATGGTGCGTTTTTGCGTATCAAAGGTGCTGGTTTCGACCGAACCGACGCGATAGCCCCGGAACAGTACCGGGTCACCCGGACTCAGCTGCCCGGCTTTATTGCTGTCGAGAATGACGCGGATACCCTTGGCATCAGGTGGCGCAAGGGGCGGAGAATCCAGAAGCTGATACTCATTTTTTTGCCCGCCTTTGGTTCCCGGCTGCAGCTCAATATAGGCCCCGGAAAGCAGTGTCCCCAGGCCGCTAATGCCCTCGCGGCCAACCTGCGGCTTAACGACCCAAAAAACGGAGTCGCCCTGAAGCACCTTTTCCATACCGGCATTCAGGCGCGCTTTAATTTCGACATGGGTCAAATCGTCGGTCAGCGTCGCACTTTCCACTACGCCCACGTTTACGCTACGGCTTTTAATGGTGGTTTTACCCCCCTCAATGCCCTCTGCGTTAGTGGTAATAAGGGTGACTTCTGGTCCCTGGTGGCTGTAATGATAAAACAGGATCCAGGCACCGATTAGCGCAGTCACGATGGGGAAGATCCAGACCGGCGACCAGTGTTTAACCTTCTGCACTTTCGCCTCTCCACTTTTGTTATCCATGCTTTTTATTATCCTCATGGTCTGGCTCTGGTTCACGATCCCACGATAAACGAGGGTCGAAGGTCAGGGCCGCAAACATGGTCATAATCACGACCAATGCAAACATCAGCGCTCCCAGAGCGGGATAGATATTCATCAATCCCCCTATGCGCACCAACGCCGATAAAACTGCAATGACAAACACGTCTATCATGGACCACCGGCCGACAAACTCGACGACTTCATAAATCAGGTGCATCCGTTCGCTGTCACGTTGTCCGTGCCCATTTGCATCCCAGCAGAGCCAGCCAATCGCAATCATCTTCAGGGTCGGCACCATAATACTGGCAATAAAAATAACCAGTGCCACGGGATACGACCCCTCCCCCCACAGCAGAACAACCCCGGCCATAATGGTCGAGGGCATCTTGTCGCCAAGCAGATCGGTAATCATGATCGGCAGAATATTGGCAGGGAGATAGAGCATGATGGAGGTAAAGAGCAGCGCCAGCGTCCACTGAATGCTGTTTTTGCGCCGGACATGCCCTTTAGTGCCACAACGCGGGCAGACTCGCTGATCGGCCGGTAAAATCGCCGTACAGCAAGGACATGAGCGCAGACCCTGGCGAATTCCGGGAACGCCCACCTGCGGCGCATGCGGGAGCGCTGGCGCAGGAGCGATATCGTCCCATGCCCAGCGGCGATCCACGCACTGGAAAGCGCGCAACTGCAGTACACAGTACAGACACCAGGGAATAAAGCTGCTGCCGACCCCCACATCACCGTAAGCCATGAGCTTCACGAAACTGACCAGCACCCCGGCGAGGAAAATTTCAGCCATTCCCCAGCTTTTCAGCTGGAAGAGGATCCGCGCCAGCAAAATCTTTACGCTCAGGGGCATTTTGACGCGATTTACCAGCAGCAAAATGACCACCAAACAGAACGCCGGCACCAGTTGAACGAACAACAAGAAGAAGGTGCCGAGGCTGGCATAATCTTCGCTGAACATAACGCGGGGGATCTCCAGCAGTTCGACTTCGCTGGTGATACCCCCGACCTTCATATAGATGAACGGGAACAGGTTAGAGAGCAGCAGCATAAACAGGGCTGCAACCGCATACGCGGTGGGACGCTGGCGCGGTGCGTCCCACTCGGTTGTCAGCGTTGTCCCGCAGCGGGGGCATGCCGCTTTATGACCATGCTCAAGCGCCGGGAGCGCCACGAGCAGGTCACACTGTGAGCATAAAATGTGCCTGTCGGCATGGTGATGTTCACACATTCTGGCTCCATATTTACTTAAGCGCCGTTTTTCAGAGCCTCAAGGTACTCCCAGCGTTCGAATGCTTCTTCCAGCGCCTGCTCAGCCTGCGCCAGATCCGCCAGGACTTTTTGAGTGTGGTCATGCGGCTGGTTGAAGAACGCGCCATCGGCGACCTGGGCCTGCAAGGCTTCAAGGTTTGCTTCCAGCTCTTCCATACGCTGCGGCAACCCTTCCAGCTCGCGCTGCAGATTATAGCTTAGCTTACTGCTGCCTCTTTTTACCGCTTCGGATTTGGTGACAGCGGCTTCCGCATCATTTTTGCTGCGAGATTGCTTCAGCGCCTGTGATTGAGACTGCTGCCCGCGGGCATCGTGATACCCCCCGACATATTGCCCGATACGGCCTTCGCCTTCGAAGATCCAGCACTCGGTCACGGTATTGTCCACAAACTGACGATCGTGGCTGACCAGCAACACAGTACCTTGGTAACTATCAATCAGTTCTTCAAGAAGTTCCAGCGTTTCCACATCAAGATCGTTCGTCGGTTCATCGAGGATCAACAGGTTGCTGGGTTTCAGGAACAGACGTGCCAGCAGCAGTCGATTACGCTCTCCCCCAGAAAGTGCCCGCACCGGCGTCATGGCGCGTTTCGGGTGGAAGAGGAAGTCCTGCAGATAGCCCAGCACATGGCGCGGTTTCCCGTTTACCATCACCTCTTGCTTACCTTCCGCCAGGTTATCCATCACCGTTCTGTCAGGATCGAGCTCAGCACGGTGCTGATCAAAGTAGGCCACTTCCAGTTTGGTACCGCAGTGGACCCGGCCGCTGTCGGCTTTTAGCTGGCCGAGCATCAATTTCAGCAGCGTGGTTTTGCCACAGCCGTTAGGGCCGATCAGGGCTATTTTGTCACCGCGCTGAACCTGAGCCGTGAAGTTGTTTACCAGCACTTTGCCATCAACCTGATAATTGACATTTTCCAGCTCGAAGACGATCTTCCCGGAACGGGCCGCCTCTTCTACCTGCATTTTGGCACTGCCCATCACTTCACGGCGTTGGCTACGTTCGTTACGCATCGCTTTCAGGGCGCGTACGCGGCCTTCATTACGGGTACGACGGGCTTTGATGCCCTGGCGGATCCAGACCTCTTCCTGCGCAAGCTTGCGGTCAAACTCGGCATTTTGCAGCTCTTCAACGCGCAGGTTCTCTTCTTTCTCCAGCAGATAGGTGTCGTAATCGCCCGGATAGGTCACCAGCTTGCCGCGATCGAGATCGACAATACGGGTAGCCATATTGCGAATAAACGAACGGTCATGCGAGATAAAGATAATCGTCCCGTTAAAGGTCTTCAGGAATCCTTCCAGCCAGTCGATAGCTTCGATATCCAGGTGGTTAGTCGGTTCATCCAGCAGCAGCACTTTCGGGCCGCTTACCAGCGCCCGGCCAAGCGCCGCTTTACGCAGCCAGCCGCCGGAGAGCGATGCCAGCTCCATGTCCGGATCCAGACCGAGCTGTTCCAGCACTTCCGTGATGCGGTTTTCAAGCTGCCACAGGCCATGATGATCCAGCAACTCCTGCAGGCGCGCCATCTCATTGAGATTTTTTTCGCTCGGATCGGTCATCACCAGATGTGAAATGTCGTGATAGCCCTTCAGGTATTCGGCTTGCTCAGAGATCCCTTCCGCAACGAAATCATAAACCGTGCCCGCCACGTTACGCGGTGGGTCCTGCTGCAGACGCGAGACGATAAGATCCTGCTCATAGACGATACGACCATCGTCCAGCCCCTGTTCACGGTTCAGGATCTTCATCAGGGTAGATTTACCCGCGCCGTTGCGGCCTACCAGACAGACGCGTTCATTATCCTCGATATGCAGTTCAGTATCATCGAGAAGGGGAGCATCGCTAAAGGAGAGCCATGCGCCGTGCATACTGATTAATGACATTTACTATTCCTTTCAGGCGGCGGTAATAAGCCAGCAGTTGTGGATCTGACGGTTACGGGCGAAGTCCTGAGAGATCGTCTTTTGACTAATCTCTTCAGCTTTCAGCCCCAGAGCGCTCAGGCCGTCGTGATCCATGCGGAAGCCGCGTTTGTTGTTCGAGAACATGATGGTGCCACCTTTGCGCAGCAGGCGCTTCAGGGCGGTCATCAGGCGCAGGTGGTCACGCTGGACGTCAAACGAGTCCTCCATACGCTTAGAGTTGGAGAACGTCGGTGGATCGATAAAGATCAGATCGAATTGTTCGTCGGTATCGCGCAGCCAGCCCAGTACATCGGCCTGCATCAGGCGATGCTGGCGGCCGGTCAGGCCATTCAGACGCAGGTTACGTTCAGCCCACTCCAGATAGGTGCGGGACATGTCCACCGTGGTGGTGCTACGCGCACCGCCCAGGCCGGCGTGTACGCTGGCGCTTCCGGTATAGGAGAAGAGATTAAGGAAGTCTTTTCCTTTGCTCATCTGGCCCAGCATCTTACGGGCGATGCGGTGATCGAGGAACAGGCCAGTGTCCAGATAGTCCGTAAGGTTGACCAGCAGGCGCGCGTTATATTCTCCCACTTCCAGGAAATCGCCCTTCTCGCCCATCTTCTGGTACTGATTTTTACCTTTCTGGCGTTCACGGGTTTTCAGCACCAGCTTATTCGGGGCAATACCCAGCACGCCGATGGTTGCCGCAATCACATCCAGCATACGCTGGCGGGCTTTCTGCGCGTCGATAGTTTTCGGTGGCGCATACTCTTGCACAATGACCCAGTCGGCGTAACGGTCTACGGCAACGTTGTATTCAGGCAGGTCGGCGTCGTACAGGCGATAGCACTCAATGCCCTCCTGCTTCGCCCACTTTTCATATTTCTTCAGGTTCTTGCGCAGACGGTTCGCGTAGTCTTCCGCCACGGTGGTCGGCTTGCTTTCGCCAGATTTCTCCGCGAGATGATAGTTTTTCTGCACGCAGTCCAGCGGGCCGTTTTTGGCTTTGAACTGGCGGTCGGCGCGCAGCTGCAGGCAGCTCAGTAGTTCCGGAGAGGCGCTAAACAGCGACAGATTCCAGCCGCCAAACTGATCTTTCATGATCCGGCCCAGCAGGCTGTGCAGAGCGATCAAAGCCGGCTCGCTGTCCAGACGCTCGCCGTAAGGCGGGTTGCTAATAACCGTGCCGTACGGCCCTTTCGGCAGTGGATTGCTCAGCTGCGCCACGTCTTTCACGTTGAAATCGATAAGCTCGCCAATGCCCGCCCGACGGGCGTTGCTGCGCGCGCGCTCAATGACGCGGGAGTCGCTGTCCGAGCCGTAGAAACGCGAACCGTAAGCCGCCAGCCCGGCACGGGCACGGGTCTGTGCCTCGGCCTTCACCTCTTTCCAGATGGCGTCATCGTGCTGCGCCCAGCCGCTGAACCCCCAGTTGCCACGGTGCAGACCCGGCGCACGATCGGTGGCATACATAGCGGCTTCAATCAGCAGAGTACCTGAACCACACATCGGATCGAGCAGCGGAGTGCCCGGTTGCCAGCCAGAACGCATGACAATCGCGGCGGCCAGGTTTTCTTTGATCGGCGCCGCACCGGCGCGATCGCGATATCCGCGCTGATGCAGACCTTCACCGCTCATGTCCAGTGAAAGGCTCGCCGTCTCTTTATTCAGCCACACGTTAATACGCAGATCGGGGTTTTCACGATCAACGTTCGGGCGCTCACGATTTTTACGGGTAAAACAGTCAACCACGGCGTCTTTCACACGCAGCGCGCCGTACTGGCTGTTGCGGATCTCATCATTCACGCCGTTGAAGTGCACCGCAAAGGTCGCCCCCGGCGCAAAGATCTCTGTCCAGTCGATCATCTGTACGCCGGTGTAGAGATCGAGATCGCTATAGACCTTAAACTCTTTCATCGGCAGCATGATGCGCGAGGCCAGGCGGCTCCACATCAGGCTCTGGTAAATAAGCCGTGTGTCGCCCTCAAAATGGACACCACCCTGAACCACCTGACACGCTGTCGCGCCCAGACTTTCCAGTTCAGTTTTTAACAGCTCTTCCAGCCCACGGGCCGTACTGGCAAACAGAGAATTCATATCGTCACTTTTACTCTTAGAAAATTGCTGCGCATTATAGCTAATATGCGCTCTATGTCATAAAGTTGAGGGCTTATTTTCATTTGCGGGAGATTGCCGTGCCTACGTTATCCAGGCTTTTTATCCATCCGGTCAAATCGATGCGTGGTATTGGGCTGACGCATGCACTGGCAGATGTCAGCGGTTTTGCCTTTGATCGTATTTTTATGCTCACCGAAACGGATGGTACTTTCATTACTGCGCGTCAGTTCCCGCAGATGGTACGCTTTATCCCTTCTCCGCTGCACGATGGTTTACACCTGACCGCGCCGGATGGCTCCAGCGCCGTGGTGCGTTTTAGCGATTTTGCCCCGGACAACGCACCGACGGAGGTATGGGGTAACCACTTCACCGCGCATATCGCGCCTGAGGCCATTAACCGCTGGCTGAGCGGCTTTTTCGCCCGTGACGTGCAGCTACGCTGGGTCGGACAAGCTCCTACGCGTCGCGTGAAGCGTCACGAGGGCGTTCCCCTCTCCTTTGCCGATGGCTACCCCTACCTGCTGGCCAACGAGGCCTCCCTGCGCGATCTGCAAAACCGCTGTAAGGCCAGCGTGCAGATGGAGCAGTTCCGCCCCAATATTGTGGTAACCGGCGCGCAGCCCTGGGAAGAGGACACCTGGAAAGTTATCCGCATTGGCAACGTCATTTTTGACGTGGCGAAGCCGTGCAGCCGCTGTATCTTCACCACCATCAGTCCGGAAAAAGGGCAGAAACATCCTGCGGGCGAGCCGCTGAAAACGCTGCAATCATTCCGTACGGCGCAAGATAACGGCGACGTGGATTTCGGTCAGAATCTGATAGCGCGCAATAGCGGCGTGATCCGCGTGGGCGATGAGGTTGAAATTCTCGCAACCGGGCCGGCGAAAATTTACGGCGCCGGCGCAACGGAAGAGGAGATCGAGGTAGAGAGCCAGCCGCAAAGCACCGTGACTATTCAATGGCAAGATAAAACCCTGAACGGCAATAATCAGCAGATTTTACTTGAGCAGCTTGAGCAGGCAGGTATTCGCGTACCCTATTCCTGCCGTGCGGGCATTTGTGGGAGCTGTCGTATTCGGTTGCTGGATGGGGAAGTGACCGCATTGAAGCAAGCCGCCATGGGTAATGACGGCACGATTTTGTGCTGCAGCTGCGTCCCAAAAACGTCGCTACAGCTGGCGCCTTAAACGGCCTGCTCCAGACTGAACGAATCCACCCGCATTTGCGGTTTGAGGCGGTCATTCATTACTTTTATTGCATCACCTAACTGCATTGTGCGCCCGGCAATCACCACACCGGGCTGCGCCAGCAGGCAGAGCGCGGCGTTTTCGCCAGACTCAACCACCAGCAAACTCACCTCTTCTGCCGTATCGCTCAAATGAACGCAGGCAGCATCCCCCATCGCCGGACTCCAGCGCTGACCATGGGCGAGGAAATGCCAGCTTTTAGGCATTTGAGGTTTGAGGAAGCGGATCGCCACCAGAGCATTAAGCACCAGTTCAGCACGCTGTTCTTTAGAGAGTTCCAGGTCGCGGCATTTCTCTTCAAAAGAGAAATAGAGCGCGGCATCATCCACGCAAAAACCGCTGGGGGCGAAGGCGTCTGGGGTTAACATCCGGCGGGCAAAACGAGAACGAAAAAGCATGCCATTGGCTAAATCCAGCATCATGCGATCATGCTCTTCACAATAATACCAGCGCCAGTTATCGTCAGGTTTAATTCGCATTTGCCTCTCCCGTCCCCGAAACGTCCTGTCGTAAGAAAGTCCTTATTACCGTCTCGTTTTTTTACTTCAATAATCAAAGACTATAATGTCTAAATAAGCAACAGTCCCGGAATATAAAACAACCAGAGCTGGAAATAAAGCCCTGGTCGTCATAATGAGAGAAAAGATTAGAGGTGATTAACGATTTCTTTTATCAGCGGCGGGCCTTTAAAAATAAAGCCAGAATAAATTTGCACCAGCGAAGCGCCGGCGGCCATTTTTTCGCGGGCCGCCATTATCGAGTCAATGCCACCCACGCCAATAATCGGCAGTTGACCTTTTAATTCCGCTGACAGGCGGCGAATAATTTCTGTACTTTTTAATTGCACCGGTCGGCCACTGAGTCCTCCCGCTTCGTTGCAATGCTTCATTCCCTGTACCAGGGATCGATCCAGTGTCGTATTGGTTGCAATAACGCCATCAATATTATGGCGAACTAAGCTGTCGGCAACCTGGATCAATTCTTCTTCAGAAAGATCCGGGGCGATCTTCACGGCGACCGGTACATATTTATGATGCCGGGACTGAAGATCATTCTGCTTATTTTTTATCGCAATTAATAAATCGTCGAGGGCATCGCCATATTGCAACGAGCGTAAGCCCGGGGTGTTCGGCGAAGAGATATTCACCGCAATATAACCCGCATAGGCATAGACTTTTTCCATACAAATCAGATAGTCATCTTTACCCTGCTCTACCGGCGTATCTTTATTTTTACCGATATTGATACCCAGCACGCCATCGAAATGGGCCTTTTTCACGTTCTCGACGAGGTGGTCCACACCGAGGTTGTTAAAGCCCATCCGGTTGATCAACCCTTCGGCCTCGACCAGGCGGAACAGACGCGGTTGCTCATTGCCCGGCTGCGGGCGTGGCGTGACGGTGCCGATCTCAATAGAGCCGAACCCCATCGCACCCAGCGCGTCGATGCACTCACCGTTTTTGTCGAGTCCTGCTGCGAGACCCAACGGATTTTTAAAGGTCAGCCCCATACACTGCACCGGTTTATCCATCACTTTCTGGCGCACTAGCGCTTCGAGCGGTGTTCCTGTGATACGGCGTAATTGCTGGAATGTAAATTCATGGGCGCGCTCTGGATCGAGCTGAAAAAGGGCTTTACGAACGAAGGGGTAGTACATGAACTCTCCTGGATTCCCGGTGTGCAAACCGGGGGCGTATTATCTGCGAATCTTGCCCGAAAGGGAATTGACCTGCGGCAAAAAAAGCGTGGAGCAACGCAATCGTTTACTTTCCCTCTCCTCCTTATTCGTTTTTTAGCATTTCACTTGCGTATAAATCATTTAGTGGAATAAGTGCGCAATGACACACTGCCTGTAAATGTTATCAATGTTAGATAAAAGCAAACAATTGGTTATAAGGAGCATGTATGCGCGTTATTACTCTGGCTGGAAGTCCGCGTTTTCCTTCACGCTCCAGCGCACTGCTGGAATATGCCCGCGAGAAACTTACCTCGCTGGAGGTCGAAGTATACCACTGGAATCTGCACAACTTTTCCCCAGAGGATCTGCTTTATGCCCGCTTCGATAGCCCGGCATTAAAGGCTTTTAGTGAGCAGTTGCAAGGCGCAGACGGCCTGATTGTGGCGACCCCGGTCTATAAAGCCTCGTTTTCCGGCGCGTTGAAAACGCTGCTTGATCTGCTTGCGGAACGCGCCCTTGAGGGCAAAGTGGTGCTACCTCTTGCCACAGGCGGCACGGTGGCGCACATGCTGGCGGTAGATTATGCCCTCAAACCGGTGCTTAGCGCCCTGAAAGCGCAGGAGATCCTGCACGGCGTATTTGCCGATGATTCGCAAGTCATTGACTATCAGCATAAACCGCATTTCTCCCCCAACCTGCAAATCCGGCTTGATAGCGCCCTTGAGACCTTCTGGCAGGCGCTGCATCGTCGTGACGTCCAGGTTCCTGCTTTTGGTCAGTTGAAAGGAGTCGCCCATGTTTAAAACCCTCGCCCGCCTGAGCCTGGCCGGTATCATCGCGATCGCCTCCTTTGCACAGGCCGCCGAACCCGCACCGGAAAATCTGCGGATTGGTTATCAGAAAGGTAGCGTCAGCATGGTGCTGGCTAAAAGCCATCAGTTACTGGAAAAACGCTACCCGAACACCCATTTTTCATGGGTCGAGTTTCCTGCGGGGCCACAAATGCTGGAAGCCTTAAATGTGGGCAGCATTGATTTGGGTAGCACCGGCGATATTCCCCCCATCTTTGCTCAGGCCGCCGGCGCAGACCTTGTGTATGTTGGCGTCGAGCCGCCAAAACCAAAAGCGGAAGTGATTCTGGTGCCGGAAAACAGCCCGATCAAAACCGTTGCCGATCTCAAAGGCCGCAAAGTGGCGTTCCAGAAAGGCTCCAGTTCACACAATCTGTTGTTACGAGCCCTTCAGCAGGCCGGTCTGACGTTTAAAGAGATACAGCCAGTTTATCTTTCCCCGGCCGATGCCCGCGCCGCGTTTCAGCAACATAATGTGGACGCCTGGGCTATCTGGGATCCCTACTACTCCGCAGCCTTGCTGCAGGGGGGAGTTAGAGTGCTGAAAGATGGGGAAACCCTGAAACAGACCGGCTCTTTCTATCTGGCAGCGCGTCCTTATGCGGAAAAGAACGGTGCCTTTATTCAGGGAGTGCTGGATACCTTCAGCGACGCAGATGCCCTGACCCAGAGCCAGCGGCAGGCCAGTATCGCTCTGCTGGCAAAGACTATGGGTCTTCCTGAGCCGGTCATTGCCAGCTATCTGGATCACCGCCCACCCACCGTCATTAAGCCGGTGGATACTCACACCGCGGCGTTGCAGCAGCAGACCGCCGACCTCTTCTACGAAAATCGACTGGTACCGAAAAAAATCGATATCCGTAACCGTATCTGGCAACCGACAGAGCATAAAGGAGCAAAATCATGAGTCTGAATCTGTTCTGGTTTTTACCTACCCACGGTGATGGTCACTATCTTGGCACCGAGTCCGGTGCACGCCCGGTGGATCAGGGCTATCTTCAGCAGATTGCCCAGGCGGCGGACCGGATTGGGTTTACCGGGGTGCTTATCCCGACCGGACGTTCCTGTGAAGATGCCTGGCTGGTCGCGGCTTCGATGATTCCGGTGACTCAGCGCTTAAAATTTCTGGTGGCATTGCGCCCGAGCGTCACCTCGCCAACGGTGGCAGCGCGTCAGGCCGCCACGCTGGACCGTTTATCCAATGGCCGCGCTCTGTTTAACCTGGTGACCGGGAGTGACCCACAGGAACTGGCTGGCGATGGCGTGTTTCTGGATCACGCCGAGCGTTACGAAGCCTCGGCTGAATTTACCCGCGTCTGGCGGCGTCTGCTGGAGGGGGAGACGGTTACCTTCGAGGGCAAACATATCCACGTCCGCGATGCGAAGCTCTACTTCCCGCCGGTGCAGCAGCCGCGCCCACCGCTCTATTTTGGCGGTTCATCAGATGTGGCCCAGGATCTTGCCGCTGAGCAGGTCGATCTCTATCTCACCTGGGGCGAGCCGCCGGAACTTGTGAAAGAAAAGATTGAACAGGTTCGCGCCAAAGCGGCGGCGCGCGGGCGCAACGTGCGTTTTGGTATCCGCCTGCACGTGATTGTGCGTGAAACGAACGAAGAAGCCTGGCAAGCCGCCGATCGCCTGATTGCCCATCTGGACGATGAAACCATTGCCAGAGCGCAGGCTGCTTTCGCCAGAACCGACTCCGTAGGACAGCATCGGATGGCCTCCCTCCACCAGGGTAAACGCGAAAATCTGGAGATTAGCCCTAACCTGTGGGCCGGGGTCGGCCTGGTGCGCGGGGGCGCCGGCACGGCGCTGGTGGGGGATGGTCCGACCGTGGCGGCGCGGATTAATGAGTATGCCGATCTGGGTATCGACAGTTTTATTCTCTCAGGTTATCCCCATCTGGAAGAGGCGTACAAAGTGGGTGAGCTTCTTTTCCCTCATCTGGATGTTGCTATCCCGGAGGTCCCACAGCCGCAGCGCCTGCAACTGCAGGGCGAGGCGGTCGCCAACGAATTTATTCCGCGTAACGTCGCGCAGAGCTGAGGAGGACGTATGGCGAAACCTTCCCCAACCTGGCTGCTGCGTATTGCGCCCTGGGTACTGCCTGTCAGTATCGTGGCTATCTGGCAACTGGCCTCGTCAGTGGGCTGGTTGTCGAGCCGGATACTTCCCTCTCCGGAAGGGGTGATAGAGGCTTTCTGGGCGCTAAGTTCAAGCGGCGAGCTGTGGCAGCATCTGGCGATCAGCTCCTGGCGGGCGTTGATTGGCTTCACAATCGGCGGGACGATCGGTCTGACGCTGGGGCTGATCAGCGGACTTTCCCGCTGGGGCGAGCGGCTACTGGACACCTCCATCCAGATG
Organism: Leclercia pneumoniae; assembly: GCF_017348915.1. Lineage (NCBI taxonomy): Bacteria > Pseudomonadati > Pseudomonadota > Gammaproteobacteria > Enterobacterales > Enterobacteriaceae > Leclercia > Leclercia pneumoniae. Next base: position 1,553,374 of record NZ_CP071383.1, on the reverse strand, counting down.
CTGCGAAACGTGCCGCATCTGGCGTTGATCCCGCTGGTGATTCTGTGGTTCGGCATTGATGAGAGTGCCAAGATTTTCCTGGTGGCCCTCGGCACCCTCTTCCCTATCTATATCAACACCTGGCACGGTATTCGTAACATTGATCGTGGGCTGGTCGAGATGGCACGCAGCTATGGCTTATCGGGCTTTGCCCTGTTTATCCATGTGATCCTCCCCGGCGCCCTGCCCTCGATTATGGTGGGGGTACGTTTTGCCCTCGGCCTGATGTGGTTAACGCTGATTGTGGCAGAGACCATTTCGGCCAACTCCGGTATCGGCTACCTCGCGATGAATGCCCGCGAGTTCCTGCAGACCGATGTCGTCGTGGTGGCGATTATTCTATACGCCCTGCTCGGCAAACTCGCCGACGTCAGCGCCCAGTGGCTGGAACGTATCTGGCTGCGCTGGAATCCGGCCTATGTCAAAAGTGAGGCACACGCATGAATACTGCACGCTTGAACCAGGGAACGCCGTTGCTGCTGAACGGCGTGACCAAACGCTACGGCGACAACACCATTCTGAACCAACTGGATCTGCATATCCCCGCCGGGCAGTTTGTAGCAGTGGTTGGCCGTAGCGGCGGTGGCAAGAGTACGCTGCTGCGCCTGCTCGCCGGGCTGGAGGCCCCCAATGGTGGTGAACTGCTGGCGGGCAATACGCCGCTGGCGGAGATTCAGGATGATACCCGGATGATGTTTCAGGACGCGCGCCTGCTGCCGTGGAAAACGGTTATCGATAACGTGGGTCTGGGGCTGAAGGGTCACTGGCGGGAGGCGGCAAGCCAGGCGCTGGCCGCCGTGGGTCTGCAGGATCGCGCGAGCGAATGGCCTGCAGCGTTGTCCGGGGGACAGAAACAGCGCGTCGCTTTAGCCCGGGCGCTGATTCACCGCCCGGGTTTGCTGCTGCTGGATGAACCGCTTGGCGCACTCGATGCTCTGACGCGGATAGATATGCAGGGCTTGATTGAGTCCCTCTGGCAGGAACACGGGTTTACGGTATTGCTGGTAACCCATGATGTGAGCGAAGCCGTGGCGATGGCCGATCGCGTGCTGTTAATAGAAGAGGGGAAAATTGGTCTGGATCTGAACGTGGATATCCCGCGTCCGCGGCGCGTCGGGTCGACGAGGCTGGCGGAACTGGAAGCAGAGGTGCTGGATCGGGTGATGAAGCGTGGGGTAAGTGAGCGGGCATTGTTTAAGGTTAATGCCTGATGCCCTCACCCCGGCCCTCTCCCACGTGGAGAGGGAGAAAATAAGAAACGGCAACCAGGGTTGCCGTTTCGCTATTACCTGCTTATCAGGCCAGTGCTTTGGTGATCTTCTCGTACAGATCGCCAGAAAGGTTCTCCAGCCCTTTCAACTGCTCGAGCGCCGCACGCATCTTCGCCTGACGCTTCTCGTCGTAACGCTTCAGTCGAATCAGTGGCTCAATCAGACGCGACGCCACCTGCGGGTTGCGGCTATTCAGCTCCGTCAACATCTCGACCATAAACTGATACCCGCTGCCGTCTTCGGCATGGAAAGCCGCCGGGTTGCTGCTGGCAAAGGCGCCAATCAGTGAACGTACGCGGTTCGGGTTGCTCATGGTAAATGAACGGTGCTTCAGAAGACGGCGAACAGTATTCAGCACGTCTGCCGCCGGGCTGGTGGATTGCAGAATGAACCACTTATCCATTACCAGGCCGTCCTGATGCCACTTGTCGTCATACGCCTGCATCAGCGCGTCGCGGCACGGCAGCTCAGCGGCCACCGCAGCGGCCAGGGCAGCCAGCGCGTCGGTCATATTATCCGCGTCGTGATACTGCTTGCTTACCAGCGTATCAGCCAGTTCGGTTTCGCCGAAGGCCAGGTAGCGAAGACAGGTATTACGCAGTGAACGTTTGCCGATATCAGCATGTTCGACACGGTATTCGTCGAGCTTATGCGCGTTGTACAGCGCCAGGAACTCATCGGCCAGTTCGGTCGCCAGGGTGCGGGTCAGCGCTTCGCGTACCGCCACAATGGCGATCGGATCGATGATCTCAAACAGCTCAGCAATTTCACTGGTGGAAGGCAGGGTCAGGATCTCTGCCGCCAGCGCCGGGTCGATGTTCTCGTCCAGCAGAATGGCGCGGAAAGCGTCAGCCACGTGGACCGGCACCGACAGCGGCTGTCCTTGCTGATGGCGGTTTACGTTCAGCTTAATGTAGGTCGCCAGCAGGCTCTGGGCCGCATCCCAGCGGGAGAAGTCGTTGCGCGCGTGACGCATCAGGAAGGTGAGCTGTTGATCGCTCCACTTATATTCGAGCTTAACGGGTGCAGAGAACTCGCACAACAACGCCGGCACCGGCTGGAAATAGACGTTATCGAATACAAATGTCTGCTCCGCCTGGGTAACGTTGAGCACATTGTGCACCGGGTGACCCCCTTTTTGCAGCGGGATCACGTTTCCTTCGTTGTCATACAACTCGATGGCAAAAGGAATGTGCAGCGGGTGCTTCTCTTCCTGCTCGGCCGTTGGCGGCGTACGCTGGCTGATGGTCAGAGAGTACTGCTCGGTTTCAGGATTGTAATCATCTTTTACGGTAACAATCGGCGTACCGGCCTGGCTGTACCAGCGGCGGAAGTGCGAAAGATCAACGTTGGAAGCATCTTCCATCGCCTGCACAAAGTCATCGCAGGTGGCGGCGCTGCCGTCATGACGCTCGAAGTAGAGCTGCATCCCTTTCTGGAAGTTCTCTTCCCCTAACAGGGTGTGGATCATACGGATGATTTCAGAACCCTTTTCATACACCGTCAGGGTGTAGAAGTTATTCATCTCAATCACTTTGTCCGGGCGAATCGGGTGGGCCATCGGGCTGGCATCTTCAGCAAACTGCAGACCGCGCATGGTGCGCACGTTGCTGATGCGATTAACCGCACGCGAACCCAGATCCGAGCTGAACTCCTGATCGCGGAAGACGGTTAAGCCCTCTTTCAGGCTCAGCTGGAACCAGTCGCGGCAGGTCACGCGGTTACCGGTCCAGTTGTGGAAGTATTCATGGCCAATCACGCGCTCGATATCCAGGTAATCTTTATCGGTCGCGGTATCGGTACGGGCCAGCACATATTTGGAGTTAAAGACGTTAAGGCCTTTGTTCTCCATCGCCCCCATGTTGAAGAAGTCGACGGCGACGATCATGTAGATGTCGAGATCATATTCGAGGCCAAAGCGCTCCTCGTCCCACTTCATGGAGTTGATGAGCGACGTCATCGCCCATGGCGCGCGGTCGAGGTTGCCACGGTCAACGAACAGCTCCAGCGCCACGTCGCGTCCGGAGCGGGTTTTGAAGGTGTCGCGCAGCACATCGAAGTCGCCTGCCACCAGCGCAAACAGGTAGCAAGGTTTCGGGAATGGATCTTGCCACTGCACCCAGTGACGCCCGTTTTCCAGCTCGCCTTCGCCCACACGGTTACCGTTGGAGAGCAGGAATGGATAGCGAGTTTTATCGGCCATGATTTTGGTGGTGAAGCGCGCCAGAACGTCCGGGCGATCCAGATACCAGGTAATATGGCGGAAACCTTCGGCTTCACACTGCGTACAGAGTGCTTCACCTGATTGGTACAGCCCTTCCAGCGCGGTGTTGGCTGCCGGGCTAATTTCGGTCACGATGCGCAGGGTAAAACGCTCCGGCAGGTTATCAATAACCAGCTGGCCGTTCTCTTCTTTATAGTCTGTCCAGGCCTGGTCGTTTACCGCGATGGATACGAGCGTCAGGTCTTCACCATCGAGGCGCAGGGGAACAGCCGTCGCGCTCTGGCGCGTCACCTGGCTTACGGCCGTAACAAGAGTTTTTGTGGCATCCAGGTCAAAAGTCAGATCAATATCGCTAATCAGGTATTCAGGCGCACGATAGTCGTGGCGGTATTTGGCTTGTGGCTGTTGTGTCATAGAAAACCTTTTGCATCGTTTGTCGAATAACGAATCCAGTCTATTCCTGTTGTGTAGATCGCGCTACGCAGAATGTTCATCTTTTCAGTTACAAACACCCTTTTTGCTACATTTGTATAATATGAGCACATAAAATTTAATATCGGTAAAGATCGTCCAGGAGCGCATAAAACAAGGGATGAGCGATATCGGTAGATGGACAAGTTAACGAACTTAAACGTACTTTAGTAACCGGTTTTGCCCCACCCATGCCCCAAGGCCTTTTTATTCCCGCGCCGCGCCCCATCGGGCTTACAGCCCACTTCCATCAAAAAATACCACCCCAAAAACCTTAAAGAGGAAATGAGAGCACTCCATGTGGCTTGACAGGGTTAACGGCCAAGGTAAAGATACTGTATATACAAACAGTATTCTAAGAGGCTGATATGTTCGTTGAACTGATTTATGACAAGCGGAATGTTGAGGGTCTGAATGGTGCCCGGGAGATCATCCTGGCCGAACTTACGAAAAGAGTTCACCGAATTTTCCCCGACGCTGAGGTTAAGGTGAAGCCGATGCAGGCGAACGCTCTGAATAGCGATGCCAGCAAAAGCGACCGGGAAAAACTGAACCGCATGCTGGAGGAAATGTTTGAAGAGGCGGATATGTGGTTAGTATCAGACTAATCATTCAAAACACTGAGAAAAACACCAGGTTATAACATCTGATATTTTCAACTAAAATCCAAATCATCCGGAATGCAATGGCCTTTTCTTAACGCCCTTTTGATAGCTATGCATACAAAGGCTGCTCAGTGACGGAATATAAACAGGGTCAGCTATACATCATGGGCAAAGCGCTTATTCACGAATCGATAGCTTACAACAAACTGTAGCAGTGGCCGGAAGAGACTTTTGGTTAGAGACGAATCTGCGCCTGATTTAGTGATCTTGAAGGAAGTCTAGAAAGTATTTTACTTCATTTGCCGAAGGCACATTCAGCGCTTATCCGACACAAGATTGGAGCTGTTAGCTTTTACCAAGGGTATGATCTAAGGAAAAAATGGACAATCAAATCGAGATTTCAAACCTAAGCGACATTGAATTTTTGCTCAATCGCCTTAGAAAGGGTGAAGAAATTGCGGTAGAAAATCTAAGGATAAACTTAGTAAATGTCGTAAATTTCAAGATTTATGGAGATCCTGAGCGCTATAATGGAACCATTCCAGCATCGCTAGCACAAGGGATGTGCGAGTTTCAGACAGAACTCTATAAGGCGTATACGCTTGTTAAACACGGAACTGACAACCTTAAGCACCTCACAAAGAAGGATCGTGAAGAGCTTGAGATAATCTTTAAGGTCGAGCCTGGATGTACTGACCTTATCGTGGCTGTCAAGGATGTTATAGATTCTTTTGGCATTGCATTTGAGAGATCAACCCAAGGTATGACCGGAACAGAAAAGGCAATTTGCTTAGTCCTCATATCTCTACTCCTTACCGGGGCGTGGCTTGTAAAGTCGCATCTCAAAAACAAGCATGAAAAAGGGATGAAGCAACTGGAGCTTGACTCAGCCAAAGATGATAACAATTCTGAAAATGAGAGGATGAGAATCCTTAAGGATGGGATTGTTGAAGCTCTTAGTGCGTCGAGTGCTACACCTGCAGCAAGAGATGTTTCTGAAGGTATACAAAACCATGCAGCTAACGCTGTTGTCGGTGTGTTAAAAGGGGTTTCTGACGCCGATAGGGTTGAATTCAATGGCCTTGCTAAAATTGAGTTAGACCAGAAAGATATTAAAGAGATGATTCAGAACCCGCGAGAAAAAATGACAAACTGCGAACTTACCGTAGAGGTTGAGATCGAGGGTATTAAGAAAACCCCAGAAAAGCTTACTGTTACATGCAGAAGGGTTGGTGAGGACTATTCTTTCCCTGCTTATGTCTTGACTGAATTCTTTGATAAAGAAGAGACTGATTTACTGTACGATGCGATGAAAGAATCCGATACGACAAATCTTTTCGGAGACTACAAAATTCGAAGCGGCATAATAGAACTTGCTATGATATCAAGAATCTCAAGATGATTTACTCTAGCCCGGCCACCGCGCCGGGTTTTTATTGCTCTAAAGTCTCAGCCATACGTGCCGATAACACTCCCTATGAAATAGAATAAAATTAAAATATAGCTATACTGCTTCCCGCTCCCGTGCGGGATTTTTTAATTTTATTTGTCATTTGGGGCCTGATAGGCCTTTATCATGTCATTGCTCAGGTGTTCACGTTATATCTTTCGCTCAATCAGATCGTTGGTCGCTCATAGTCAAGAGTTCGGTTGATGAAGTACTTTACCCTGCCCAGCACTTCAGCCGCCTCATCTTTGATCGCTTCGCCGTCACTAGTGATCAAAGACCTTCCCTGTAACTTTGCGAACTGAGTTCTGTCATCGCAAAGTATTAGCAGAACCTCAACCCCAGATAATTTTTGTCACCAGTTCAATAACGGCTCCAGATTTACTCTTTGAATCGCCACAGATAATCTAGACACTTCCGAGCCGCTGATAATATTGTTTTTCGTATTCAGTTGGTGGCATATGATCACTCGAACCATGCCGACGCTTACTGTTATAAAACATTTCGATGTAATCAAAAATATCACCGCGAGCTTCTTCTCGCGTTCCGTAGATCTTTTTCTTTATCCGTTCACGTTTCAGTAGCTGGAAAAAACTTTCTGCGACTGCGTTGTCATGACAGTTACCGCGACGGCTCATACTGCCCTCCAGCCCGTGTGATTTCAGGAACGACTGCCACTCATAGCTTGTGTACTGACTGCCTTGATCAGAATGAACCAGCACCTGCTTTTGAGGATTACGTCGCCACACGGCCATCAGAAGTGCATTCAGGACAATATCCTTTGTCATCCGGGGCTGCATTGACCAGCCAATAACTTTGCGCGAGAACAGGTCAACAACCACAGCCAGATACAGCCAGCCTTCGTGAGTCCGGATGTAGGTGATGTCCGTTACCCAACGCTCATCCGGTGCTTCCGGGTTGAACTGCCGCTGGAGCCTGTTGGGCGTCACGATGCTGGTTTCACCCTTACGTGCCCGTGGGCTACGGTACCCGACCTGAGCCCTTATCCCGGCACGCTTCATCAGTCGCCAGACACGGTTAACTCCGCACTGTTGTCCGGTATCCCGCAGGTCGAGGTGGATCTTGCGATAACCATAAACGCAACCCGACTCCAGCCAGAACTGCTTTATCAGCCCCGTCAGCCTCAGGTCAGCATGATGCCGCCGTGAATCCGGCTGCTGAAGCCAGGCGTAAAAACCACTCGGATGCACATCCAGCACCCGACAAAGCAGTCGGACAGGCCAGCAATAGGTGTTGTCACGGATAAAGGCGTACCTCAGTCGGACAGCTTTGCGAAGTACGCCGCGGCTTTTTTTAATATGTCCCGTTCGTCGGTAACCCGCTTCAGCTCTTTCTGGAGGCGTCGGATCTCAGCCTGAGCGTCTGACTGGACTTTATTGGTTGAGGAATCCGGGCCATATGCCTTTATCCAGGCATAAAGACTGTGGGTGGTGATACCGAGACGTGTTGCCACGCTGGAAACAGAATGGCCGCGATCAACAACCTGTTTTACCGCTTCAATTTTAAACTCTTCGGGATAACGCTTACCGCTCATGGGCACCTCTCTTTAAGTCATCTTAAATGACTCTGAGGTGTCTGTTAAACCCGTGGCGATTCAATGAGTTAGTTCCGGTTTAAACGATCCCGCGAGGTTTTGGCCTTATGGCACTTGAAGCAGATCGCAACCAGGTTGCTGTCTTCGTCTGTGCCGCCGTGAGCTTTCGGAATAATGTGGTCGACCGTTTCCGCAGGGCGTGGCCTGCCATTGCGCAGGCACTGCTGGCAGATGTGTCGATCACGTTTAAGGATTCGGGCGCGGATGATGTCCCACTTACTGCCGTAGCCACGCTGGTGGCGGCTCAGGCCGCGCTGATGCTGCTGCCACCCTTCGTTACGGTGCGCCTCGCAGTAGCCGGAACGGTCTGTGGTGGTGCCCGAGCACCCTCGTTTACGGCAGGCGCGCGGGATAGCTGCTGGCATATTGTTGACTCCAATAAAAAAGCCACCAGCAGATGCCAGTGGCTTATCAAATTTAACGAGATGTGTCGTTCTTGGCGTGGCGGACCAGCAAACAAATTATTTACTCAAAGTATGAATCGCATCCTTAAGGTTCGAATCGATTTGATCCTTTGCTGAATTCACGCTGGTTTCAAACCATCTAATTCCATCGATACCAAACTCATGTCCGGGGCAAATGTCATTTAGCATGCTCGTTTTAACCTGCAGAGTATCTTTTCCATTCAATCCCTTGAGCATGCCATGCGCAAGTACAGGCGTAAGCTGCATTTCTTCCAGACTTAATCCGTATGAATTCATTACATGATCAGATAGAGCGGTCATTAGTCTGGGTGAGCTGACGCCTCGCTCCATAATCGCCGCAACGATAATGCTTGTGCAAACTATATGCAGCGTAGTCTCATCAAAGCGCTCTCCAGCCGTTAATTTACGGAAAGAGGTTCTCATAGCAGCCATCAAGTCTGTGACATGATTTTTAACTTTAACTGCAGCGGGACCACGTTTCAAAATTCCAATCACCGTTTTGCCTCATTAGCCGTTGAACTTGGCAACAGCTTATCAGGGATATCATCCGAGGATATTCTTTTCCTGTAAATGAGGAAGCGAACTGATTGCTTAACGTCAGCGCTTTTGGCCTTTAGCTTTGACCTCTTCTACTGACTTTTTAACGATGCCACATACTTCTTCAGCACCATCTGGACAGTAATGGTTGTACTTTCCGCCCTTACTCATTTCCCGACGCACATCATTCACAACCCCATCCAGGCTCAGACCTGAGTCCTCATTAAGAGACAGGACTACCAGTAACGCCTGCTTAAGGTATTCCTCTTTATCGCTTTGCATAATTCAGCCTCGCTCATAGTTGTAAGTCTTAAACGTAGACTAAATACCCCCAGCCATTTACTCCTAATGCAAACCTGCAGCTAGAGGCATTATCAATGTCCACCGGTAGATGAGCGTTGTAATGGCAATAATAAACCGCCCGTAGGCGGCGATTACTGTTCAAAGAGTTGAGTTCTTAGTTCTGAATATTGTGTTTGCTTCTTCACACTTTGATTGTAACTGCACTAGCCTTTCAGCTATGTCACTGCTTGGGCAGTTCGTTACTATGCAATACCCCTCAACCCACGCCTCATCACCACTTTTTGTGAACAGGCTTTCGAATATCTTTACCCAGTCACTGCTTGGTACACGCTCCAGCTCAAAGATCTTTAATGCACCACTCCCACGTTTTGTTCTGTGCTCATCAAATCCCAGGATTTTCATTCTTCATCTCATCATTGTTTACTGGGAAAATTTTTAGCACTTATCTGAGGTTTTTTCTAATTACCAAAACTTATAGGCATCACTGTTTTCCCATTATCAAGCCCACCAGCAGATGAGCTTTGTAATGGAAAGCCGTTGTGAAAGTGGCTCTCGAAGCTATTTTTGTAGCTTAGGCCGCCAGACGGTGCTGTTCTTCGATAAGTGGCTGTCGGTGATTGCGCTCGAACATACCGCGCAGCACCTCTTTCCTTTGCTCGAAGTCCCACCCCATGCTGATAAATACCGAGTTGGCGCGCTGTAGCTCGGTGATGCAGTGAATTTGTTCCGGCGTCAGGTAATCGCGGATCGGTTCTTTCTTCCCGATTTCGTGATGCACGCGGAACTTGGCTGAAGTCATGCCCAAAGCCAGCCTGTTAATCAGGTCAGCCTCGTTGGAGAAGTGATGCGGTGCGATCTGTTTACCCTGAGCCTCTCGCTCATGCTTGATGGCATCTGTCATCGGCTTGTACTCCAGGCGCGCCGAGTTACGATCCATCTTCTTCTTCGCCAGCGCGCTGCGCATCGTGAAGAATTCAGCCACCAGGCGTTTCTTGAATGCCCGGACAACTTCGTTGTTTCGCATGTAGGTAATCAGCAGCGTGGTTTGCTGCTCGTTAAGTACCGCGACACGAACCTTGGCATTGTTATAACCAGCTCGGATTTCAAATCCGACCTCACCAAACTCTTCAAGGTCACTTTTGTTACGGTCAACCAGCTTGATGATGGTGTCATGGTCTCGCCCAACACCTTCGGCGATGGCGGCAGTGTTTGTTACCAGGTCGAGCTTCTTGATTTCAACTAATTGCATGGCGATGTTCCTTTAGAAAGATGAGCCTGTTCGCACAGAAAAGCCGCCCCGAGATGGTCGCCACCATATACGGCAGTTCTCAGGCTCAGCTTTCTGAAAGACTCGGGTTGTCTATGCGCTGCGACGCGCAGTCTGGATAAATCCCCTCACCGATGACAGAAAATTCCCCAGCGGTAACAGGCATAAAAAGCCCCGCGTTGTAGCGAGGCTCATTTAATGGACTTTGTGATTTGCAAATTGCGGTCAAAACATTTTTATTTCAGGCACTGCGTGTTGATGTATTCCTGCAACACCTTCAGGGATTTTTGATCGCTGATGATTCCAGCCCTGATACCGAGAACGTTTCGTCCAGCAACGTCAGAGAGTTCGACGATGGCATCATGGCCCACGCCGGAGGTGCTGGCGGCTTCGGCTGAGGCTGGCACTGGACAGCGGCCTTTGACGAGCACCCGGCCACCATTATCAAGCTTGCGCTGCAGAGCATCATTTTCAGCTTTTGCATCGGCGAGTTCCTTCGTGTACTTGGCATCCAGTGCGGCCACATCGCGCTGGCGCACCTTAATGTCATCGATGGTATTTTTCGCAAGGCTGAGATTCTCAGTTGCCTTGTCGCGCTGGTCTTTATAGGTGATGGCGTTATCGCGGTAGTGGTTTACGAAGAACGCCAGCACACCGATTAATGCCACCACCAGCAACTGCAACCAGTAACGCTTCATCAGTGCGCCAATCACGGCAGGAACAGAGCGCGCTCCGCCTCACGCCGACGGGTCAGGCCGTTCAGGACTTTGCCACCAGCTTTATTCCAGCGCAGGAACTCATCGGCTGCGCCAGCGTAATCACCGGCGTTGAGTTTTCGCAGCAGGGTCGATGTCGACAGTGACCGGGCGCCGAGGTTGTAAGTGAACGACACCAGGGCGTCGAATTGCCCCTGAGACAGGCCGACTTTAACCAGGCGGGACACGTCACTCTCGTAGCTGACCAGTCCGGTCTTCAGCAGGCGCTCTGCCGTTTCCTGCTTAATCGTCATCCCGGCGCGGATTGGTTTTCCATCGACAGGCTGAGTCCAGCCATAGCCGATCGTCCAGACACCTACGCTGTCCTGGTAGGCGGTGAGTTTGCAGCCTTCGAACTCTTTGATCAGGGCAATGCCCTTTTCGCTGGTTTGCATGGACTACTCCGTTATAACGACCTTCGCCAGGTTACCGCGAGCCAGCCACACCGCCATGCAGATGACGGAGTTCAGCAGCAGATCGCCGAGATTAACCTGTACGTAATGGCCGAGAAGAATGTTGAAGGCGTTGAATCCGGCGGCAAGGATGACCAGGTAGGCCAGCACCGCGACACTAAGGCGATGACGCTTCCCTTCTTTCCGAAAAAACATCAGCCTGACCATGATTAACAGGCAAACTATGGCGTTTGCATCCATCAGAAGAAGTTGCCATGTCATTTATCTTCCTCCCCCAGCCCTGGCATCTTCCCGCTTTTTGATTTGCGGAGAATACGCAGCAGGACTGCCACGGAAATGGAAGCGGTAACGATAGCGCCGACAGCTGGGGATACCTCGATGCTGGCCGGTGGCTTCATCAGGCTTAATGGCGTGTTAATAATTCCGGCCATGATTTTCGCCATGGGAACGGAGAAGAACACGCCACTGATAAACGATATCAGCGCAAAGATAGCCTGCTTCCAGAGTTGATGGGGATCTGAGGTCAGAACGTATAACGCCGTTCCGGCGAGTGATCCGAGCATCACTGCTGGAGTCGCCTCCGGAAACAGCGTGGCAAAGGTTACACCGACTGATGACGATGTAAGACCAACGCCTACGATAGTGAAGGTCTCAGACATAATTATTCCGTGTGTATAGGGTCAGGCCCTCGGGCTGCATTTAACAACGAAGCCATCTGATGTTGATTCCCGGGACCTGAAATAGAAAAAGGCCGCCAGATGGCAGCCTGTAAGACGGGACTGGATAAATATCAGGATTCACCGCCCTGACCCGCCGATTTATCCTTCCTGCTCAGTCTCGTCCGCGCACAAAGCCGAAGATGTAACCCAGGCCAAAACAAGAAAACCCGAATCCCAGCACGGGTAGAACAGAATAAACATAATCAGGCATGGAAATACCTCATGGAAATTATCACGATAATTGGAGTGCTTCTTACCCTGGCCGGACTATTTGTTCCGTCACTAATTAGCAACCATTCTTCACGCAAAGCAGAGTTCAGAAAGCAATCTGCGCCAGTTCTGGAGAAGCTACTCAGCGAAATTCAGGCTATCCAGGGAGGCTCTTACCCGCACAAGCTCATTAGCTATACTGATTTTTACCAGTTGCTACCTTATGTTCCAGTCCGCAGAAGGAAGGCAATTAGAGATGCCTATGCCAGCTACCTGGAGGCGCATTCTGTCGCCGTTACGAAGCACTGGCATGACGTTCACCCATCCAGCGGGACGGTATTTTTCCCGGCCAGTTTTATTGTTACCAACCCAGCTGAGGTTCTTGAAAAAATGCAAAGGCTGAAGAAAGAATTGACCAGTTAAAATTCCGTCATCGAGGACTCGAGCCCCGAACCACAGAGGTAGAAGCTCTGTGCTCTCTCCAGTTGAGCTAATGGCGAAAAAAAGACCAGCATGGATCGCTGGTCAAGGGGTCATGCAGCTGTCTCTGCGTAGCGGGCGCGTCCCCGCCCAGTGTTTTGATGTATCGAGAGCATTATCAAATGCCATTTTAAATATAGCACCACTCTTATTGCCGTAAGTCCTCTCAGTGGATGAGGGGAAATAAAAAAGGCCGCCTAAAGGCAGCCTTAAAAATGATGGTATTGAAGTTGTGATGCCGGGTGCCTCCCGGTGATCCTGTGCTAGGCCACAAAATCGCGCTCAATAAACCCGACTGGTTTTGCCCAGACGCCCCACCGCTTAGGGGGATTCACCACCCGGGCACTCTACGTGGCTTACACCTTAAAAGATACATTCGTTCTGCAATTTATTTACTAGAAGCGCCGCTATAGCCTGCTAGGAGGCCTGGCCTGTCTGTATGGACGAACCTTCCACCATTCGGTTAGCAGCCGAACGCACAAGTGCTGTGCTTCTGACCCTGAAATAAAAAACCCGCGCTCAGGCGGGTTTGATGTCGTGTAGGCGTAATATCCCACGATGGAAAGCATACAGGACAGTTTTATGCAAAGTCAACCCTAACGAGCAAAAAAGTGTCGCCATTTGTTCCGATCATATTAATAAGTTGTTGCCTTCTCGAATTCTACAGCCGCGCTACGCTCACCCTTTCGCAGAGTGTCCACCAGCATTTCATAGAATGGTTTCCAGTTTCGTGACCATGAGGACTGATGGAGGTCGGAGAGCCGCGCGAGAATGGCACGGTGTACCGTCGCCGAGGAGATAGCAGAGAAGCCATTGCCAGAGCAGCGCTCACAGGTTTTAAAAACCGGCACGCCCCGCTCACTTGTGGCCTTGCGGTCCAACACTTCCCCTTTGCCGCCACACCTGCAACGGGCAAAGATAACTTTCTTTCCTTCGCATGACCCGCACACTCTTTTCACCAACTCTTTCTTAATTTTCGGTGCCAGCACTTCGGCGCCGTCTGCATCAAAAACCCCAGGATGCTTAACCACATCTTCATATCCGGAGATAAAGCCGGTACCACTGCAGGTGTGACATGTCACGCTGGTGGCCGCAGAACGGGAGTATTCTGCAAAGGCAAACTGCGCCAGCGTCAACATGCAGGCTCCAAGCGCATCACCAGCGGCTTTGCGGACATTTTTAGGAGCGTGTTTAATGGCAAACTGCGCCAGCGCCTGAACCGCGAGCTGTTCATCCGTTTTGCTGATCCCGGCCTTTCCGAAGAAAGCAGCCAGGCCGAAACGTGCGCGGCTGCTGGTGGTACCAATGGCCGCCATAACATCGGTGCCGGTGAGCCGATCCGGAGAGGTTCCTTTCACGTCGTCGCTGATGTGCATTCCCTGAGGGCTAAAATGCTTGAGTGATGCTTCCAGTTTCATGCGGCCACCTGCTGTTTTTTATTGAAAACCAGCTCACGAACCTGATCACCGTTCATGAGCATATTGTTGAAATCATCGTGATCGGGCCAATAGACACTCACACGCTGCAGGTCATTCTTTGCCAGCAGGTTGTGGTGTGCACATTCGTAGGCAGCTGCCAGCCCGGTGGCGCTGTTCGGGTCACGGTCAGCGAAAATAATCAGATGCTTAACGCCTGCCGGGACCCGGAATTTCTTCATAAATCCGCTGGTCATGGTTGCCCATGTATTCACGCCGTACAGCTGGTGCGCTGACAGGGCTGTTTCGATGCCTTCGGCTATGCCCAGGGTGCTGGCAACAGGAAACATACGGATCGCCACTGAACGAGCGTGATCCAGGTAATTGTCCTCTTGCAGGGATTTCTGACGCTTTGCGCTGGTACCGATATCGGCCTTTTTTGAGCCGTCCAGAAGCGTCTGATGCAGATAGCAAAGTTCACCTTTATCATCAGTGGCCAGAGAGTAGAGGGACTGGAATACCCGGCCATCGTGACGCTGCTTATCATTAAAACGGATAGCTTCTGCCGGGAGCTTATAGATACCACGCGCATTGAGGTAATCGGCACCAGTGGTCCCATGCAGCGGTGCCAGTTTGGAAAATTTACTGAGCACCCTTTTACGCAAGCTACTCGCGCTGGTGGTAACCGGTATTTTCAAGCGAGTGAAGGTGTTACCAATCAACTCATCAATTTCCCGGCAAATTTCATTGAAGGGTTTGCCCTGGGTTTGCGTAACCAGTTTCATTCCATCGCCGCTGCCACAAGTGCAGATCCAGGTACCAGCACCGTCGCGGTCATCAATACGGAATTTACCAATCGAATCACACAGTGGGCATTTCCCTTTGAAATGGTTTTTCCCGGTGATAGGCGGCAGACCGTAATGTTCAAGAATCATGGCCCACTGGCCTTTTGCTGCTTCTGCCGTTTTCATGCTCTTTTCCCTAATTGCTGCCTGATTTCGTTAATAGTTTTCTGTGCCTGGCGAAGGCGCGAAGTGGCTGGCTCTGTTTCAACCTCCTGCTGGCGCTTAGCCTTCCCTTTTGCGAACGCAATCTTTTTGTGTTTGATGAAGTTCGAAACCGTGGGGGTAAGATCCATCGGATAGTCGCTCATGCCGCGTGGCCACTCCCCGAAACGTTCATGGAATGTGTGCTTACACCAGCCGTCGCTTACCGGTGTTTTGCCCAGGGATTCGCGTTGCTTCTGGTAGAACTTGATTTGGCTCCACCAGGCTTGTTTCTCGGCCTTTGTGGGCTGTGGCTGTTCGTTGCCAAGCTTTTTGAGTTTGCGTCCGGTATCAGTGTCGATGTCCTCGCCTGCCAGAGGCTTGTGTCCACACTTCGGGCAGACATAGACGCCTGCAGGTTTCATGAAGTGGCACTGTGAGCATTCATGAGGCAACTTCTCTGCTCGTTCCTCAGCTGCGCGGCGTGCGCTCTCCTCCATACCGTCTGATTTCCCCGGAAGATCGTCATATTCGATAGAGTCTGGATAACCCAGGCGGTGAACGGTGCCGCTGTGATCGAAGATGAGGCAGGATTCTTTACCCGGGGCAGTGCGCAGGCCACGACCGAGAGCCTGAAGCCAGCGAATTTCGCTCTTTGTAGGCCTGGCGTAAATGATGCAGCGAACATCACTATCGAAGCCGGCCACCAGAACGCCCACGCTAACGATGATTTTCGTGGCGCCGGTTTCAAACCGGTGAATGATTGTCTGGCGCTCATCCACTGGCGTGTCAGCGGTCATCACCTCAGCATTAACGCCAGACTGGTTAAACTGGATGGTCAGATAATTGGCGTGGGCTACGTTGACGCAGAATGCGATCGTCGGAAGGTCGCGGCCGTTCTCCAGCCAGTTTTGGACGATATCCCCCACCAGCGTAGAGCCGCACATGATTTCAGCCAGTTGGGCCTCGTTATAGTCTTTACCGTATTCGAGAGACTCCGAGGTTTTCACCCCTTTAAGATCCGGCTTCGTTGGCGCATAAAACTCGTAGTTACTCAGGTCGCCACGCTGGATGAGCTCACCGATGGTCGTCGGTTTAATCAGCCGGTCATAGTATTTGCCCAGGAACGGGGAAAACGGCGTACCAGACAGACCTATCACTTTCACGCCGTTCGCTCGCAGGCGCTCAATATCCTGCAGGATGCGTTTTTTACGCAGATGCGCTTCATCGATGATCAGTAGGTCGATGTTGTCAGGGAAAACACGACGAATAAGCGTATCGGCGCTGGCAATCTGGATTTTCAGTGACGGATCGTAGTTTGGATGGTCAGCCCAGATGTACCCGATTTCTTCACCCGGCAATCCATATTCAACGAAGCGGTTTGCTGTCTGACCAATCAGGATTGTGTACGGTGCGCAGAACAAAACACGCATGCCACGGCTAACGAACCCGGCAGCGATGAAGGCAGCCAGTCCCGTCTTGCCACTACCGGTAGGCGCATACACCATGAAGGTGTCGTTTGCCTTCCAGTCACGGCGCAGCATATTAAGCGCTCGTTCCTGTGCAAAATTCGGTGTGATCGTCAGCTGCATTGTGCTGCCCCCGCGGTGATGAGATAATAATTCTGTGATGTGGTTTTCATGGATTCCCCTCACATGGCTGGTGGCCTCCCCAAAGGCTGCCAGCCTCCTTTCTGAACCAGCTCCCCCGAAATTCACTTTTCCAGGAAGAACCTTCCTCGTTTCTCTGCGCCTTCAGATCTCGTACTACTTTGCTGATACGGGCGCTTTTTTGGTTCAGCCCTTAAGACTGAGATCTACCTAACCTATGAATCTTCCCTGTTGGAAAAGGCCCTATTCCTACCCCTACACCCAATCCCCCCTTACCCCCCTTTCCCTCTTCCCCATAAAAACGTACTACTTTCCTAGTACATATGGAGCTGAGAGTAAGGTGGTTGCCAAACTGACCAGGCACCTTTAAGCCCGAAACTATCAGGAGCGTGGTTGCGTTCCTGCCAGGGGTGGTTCAGCGGTGTACCCCTGCAAAGCTCTACTGTGTTTCTTCACGAACAGCCGAAGCCGCGTATTTGCTTCATGCCTTGCCCGATTCTCCTTGCGGTATGAAACGGGCTCGGCTTCAAACGTTTCCTGATATACAGCCGCATAACGCTGAATTGCTTTTTGTCGTGCGGATGGTGCCAGGGTTAATAGCTGCTGCTTAATCCATTCCGAATCTGCCTGGCTATGGTTGTCAGGCATAACAAGCTGCTCATTACGGTTGATATCCATCAGAGCTAAACCTTTCGGGATAAAGGATCTGTATTTCTGTCAATTCTGTGTCGAACAATTTGGCCAGCTTCTCAGCAACTTCTGGAGAAGGCCTCTGTATACCTCGCTCCATTCGACTAAGATTACCGGGGTCGCACTTAATGGATGATGCAACCTCCTGAATGGTCATCTTTGCTTTGAGGCGAGCTTTGCGTAGCGGTGTGAACATGCGCATAACTCCATATGTGTTTTAGACATATTATGCGTGATAAACATATTATGCAAGTCGAGTTGTGTGAGCTGCAAAATTATGTATAAAATACAAATTAAATAACATTTGGCGGGGGTGCTTCGATGAATGTAGGGCAACGGATTAGAGAGCTGCGAAAAGCAAAGAAAATGACTATAAATCAGCTGGCGTCCCTGACGGATTGGGATGTGGGCAACATTTCACGGCTCGAAAGAGGTATGCAGGGCTACAGTGAAGCCAGCCTCAAAAAAATTGCCGAGGCTTTAGAAGTTCCACTCTCTGAACTATTCTCTTTCCAAGATAAAAAAGACACTGTAGATACATACAGTGTCAATTCACTTTCACAGGAAAGGAGAAGGGACGTGTATCGAGTTGATGTGATGGACGTTTCTGCAAGTGCAGGCAATGGCAACTCTAACCGTGACTTCATCGAAGTTATTAGTTCGATAGAGTACGTTACCGAAGAGGCGAGAAATCTCTTTGGCCACCGCCCCGCGAATCAGGTCAAGCTCATTAACGTTCGCGGCGATAGCATGCAAGGCACGATCGAACCTGGTGATCTCATTTTTGTTGACGTTGGTGTAAACCATTTCGATGGTGACGGCATTTATGTTTTTGATTTTAGCGGCGATCTTTTTGTTAAGCGCCTTCAGAAAATCAAGACTCAGCTTCATGTGCTTTCAGACAACCCACTGTATAGAGAATGGCAGATCACTGATGCAGAGATGGACATGCTTCACGTATGCGGAAAGGTGCTTCTAAGCCAATCACAACAATTCAGGCGCCACGCATAACCCTACTCCCCACACATACAAAAGAGCCTAATGGCTCTTTTTTTTTGCTTAAGAAACATATCTTTTAAAGCCACGAAAACAATTGGTTAGACCCACAATATGTTTTCCACGCATAAATATGTTTGACAGACAATTTTGGTGATCGTATGCTTATTTCATCGGCAAACAATGGAGCCATTAAAATGACAGCTAAAACGACCACCAATAAATTCTATCAGTTAGTAGATATCAAAGATTTCCGAAGTGAAGCTAATTGTTCTGATATTGGATATGCTGATCTCGCCTCTGATTGCGATACCAAAACTATCAGTTTGCTGGATGCCATTAATCACATCAGCTTAAATATTTTCTCTTTAACTGAGGATGATGAAACTGATAAAGAAAAAATCAGCAATCTTTCCACTATTATTTCATCTCTCGCTGAATTGGCGATTGCTACAAATAAAATCTCTCAAACCGCTGCTTATCTTTCTGGCGTAAAGGACGGAAATCATGGCGCATGAAATTACTTTAGAGCAAGCAGCTGAACGCGCACATCAAGCAGAAGTAATTTGTCGCATGCTGGAGTCGCACCCCGACAAAATGGATGATTCAGAATATCATGCCATGGCATCGCTTCTCGCCAAGCTTACCGGGGATGTTTGCGCATGGCTCATAGAGGAGCGGTCTCTTAAAGCCAAAAGCAAATAATCAACATTTAAATTAATTTGGACTTAATGCAGCTTAAACGCTGGGGACTTTTACATCCTTAATTCGGGTATCTATCGTGGTGAATATAAAAGCTTATAAAACAGCGCAATTAATGTGTCGCGCCGGTTATTGGCATATCGCCAATATCTTCCTAAAAAAAGCATACGGGAGATAACTATGTCTATTAAAGAAAGGCAGGATATTCAGGAAGTGAATATCAAGGCAGAGCAGCTTAATTTCCTCCTACAAACTATGCACGCCCATCATAAGGATTTTGATTGCTTCCAGATGAATGCTCTTTTGGGAATGGCTTATGACCTTGCTGGAGGCATTTATTCCTGGACAGAAGAAGAGGAAAAGATAGTTCTGGCGAATGAAGATGAGCAGAGAAGGAATATTTAGATGAGCTTTCTAATCGAGACATATCGACGCCGCATTTATAAAGCAGCGCTACTTCGCCACCAGCGTAAAACAGGCAGTAACTGCCTTGTTATTAAGCTCAATAAAGGCGGCATAAACACTGTCGAATTAACAGAGATTCTTCTCGATGGATTATTAAGAAAATTCGAAAGGCTCGCGATAAGCGAGTACGGAAGTGTCGAGGCCGTAAAAGCCATCAGAGGAATTTACAGCAACGCAGTTGATGTGAATGGCAGCGGTGAATTTCTCACGGATAGCGGGAAGGAGTTAATCGACGAGCTCATTTCTGAGCTGGTCGAGTTCGTCAAAAAACAGAAACCCGTTAATGCGGAGGCCGGCAATGATTAACCACCAAACAATGCTCTATCAGGGCGTGCAGGTTCCTGTCCCTGTGTTGAGCGTGGATCTGCATGTTCTGCCTGATTTCAGCGGCCGCATCGTTCTCTACATAGAGAACGGCCAGGTGAAATGTGATCGCCGGTTGTCCCCAGACGAACATATTTGCGCTTTGGACACGTTTATTGAAATGGCTCGCGATATGGAGCTGCGGATTGCGGAGGTGAAAAGTGGCGCTGACAGCAATTCGAATTCCTGAGTGGGTTCATCTTAAAGCGGCGCATGTCCTGCGCCAGTTCAGAGCCCGGCGAATTCATCCCTCCCGCATGCACGGATCAGGGAACCTGAGTTTGAAGGTAAACCACCGCTGGAGGCTACTTTCCCGCGACGGCGGTAAGAACTGGGAAGTAATGAGCCATGAACGTTACAGCAAAGTTAAGGACCGGAAATGAACGATAAACGCATCACCACCAGCTCAATCGACAGCGCCTTTGCCAAAGAACTGCAGCCTGTTTACGTCGTATCAAGGCACGGATACTCGCGCCGTTTCCTGAGCAGGAGCGCGGCGATCAGCAACCTTGCTCACTACATGGTAACCAAAACTTTTCATCGTGCCGGATTGAACACCAACGAGCCAGACGAGCCAGTTTTCAACAATGGTGTGCTCATCAGACGCATGGGCCAGCACACACAGCAATATCTTTTTGCGCACAACCGCTGCATGCGTCGCGTTCGCCGAATCCTGGAGCGTAAACGCGAAGCACAGAAGTGGCTGGCGAAGTGGGATTCCATGCACGACCGCTTCGTGAAAGAGCAGGAAGAGCTGCAGGCCAGTAAACCAGAGGGAGTGCGCTGATGATTGCTTACTTACGCGTCGTTCTATCGCTGGTAATTGTCGCCAGCGTTTATGGGCTGTTTGTTCCGTTCCTAATTTCGATGAAGGACACAACAGCTGTGGTATCCGGTTTTGCCCTGGCGATCCTGACCCCGCCGTGCATCTACGCCATCTGTAAGGGTCTTGTTGTTACCGTAACTAAGGAAAAGAAATGAAAAAAGCAATTATGGCTTCAATTATCGCGCTTTCGGCCATCGGCCTTGTTGGTTGTGATCGCGTTGAGCCTGGCAACGTTGGGATTAAGGTCAACAAGTTGGGTGACGATAAAGGTGTTGGCGAAGTTGTCGGCGTTGGCCGCTACTGGACCGGCTGGAACACGGAGGTTTACATCTTCCCCACCTTCAAGCAGATGAAGACGTATGAAGACGCTTTCAACTTTCAGATGAGCGACGGTACCACCATTGGCTACCACATCGGTGTTGCGTACAAGGTCGATCCGACCAAAGTCACAACCGTTTTTCAGACCTACCGTAAGGGCGTCGACGACATCACCGATACAGACCTGCGTCAGAAAATTGCGGACTCTCTTAACCGACTGTCCAGCCGTATGAGCACAGACCGCTTCATCGATGGCGGTAAGGCCGACCTGCTGACCAACTCGCTCAAAGAGATCCAGGAGGAAATGGGGCCTGTAGGTATTCAGGTTGTGAGCCTGTCTTACGTTGGCAAACCTGAGTACCCGCCCACCGTGATCGACAGTATCAACGCCAAAGTGACAGCCAACCAGAAAACGCTGCAGCGCGAGCAGGAAGTAAAGCAGCGTGAAGCAGAGGCAAACATGCTTCGTGCCGAGGCTGATGGCCAGGCAGACGCAAAGTTGAAGTTGGCAGAGGCAGAAGCAAAATCCATCCGCATCCGAGGTGATGCGCTTCGCCAGAACCCGGAGGTAATGCAACTTGAAGCTATCAATAAATGGAATGGCACTCTTCCCCAGTACATGACCAGCGGTGCCGGCACTCCATTTATTCAGGTTAAGTGATTGATCAGCCCGGTGTGATGCCGGGCTTGCAGAGGGGCTATTAATGAAAAAGATTCTTATCGAGACAGACAATCTGAACACCATCAGCGACTGTCTTCAGCAGCTTGTTAACGCCGAGGAATCTCAGCTTAGTATCGAAGAACAACTTGCAAAATCTAACTGCAGCAGTGACTGGAGCGCATGGCGCAAAAAGGCTGAGATCGCGCTTCGCGTGATTAAAGGAAAGCGCCGTATTATTACTGCCCGTCTGGCGGTTCTGCGTCATGAGGAGAAAGAACGCAACCTGCAGCTGCACCAGCAGCACAATGATTTTCTGGTCGAGGCTCTACGGGAAATCGTAACGCCGTCATCTTTTGCGCGTTGCGTGCTTCAGGCTAAAGAGAAACTGGAGGGGATCCATGCACACCAATGCTGAAATCGTTCTTTTGGTGCCTAATGACTGGGTTAGCGAAAAGGTTCTGATTGCGGTTACCGGGCTTAAGCCCGGTACCATCACCCGGGCAAGAAAAGAAGCATGGATGCTTGGCCGCGAGTACCTGCACATTTCGCCAGACGGAAATCCAAAGCCATCAAGTGAGTGCATGTACAACCGTAAGGCGATCGACCTCTGGATCGAAGCGCAGAAAAAGAATCAACCGGGTGCTCAGAAAGCATGAAAAGAAGTACACTCTTCGATGCTCCTGGACGTCAGGAGGGATCAATGTCAGCTACATCATACCCAACGGGCGTCGAAAACCATGGCGGTTCACTCCGCATATGGTTTCAGTATAAAGGCAAGAGAGTCAGGGAAAACCTCGGTGTTCCCGACACTGCCAAGAATCGCAAAATTGCCGGGGAGTTGCGCTCCTCGGTCTGCTTCGCGATTCGAATGGGGAACTTCAATTATGCTGAAAAGTTCCCGAACTCGCCGAACCTTAGCCGGTTTGGTGAGGATTCGAAAGAAATCACTGTAAAAGAGCTTACCGCGAGGTGGGAAGAGCTGAAGCGTATGGAAGTCAGTTCAAACACCATGAACAGGTATGAATCGATTATCAAGAATATGTTGCCACGTATTGGCGAGAGAAAACTTGTATCGGCAGTGACGACTGAGGATTTGCTTTACGTAAGGAAGGAGTTGCTGACGGGTTATCATGTAATGAAGAAGAATCACCGGACTGCTCTACAAGGAAGAAAGTCATCCACGGTAAACAATTACATGACCTTAATGGCCGAGATTTTTCAGTTTGGTGCTGATAACGGCTATACCAAAGAGAACCCGTTTAGCGGAATTAACCGTCTCAAAAAGGCAAAGGGTGAACCTGATCCACTCAGTACCGACGAGTTTATTCGGTTCATCGAAGCCTGCCGGCATCTGCAAATGAGAAATTTGTGGTCGCTGGCGGTTTATACCGGGATGAGACACGGGGAATTGTGCGGCCTGGCATGGGAAGATATAGATCTGAAGGCTGGTACGTTGACGGTAAGACGCAACCACACTCAAACTGATGAGTTCACCCTGCCAAAAACCGAGGCAGGCACTGACAGGGTGATTTTTCTCATTCAACCAGCTATCGATGCCCTGAAAAGTCAGGCCCAGCTGACGCGGCTTGGAAAGCAGTATGAAATTGAGGTGCAGTTACGGGAGTATGGCCAGTCAGTCACCCACCCGTGCACGTTCGTTTTCAGTCCGCAATGTACCAAGCGTGGCGCCAGAACAGGATACCATTACCCGGTTAATTCCATTAATAAAATTTGGGCGGCAGTTATTAAGCGAGCGGGGATACGATACCGCAATGCCTACCAGTCAAGACACACGTACGCATGTTGGTCGTTGTCTGCCGGGGCGAACCCAAACTTTATAGCAACACAGATGGGACATGCTGACGCGCAGATGGTCTACAAGGTATACGGGAAGTGGATGTCAGAGAAGAACGCCGAGCAAGTGTCGATTCTCAACCAGGCTCTTTCGCGTTTTGCCCCATCACTGCCCCATCAGCTGTCTGAAGTGGTTTAAAAATCATATTTTACATGCAGTTAGTACCATATCTGCTACATTTGTATAACACGGGGCACGAAATGCCCTCGACCCTAAATCCAGCTTATGGTGTGATCGGGGTTCAATAAATCGCTAAACAAGGTATACTCCAGCGGTTTCAATAGTTGTTTATTGTACTAAACGCTCCCGTGAGAGGATGCTACTGCGCACCTATGACTCAATTCGCTTCTCCTGTTCTGCATACGTTGCTGGATACCGATGCGTATAAATTGCATATGCAGCAAGCCGTTTTTCACCATTACTACGATGTACAGGTAGCGGCGGAGTTTCGCTGCCGTGGTGACGACCTGCTCGGCATCTATGCTGAAGCTATCCGCGAACAGGTCGATGCTATGCAGCATCTGACGCTGCGGGACGACGAATATCAGTGGCTCTCGGCCCTGCCTTTCTTTAAAGAAGACTATCTCAACTTCCTGCGTGATTTCCGCTATAACCCGGAACAGGTCACTATCTCCAACGAAAACGGTAAGCTCAATATCCGCCTTGCCGGGCCGTGGCGGGAAGTGATTATGTGGGAAGTCCCGCTGCTCGCGGTCATCAGCGAACTGGTACACCGTTACCGCACGCCTGATGCCGGCGTCGATCAGGCCCTGATGATGCTGGAAGAGAAACTTGTCGACTTCTCTCGTCTGACGGAATCGCTGGATATGTCTCGCTTCCGCTTAATGGATTTTGGCACGCGTCGTCGTTTCTCTCGCGATGTGCAGCAGGCTATTGCGCAACGGCTTCAGCAAGAGCCGTGGTTTGTCGGCACCAGTAACTATGACCTGGCGCGTCGCCTCTCCCTGACGCCGATGGGCACCCAGGCGCATGAATGGTTCCAGGCACATCAGCAGATTAGCCCCGACCTCGCCACCAGCCAGCGTGCAGCGCTTGCCGCCTGGCTGGAAGAGTATCCCAATCAGCTGGGTATTGCCCTTACCGACTGTATAACCATGGATGCCTTCCTGCGCGATTTCGGGCCAGAATTTGCCGAGCGCTATCAAGGTTTGCGGCATGATTCCGGGGATCCGGTTGAATGGGGTGAGAAAGCCATCGCCCATTATCAAAAGCTGGGTATCGACCCGCTCACTAAAGTGCTGGTCTTCTCGGATAACCTGGACCTGACCAAAGCCGTCGATCTCTATCGCCATTTCTCATCAAGAGTGAATTTAAGCTTCGGCATTGGCACCCGCCTGACCTGCGACATCCCCCAGGTGAAACCGCTAAATATTGTCATTAAACTGGTAGAATGTAATGGCAAACCGGTGGCTAAACTTTCGGATAGCCCGGGCAAATCTATTTGCCATGACAAAGCATTTGTACGCGCTTTGCGCAAAGCCTTCGACCTGCCCCAGGTTAAAAAAGCCAGCTGACGTTTTCAGGGAGCCTTGTGGGCTCCCTTCTCTCATTTATTTCTTATTTCTTCTCTTTTGACTGCGAAATCTGCTTGTCTGATGGCAGATGCCAGGTAACATAGATATCCCCCCATCGTGGGCGGACAAGTATTTATTTTTTCCGACTAATTACAGAGAGAATATTATGAGCGTTGTGCCTGTAGCCGACGTACTCCAGGGCCGTGTCGCCGTTGACAGTGAAGTCACCGTGCGCGGATGGGTGCGTACCCGCCGAGATTCTAAAGCTGGCATCTCCTTCCTTGCCGTCTATGACGGTTCCTGCTTTGATCCTGTACAGGCCGTCATTAATAATTCTCTGCCCAATTACAATGATGACGTTCTGCACCTGACCACGGGCTGTTCCGTGATTGTTACCGGCACCGTGGTAGCCTCCCCGGGCCAAGGCCAGAGCTTCGAACTGCAGGCGACCTCCGTTGAAGTCACCGGCTGGGTTGAAGATCCGGACACCTACCCTATGGCGGCGAAGCGCCACAGCATCGAGTATCTGCGCGAAGTGGCTCACCTGCGCCCACGTACCAACATGATTGGTGCCGTGGCCCGCGTTCGTCATACCCTTGCACAGGCGCTGCACCGTTTCTTCCATGAGCAGGGCTATTTCTGGGTTTCGACTCCGCTGATCACCGCCTCTGACACCGAAGGTGCAGGAGAGATGTTCCGCGTGTCCACGCTGGACATGGAAAACCTGCCGCGTACGCCAGAAGGCAAAGTGGATTACGACAAAGACTTCTTCGGTAAAGAGGCGTTCCTGACCGTATCCGGCCAGTTGAACGGTGAAACCTACGCCTGTGCATTGTCAAAAATCTACACCTTCGGTCCTACCTTCCGCGCAGAAAACTCCAACACCAGTCGCCACCTGGCGGAGTTCTGGATGCTGGAGCCGGAAGTGGCGTTTGCAGATCTGGACGATGTTGCTGGCCTGGCTGAAGCGATGCTGAAATATGTCTTTAAAGCCGTTCTTGAAGAACGTGCAGACGACATGAAGTTCTTTGCTGAGCGCGTAGATAGCGACGCCATTGCACGCCTCGAACGCTTTGTTACCACAGACTTCGCTCAGGTGGATTACACCGACGCTGTCGCGATTCTGGAAAAATGCGGCGAGAAGTTTGAGAACCCGGTGTTCTGGGGTGTTGATCTGGCGTCCGAGCATGAACGCTACCTGGCTGAGAAGCACTTTAAAGCCCCTGTGGTCGTTAAAAACTATCCTAAAGACATTAAAGCTTTCTATATGCGTCTTAACGAAGACGGGAAAACCGTCGCCGCGATGGACGTACTGGCCCCGGGCATCGGTGAAATTATCGGTGGCTCGCAGCGTGAAGAGCGTCTGGATGTGCTGGATGCACGTATGGTAGAGATGGGTCTGAACCCGGAAGATTACAGCTGGTATCGCGACCTGCGCCGTTACGGCACCGTGCCGCATTCCGGTTTTGGCTTGGGCTTTGAGCGTCTCATTGCCTATGTCACCGGCGTGCAGAACGTGCGTGACGTTATTCCGTTCCCGCGTACGCCGCGCAACGCCTCGTTCTAAATATTAAATTTATGGCCAGCCTTGCTGGCCATTATTTTATGCTGCAATGTCAACTTCTGTCAGTTGAACGTCAATCATTTCTAAAAGCAACCCCGCAAAATCCTCTTAGCTGTTACCTTTTATTTCCAGAATCATCTACAAACAAAAAATAAACCCCAGTCTTATTGCGTCTAATACTTTTCTAAAGCATTAGCACATTATTTGTGCAGTTTTTTGGCAGTCTGGATGTCTGGAGATACATATAAGAAAAAGAGGCTGTAAAGTTTTTTGGTAATAAGAAATGCCATTATCTAAAATTAAGATAAGCAATTCATATAGATAGAAATCGAGACGGTGTTTTTATCGCCACTCAGCTCTGAAGTTTGAGGTGCTTCACAAAGTTCCTCAAAATTCACATTTAGTTACACATAATTGCTTTTTGTAACCGATTCTTGATGTTTGTAGCACTTTCAGGCTAGCGAAAGGGTAATTTGAATGGAAAGATGCCTGTCAGATACATAAAGACACCAAACTCTCATCAATAGTTCCGGAAACATTTATTGACAGAATTTATTGACGGCAGTGGCGAGTGTCATAAAAAAACCAATGAGGGTAATAAATAATGATGAAGCGCAATATCCTGGCAGTGGTTATCCCTGCCCTGCTGGTAGCCGGTGCAGCTAACGCAGCAGAAATCTATAACAAAAACGGCAATAAGCTTGATTTCTACGGTAAAGCTGTGGGTGAACACGTCTGGACAACCAATGGTGATTCCAGCAACGAAGATACCACCTACGCCCGTATCGGATTTAAAGGCGAAACCCAGATCAATGACCAGATCACTGGTTACGGTCAGTGGGAATACAACATGGACGCGTCCAGCGCAGAAGGTTCACAGGGTACTAAAACCCGTCTGGCCTTCGCAGGTTTGAACTTTGGTGATGCCGGTTCTATCGATTATGGCCGTAACTATGGCGCAATCTATGATGCTGGCGCATATACCGATATGCTGGTTGAGTGGGGCGGCGACTCCTGGACCTTCACTGACAACTTCATGAACGGCCGTTCTTCTGGCCTGCTGACCTACCGTAACAGCAACTTCTTCGGTCTGGTTGATGGCCTGAGCTTCGCCCTGCAGTATCAGGGTAAAAATGACCGCAGCAACGCTGTAGCGGCTACCTACACTGACGACGGCCAGTTGATCAACATCGGCCGTGGCGGTAACGGCGCTAAAGGTAACGGCGACGGATTCAGTTCTTCCGTACAGTACGAATTCGGCGAAGGCTTCGCAGTAGCAGCAGGTTATGAAACTGCTGACCGTACCAACGAGCAGGTTGCTGCCGGTACCTCTACCGCATGGGCAAGTGCTGAAGGCGATCGCGCTGAAGCATGGTCTACTGCTGCAAAATACGATGCGAACAACCTGTACGCAGCGGTTCAGTATGCTGAAACACAGAACATGACTCGCGAAGCTGACAACAATTTTGCGAACAAAACTCAGAACATCGAAGCTGTCGTTCAGTACCAGTTCGATTTCGGTCTGCGTCCATCCATCGGTTACGTTCAGTCCAAAGGTAAAGACCTGAAATCCCGCGGTACCTTCACCGGTGGCGATGCTGACCTGGTGAAATACATCGAAGTGGGTTCATGGTACTACTTCAACAAGAACATGAACGTATACGCTGCGTATAAATTCAACTTGCTGGACGACAATGAATACTCTGCATCCACCGGTCTGGCTACAGACGACCAGGCTGCTGTAGGTATCGTTTACCAGTTCTAATCAGTACACCACTTTATTATATGCTTAATAAACAGGGCTTCGGCCCTGTTTTTTTATGTGCCAAAGAAAAAAATAGCGACTTTTGAAAAGCCGCACGCTTTTTATCGCAAACGGTTGGCAATGTGTAAATCAACCGTTAATCTGGTAGCGGATTTCACTTCTGTAATCACAATGGAACCTCGTCATGTTTGAGAACATTACCGCCGCCCCTGCCGACCCAATTCTGGGCCTGGCCGATCTGTTTCGTGCCGATGACCGCCCCGGCAAAATTAACCTTGGTATTGGTGTCTATAAAGATGAAACCGGCAAAACCCCGGTGCTGACCAGCGTTAAAAAGGCTGAGCAGTACCTGCTGGAAAATGAAAACACCAAAAATTACCTCGGCATCGACGGTATTCCGGAATTTGGCCGCTGCACTCAGGAGCTCCTGTTTGGCAAAGGCAACACCCTGATTAGCGATAAACGTGCTCGCACTGCGCAGACCCCTGGCGGTACCGGTGCCCTGCGCGTAGCCGCCGATTTCCTTGCAAAAAACACCTCTGCGAAAACCGTCTGGGTAAGCAATCCGTCCTGGCCTAACCACAAGAGCGTGTTTAACTCCGCAGGGCTGGAAGTACGCGAGTATGCTTACTACGACGCGGCAAATCATACCCTCGACTTTGACGGCCTGCTGGCAAGCCTGAGCGAAGCGCAGGCCGGTGATGTGGTGCTGTTCCACGGCTGCTGTCATAACCCTACCGGTATCGATCCGACTCTTGAGCAGTGGCAACAGCTGGCGCAGCTCTCCGTAGAGAAAGGCTGGCTGCCGCTGTTTGACTTCGCCTATCAGGGCTTCGCTCGTGGTCTGGAAGAGGATGCAGAAGGTCTGCGTGCTTTCGCAGCGCTGCATAAAGAGCTGATTGTGGCCAGCTCCTACTCCAAAAACTTCGGTCTGTACAATGAGCGCGTAGGTGCCTGTACGCTGGTTGCTGCCGATGCAGACACCGTTGACCGTGCGTTCAGCCAGATGAAATCCGTGATTCGCGCCAACTACTCCAACCCACCAGCACACGGTGCTTCAGTGGTTGCGACCATTCTGAGCAATGACGCGCTGCGTGCCCTGTGGGAGCAAGAGCTGAATGACATGCGTGAGCGTATCCAGCGTATGCGTCAGCTGTTTGTCACCACCCTGGCGGAGAAAGGGGCAAATCGCGACTTCAGCTTCATCATCAAACAGAACGGGATGTTCTCCTTCAGCGGCCTGACCAAAGAACAGGTGCTGCGTCTGCGTGAAGAGTTTGGCGTGTACGCCGTCGCCTCTGGCCGCGTTAACGTGGCAGGCATGACGCCAGATAACATGGCGCCGCTGTGCGAAGCCATCGTCGCAGTGCTGTAAGACATAGATAAAAAAAAGCCCGCATCG
The DNA here is from genome assembly GCF_017348915.1 of Leclercia pneumoniae. Classification (NCBI taxonomy): domain Bacteria; kingdom Pseudomonadati; phylum Pseudomonadota; class Gammaproteobacteria; order Enterobacterales; family Enterobacteriaceae; genus Leclercia; species Leclercia pneumoniae. Next base: position 1,523,440 of record NZ_CP071383.1, on the reverse strand, counting down.
CGGGCTTTTTTCTGCTTACCAGACAGGCATCTCGTCCTGCAGGAAAGGGTTGTGCAAACGCTCATACCCCAGCGTAGACATCGGGCCATGTCCCGGAATAAACGTCACGTCATCGCCAAGCGGCAATAACTTCTGTTTAATCGCCTGAATAAGCTGGTTATGATCGCCGCGCGGGAAATCACTGCGGCCGACGCCGCCTTTGAAGATCACATCGCCGGAGACGAGCAGCCGGGATGCGCTATCAAAGAAGACGATATGCCCTGGCGTATGCCCCGGACAGTGCAGCACCTGCAAAGGGATATTGCCGACGCTAACGTTATCGCCTTCATTTAACCAGCGGTCAGGCGTCAGGGGCTGACACTCATCAAGACCAAACATTCGGCTTTGAGAGGGTAATCCCTGCAGCCAGAACTCATCCTCTTTTTCCGGGCCAATTACCGGCACAGCATAATGTTGTGCCAGTTCTGCAGCCGCCCCAACGTGATCGAGATGACCATGGGTTAACAGAATCTGGGTCAAAGTCACCCCGGATGCTGCCACTTCTTGTTTGATCTTCTCTGCGTCACCACCGGGATCAACCAGCGCCGCCAGGCGGGTCTGCTCACACCAGATCAATGAACAGTTCTGGGAGAACGCGGTAACCGGAATAATACGATAGTTCATACTGCTCCTGTGTTCGTTATTACCAGTGCCGGACTGGACCGGTATCAATATGCACAAAGTTGCTACGTGGGTAATATCCTACACCACCTGCGCGCAGAGATAACGCCGCTTTGCGAATATTGGCTAACGAAACACCTTCAATATGAAAGTCCATCGCCTGCCCTTTGGTGTGATAACTTTTTTTAGCCACGCCACGACTGTGCGCACGGAGCTCGTTATTAGTATCAAGGGAGCGATAGCCGGAGATAAGTTGCACGGGCTTACGCGTGCCTAACAATCCTTGTAGACGGAAAAGCTGATCGAACAGCAAGGGGTCGATGGCTTTAATTTTATTCGCGCGGAAATCACGGAAAAAATGGTTCAGTTTTGCTAATTCATCCTGAATATAGCCTCTGCCATCAAAAAACTCGGCCTTAATTGACTCACCTGTATGCAGGTTGTTGAGGGTCAAAATACGCGGACGTGGCGTTGAGAGGGTGGCAAATGATGGCGTCGGTAAGAGTGCTGCGCCCAGCGCAACGCCCCCTAATGCCAACAACTTGCGGCGATTAGCGTCAAATTTGTCCATGATAATCAGGTCTACAGGTCAATGTTATCGTTTATATGCACTTCAGCGCACGAAGGGCACCTTACCGGGCTATAAAGCTAACGTCAAGGCGCCCAAACCCAGGAAAGACGGGGCTCACAGCCAGATTGCCCCGTTTTCACCCAAAGTTACGACAACAGAATTTTCCGAACTGCTTCATTTACCTGATTAAAAGTTCCGCTTTCGGCAAGATTTGTGCGCCGGATCGCGAGATTGCATCGTAATTGTAAATATCTGTACGATACTGGGTCTGGCCATTCTCACCAACGAAAGCCGTCAGATAGTAGAGATTAACCGGAATATTATGACGGATATTCACATAACGCGTATCACCCTGCTTCAGGGCATCTGATATGCGGGTGTCATTCCAGCCCGCATCCTGCAATAACATATTCGCTAGCTCAGAGGCTTTATTCACCCTCACACAGCCTGAACTGAGCGCACGAGCCTCTTTCTGGAACAGATTATGGTTTGGCGTGTCATGCAGGTAAATGGCATCCGAGCTGGGCATATTAAACTTATAGCGGCCCAGAGAGTTATGGGCTCCTGGAGCCTGCTGGAAGCGGAAAGGCAGATTCGACGGGGTGATGGTCCCCCAGTCAACCTGCCAGGGATCTATTGGCTCTTTACTGTTCCATCCACGCAGCACGGTATAGTTATGACGCTCGAGATACCCCGGATCGTTCCACACCTTAGGCAGAATATCTTTGCGCGCCAGGGTCGGCGGGACATTCCACGGCGGGTTGACCACGACGTTGTTTAACGCGCTGCTCATCATCGGCGTTTTCCGATCCGGCCGGCCGACAATAACCCGCGATGCCAGCACTTCGTTGCCGTTCTGATAATAGACCAGCGAGTAAGCCGGAATATTCACCATAATGCCGGTCGTGAGTGTTCCCGGCAGCAGGCGCAGTCGTTGAATATTAAGCGCCAGTACACCAGCACGCTGAGCCGGCGTCAGATTCAGGGCGTCCCGCGTTGAGGGGCCAATCACCCCATCAGCACCCAGCCCCTGGGAGGACTGGAAAGCTTTGACCGCGGCCACCAGGTTGCGATCATAGGCCGAAGGCTTGTTCGGCGCAGCCTGGGCTTTTTTACTGACGGCCGGTGCGGACGGGCTCACCACCACGTTTTGCGGATCGTCACCCGGCAGGGCAATTTTCGGGCCACCGTCAATGACGCCCGACCGCTGCAATATTTCGCGCAGTGCAGGCACATCGCTACTCCACTGTCCCGGACGAAGCGTCGCTGTGCTTTGCAGCTGTGGCCATGTCTGGGTAGCGGCCACCAGCGTCAGCAACGACTGGTGCATGACTGAATACTGCGGATGTGCGGGTGCAAGGCTGGTGATAAAACGCGGCACCGAGCCTTTGTCCAGCGCAAGCTGCCACTGGTTAATCACCGACAGCGGCGGTGTGGCGAGTTTGTAGGGCTTGTTGCTGTAAAGCCACCGATTCCCGTTAACCGGAATACCGGCAACAAACTGCAGGTAGCCCATCATGGCGTCGGAAAGCACCACGTCGCGGGCCATGCCAGTGACGTCAGGATTGGTCAGCAGTTCAACCCAGGTGGTGAACTGCGGCTGGAAGCCGGCGATGGCTACCTCAGCGAGCTGCTGCTGGAAAGCGCGAACCGCATCGCGATCCTCCCACATGGGCTTCATGTCACGGGCGGCATATAACAGCGTCAGTTGATTAACGTAGGCAGGGGTATAACCCGCGGGCAGGTTTGCCAGCAGTTCTTGTCGCAATTGTGCCGTGTTGGTATCGGCAGGCAGCGGTTGGATACCCGCCATTATTGCTGTTGCCGGTGATTGCTCCAGCGGCTGTAATAACGCCGTCGGCTGCGATCCGGTGGTGGCAGAGCTATCTGTCGGCACCAGTTCCGGCTCATCGGCCCATGCGTTGACCAGCGGTGCGGCCAGTAATGCCAGGCAGATGCTTAGCGCAGACAGCCGGCCCCCATATTTCTCGTTTAGCAACATCCCTTGCCCCCTGTTAGCAGTGTACAACGCCCTCTTCAGCGGGCTTTTTTACAGTATAGGAAGGCATACCGCGGTAAGCCTTGCCTTATGTAAAGAATTTTAAAGATATCGTAGCCGCGGGTACATCATCAAGGAATAAAAAAGGCGGCTTATTCGCCGCCTTTTGTTATTTTCGGAGTGTTCAGGAGGCGTCTGCCGTGCCCGGGAAGGATTCCGGCGGCTGCGGCGCAAATCCGCGCAGGCCGACAACATGTACGTGTTCGCTGTTCTGGAACACTTTACGCACCAGTTTGTAGGTGGTGCCCTTCTCAGGACTGATATTCTCTGGCGCCGCGATGATCAACTGCATCTCCAGACGGTCGCACAGTTCGAACAGCGTGGCGATAGAGCGGGCATCCAGACGCGCCGCTTCATCCAGGAACAGCAGACGGCATGGCGAGATATCCTTGCCACGCAGACGCCGCGCTTCATCTTCCCAGCTCTGAACGACCATTACCAGAATCGACATACCGGTACCGATCGCTTCCCCGGTAGAGAGCGCCCCCGATTCTGCGCGCAGCCAGCCGTCGGAGCCACGGTTAACTTCCACTTCCATTTCGAGGTAGTTACGGTAGTCCAGCAGCTCTTCGCCGATGGTTTGCGGCGTACGCTGCCCCATGTCGATCTGTGGATTTAGGCGCTGATAGAGCTTCGCCAGCGCTTCAGAGAAGGTGAGACGATTACTGTTAAACAGATCCTGATGCTGTTCGTGTTGCTCCGAGAGAACATCCAGCAGCGTGGCATGCGTCTCACGCACGTTTACGTTCAGACGCACGCTATTCACCTGACCGAACGAGACGCTCTGCAGCCCCTGGTTGAGCTGGCGGATACGGTTCTGTTCGCGCTGGATGGTTTTGCGAATGATGTTCGCCGCGCTGCGGGAGCTAATAGCCAGCTTCTGCTCACGCGAGGTCAACTCTTCGGTCAAACGCCCCAGTTCAATCTCCATCTGCTCGATGGCTTCAACCGGATCGTCCGTACGAATAATATCCTGGCGAATACGTTCACGCAGGTGTTGATACACCGCCACGAAGAACTGAATCTTACGCTCAGGGCGTTTTGGATCTTCCGACATGCGCAGCACATCGCGCAGATGTTCGTTATCTGCCACCGCCAGACGCAGCGCACCCAGCGCCTTATCCGACATTGAACGCAGCTCATCCCCGGAGAGATAGGCCAGTTCGCGACGGTGCAGACGACGTTCTACGCCATTGTCTTTTACCATACGCATTACTGCGCACCAGCCCGCCTTGGCGGTGACTACCTGCTCGCGCATTTCGTGGTAGTCACGTTCCAGCTTGCGCAGACGACGGGTCAGGTTGTCCATCTCCGCTTCACAGAAGGTGAGCGCTTTTTCCAGCTGATTGCGACGAGCACGGTTGTTACTGAGCTGGCCGTGGAGTTCATCGCGACGCTGACGCGCGCGCTCTTCTGCCCCACTGTCAGCGCGCACGCCAATATCCTGCAGCTCTTTATGCAGGTCAGTTAACAGCTCTTTCTTGGTGTCATAAGAACTTTTCAGGGACGCCAGCACCTGATTGTACTGATTCAGCTGTGCCGCGTGACCGCGCATCGCTTCACGGGCGCGGGTTCGTTCACCTTCGGCCTGCTCCAGGCGATGGCGCAGTTTTTCGTTCAGATCGCTGTTTCCGCTCAACATGTCGGCGGAGTCAGAGTAACTAAAGTGCGCCCGGCGCTGGGCGACTTCCGTCAGGGCAAATGCCTGCTGACGTGCTTCGCGCTGCACCTGCTGGGAGTACGCATAATCCTCTTTTAGCTGTTCGAACTGCTCCGGGTCACTCTGCAGAACAGAGACCATCGGCTCCAGCTTCGCCAGCTGATTACCGTACTGCTGCACAAAGCGCGCGGCTTCCTGCGCGTCAGCCAGACGCTCCTGAATCTCATCGACGCGATCGGCGAGCGTGTCATCCGCCAGCAGATTCAGCCGCGGCAGAATACGGTTCAACGCAGCCACGCCCTCTTTCGCCTGGTCAAACTGCACGCGGCTCTGCTGGTTATCATTCTCGTGGTTGGCGATCGCACGTTCCAGCTCAGCACGGCGGGTGGTGAGCTTACGGATTTCAACTTCCGGATCGTCTTCAAAGGCCACGCCCAGATGGCTGCCAATAAAGCGACTAAAGGCCTGGTGCAGACGCTGGGTTTTCTGGACGTCAAAGGACAAGGTCGCATAACGTTCAGAGAGCTTTTCACGCTCGGCGTGCAGGCTTTCAATGCGGTTTTCACGCGCGGCGCGGCCAAACAGCGGCAGCTCCGGGAAGCGCGAGTAACGCCACTGGCGATCGGCGATCTTGACCACAACCGCCTTTTCCAGCTCGTCGACGCTGAAAACACTGTCATCGAACGACTGCGGATCCCCTTCGATCAGGTAGAGATCTTCCGGACAATCTTCCAGGCCCGCCAGCTGCTCTGAAATCAGCGACAGATCCGGCACGACGATGGCGTTTCGCGACGGGCCATACAGCGCGGAGAAGTAAGGCGCATCATCCAGACCGACATCATCGTAAATTTCTGACAGCAACACCCCGCCAAACCGCTCTGCCAGCGTATTCAGACGAGCATCTTCTGCACCGCCCGGCTGGCTTAAGCGCTCAATCTCTTCATCGACTTCACGTTTACGCGCGCCGACTTCGTCACGCTCAACAATCGCTTCACGCTCACGCTCAAGTAACTGCTGCAGATATTCTGTTACCTCCTGACTGGAGGTAAATTCTTCGCCACACTGCTCGCTCAGCTGATTCAGGCTACTCTGGGCGGCCAGCCAGACCGGTGCTCTTTGCTGCAAGCGCTGCATACGCGATTGCAGCTGTTCCTGTTCCTGACGCAGCGTCATACGCTGTTCACTGGCGCTAGATACCGTGTCGGAGAGAGAGGCAATGCGGGTCTCCAGCTCCTGGTGCAGCGATTCCAGCTCGTCGATATCGACGCGCTTGCCATGGCGTTTACAGAACTCCGCCAGCAGACGCTCAGCATCCTGTTGCTCGCGCAGGCGCTGTTCCAGCTCAGTCAGACGCATGCGCAGGGGCTGCACCTGCTCTGCCTGATGGCGCTGATTGACGCCGTCACGCAGTAATTCACGCGCCACATCCCAGGCTTCATTACGCGCCAGCGGGCCATTAATAGCCACTACCAGCTGATAAGCCTGTTCAAACTGGCTGTGCGCCGTTTGGGCTACGCTCATTTTCTGCTCGAGATTGAGCAGTTTCTCGGTGGCTTCCTGCTCTTTGGCCTGGAAGGTTTCCAGCCATTCGTCGGCGCTGTCCGGCGTAAGATCCGGCAAATGACAGAGGGCTTTAGCCCGTTCAAGCGCCTGAAGCGCCTGGGTGTACTGAATGGCACGGGTCTGCTGGACATCCAGCGCCTGCTGGTAATCGGCGAGCTGGCTTTTTAGCTCATCCACTTCCAGTTCGGCTGCTTCGGCACGGGCTTCGTTCTCTTCCTGCTTGTCGGCCGCTTCGGCCACCACTTCGTTCTGCTCTTCCAGACGAATTTGCAGCTCATCGAGATCCGCTTCGTAACGCTCAATTTTTTCTTGCTGACGCAGGCCCGTCTGCACCAGGTTCAGGTGATCGCTGGCCGCCTGGTAATCGGCTTCCAGATCCCCTTCGGCACCGTTGTGCTCGCCCAGCTCGCGGGCCATCTCAACGTGTTTGTACTGTTCTGCCACCAGCTGTTTACGCGAGGTAAAGAGCTCGCGACGGTACTCAAGGGCCTTATCCAGATGGATGCGACGCTCGTTGGCGTGGCGCATGTAGTCTGCCGCCACATAGTTGGTGGCTTCGCTGATCAGATGCTTAAACAGATCGCGGTCAGACTGGGTAACGCGAATCGCTTCCAGCGTCATGCGGTTTTCGCGCAGGGCAGCTTCCATGTCCTGGAAGGCTTTACGCACGCCGCTATTTTCTGGCAACAGGTAGTCGCGCAGCGAGCGGGTAATGGCGCTGGAGATCCCCCCGTAAAGCGAGGCCTCAATCAGACGGTAGTATTTGCTACGATCGGAAGCTGAGCGCAGGCGACGGGCCACAATACCCAGATCAAACATTAACGAGTGATAGTCGGTAATGGAGTTGAACTGTTTAAACTGCACGCCTTCGATCTCATCAAGCTTATCTTTCAGCTCCTGCAGACTCAGGACGCGGGCCTGACGATCGTTCAGGGTCTCGGTGAGCAGTGCGGTAGGCTGAATAGAGGTCGGGAGGCCCTGAATGGCAAAGGGTTTGATATCGACTTTACGATCGCGACCGGCAACCTGTTGCAGACGAACACCCACCACCACGCGCTGGTGGCGGGAGTTAATCACGTCAAGCACCGAATAACAGACGCCCGCCTTCAGCTTACCGTGCAGGCCCTTGTCACGAGAGCCGCTGGTGGCACCCGCTTCGGTTGTATTACGGAAATGCAGCAGGGTTAAATCAGGGATTAACGCCGTAACAAACGCCGCCATGGTGGTGGATTTACCCGCCCCGTTACCACCGGAGAGCGTCGTGACCAGCTCATCCAGATCGAAGGTACGCGCAAAGAAGCCGTTCCAGTTAATCAGCGTTAGTGAGCGAAACTTACCGCGTTCAATCATTACTCTTCCTCCCCGCTATCCGGCTGGTTCTCTTCGTTCTCATCATTGAGTTGCAGATGGTTCTCCACCGGCATCGCTTCACCGTCACGGATCATTCGCAGCTGTGCTTCACGCGGATCGTCGCCGGTGCGCACATCGGCGCCAAAGCGGAACACTGATTCAGTGATGCGGAACTTGCTGCTGTCATGGCCCATAAACCAGACCATCCCAAGACGGCGCAGGCGGTTCAGAGAAGAACGCACTTTTTCCTGTAATTTCTGACGATCGAGATCCGAACCCGTCGAGCGGTTGTTCACCAGCTTCAGCAGCTTGTTCTCTTCGGCCAGATTCAGCAGTTCGTCATACAGCTCCTGCTGGGTGAAGATACCTTCATTCGCCAGACGTTCCGGGCTGAGGTAGAGATAACAGAGGATCTTACCGACCATCATATCCAGTTCGGAGAGGACCGAACGCGGGATGAGGGTGGTGGAGCGTGGGCGCAGGTAAAAAAATCCTTCTGGCGCACGGATGAGCTCCACGTTATAACGCGCGTAAAACTCTTCGAGGTATTCCTGAAAATCCATCAAAAAGGCGTGATTATCCAGCTCGTCCAGGCCAATGTGACGGCCGGCACGCAGCTGGCTGTCCAGCGCAGGAAATAACGGATTTGCCAGCGCCTGGGCCAGCTTAACTGGCATCACTTGTTCAATATTTGTCAATGACATGCGCCTGTACCTTGGCTCCGTAATCGTTAATCGGCTGCCACTTCGGCGGCAGTCCGGTGAAATCTGCTTGCGCGACGCCCAGACGTACGGCCTGGTCGACCACGATGCGCGCAATATCGAAATGGCGCGCGCGCGGGTATTGGGCAAGATAGTCGCGCACCACCAGACCGAGGTCCAGTGGCGTTTGTTTGGCTTTATAAACCGCCAGCTGCTCTTCAATCATTGCTGCCAGCTGCTCACGAATTTCGTTGAACTCTTCATATTCCAGATCGGGCGGTAGCTCCCCGGTCACCTCTTCGTCGCGCAGAGCCATCTCTTCATCGCGCATATCCAGCAGACGGTCAGCGCTGGCGTAGGTCAATGCCCAGGGGGCATCAAAATAGTTCTGTACGGACTGGCGCAGGCGCTGAGCGAAGACGCGGTTTTTATCCATATCGATTGCGGTACGGATGAACTTATGCACGTGGCGATCGTAGCCGATCCACAGATCGATAGCCTGCTGACCCCAACTGATAATACGGTCAAGCTTGCTTTGTAGATCGAAGACCAGACGATCGACAAAGTGCAGATCGTCGTGGGACAGGGTCGCATCCTGGATGCGCAGCAGATTTGCCTGCAGTTTGTCCCCTGCCGCTTCGAGCGTATCCTGCAGTTCCCGCAGCGTACCGGAGGTTTCTGACAGTAAAAGTTCACAGCTGGAGATGGCCGCACGCCAGTCTTTGTTCAGCAACTGGGCGATATCGTCTTTCACCAGCTGCTGCTGTTCGTCCATCAGGCGCTGGGTAAGGTCGATACTGTCAAAAATCTCGGCCACCGAGTATTTCAGCGGGGCGTAAACATTACGATGCCAGTGGAACTCATCGCCACCTTCATCCGCCGCATCGGCCGCGCGCTTCAGCTCGCCGGCCACAATCGACAGCTGCATAGAGAGACGCAGGGTCGAGAATTCACGCTGGCGAATATAGTAATCGGTGATACCAATACCGAGCGGGGTCAGACGATAGATGGCATTGCCTTCCGCCAGCTCGCTGGTAAAGCGGTTCAGCAGACGTTGACGCACCATATCGTTAATTGCGTTGTTGGCACGCACGCTAATGGTTTCGCTGGTTTGCTCAAACGCATCACTGACATGGCGGAACGCATCCACCAGTTCACCCTCACTCATTTCACCATCCAGCCGTTCGCCATTCAGCGTGGCAACCGCCAGCAGGAAAGAGAGTCGGTCTACCGGCAGCGAGATGGAGAAATCGTTTTTCCTGGCCCAGGCAACCAGTTCGGGGACTGTCTGGGAAAATTCACTCATAGATTATCCTTGCATCTGCGGCTTGCGCGCGGTGACGTGAATATAGCGGCCAAGGCTTAAGTAAGGCTCCTGGCGACAATACCGCGTTTCAATTTCTGTTAAGGCGTCTAAACAGTCATGCTGTTTTTGTTTATCACGCAGATAATCATGAAACACCCTCACGCCTGTTTTACCGGTGATCTCCCAGCCAATCTCCTCCAGCCAGCCATAGACCTGCTGCGGTTCACGGGGGAAATCCGGCGAAAGCGTGCGCCGTTTCTTTTTGTACATACCCTGCTGCACATAGCCGAAATTGCCCACCAGTACGTTACGCATCAGCAGGCCATTGGCGTTGTAAAACATCAGTGATAACGTACCGCCAGGCGACAACATCGACCACAGCGTTTTTAACACCGCCTGCGGCTCGGCCACCCATTCCAGCACCGCATGGAACAATATCAGATCAACCTGCGTTTCCAAATGCTGCGGGATGTCCTGAGCGGCGCAATGTATAAAATGCATGTTCTCGCTCACACCTTTCTCTTCTGCGGCCCGTTGTGCACGCGCAACCATTTCAGAAGAGAGATCGCAAAGTGTGACGTGGTGACCACGCTGCGCCATCAAAATGGCAGTCTGCCCCTCCCCGCCACCGGCATCGAGTACACGCAACGTACGGTCACCCGCTTCGGCAAGAATGTTGTCCAGATCCTGCCAGAGGATCGTCTGACGTAACTGCCCTTTCGTGGTGCCGTAAATATTGCGCGAAAACTTTTCCGCGATGTCATCAAAATTGCGATCCCGCATTGGGAGAGTTCCACTCGCTAACTGCAAAACCGCTATTTTGTCACACCCGCGCGGAGAATGAACCTCTCTGGTGTAATATCACCGGTATTAGCCTGCTATATGGTTAAAAAAGGAACCAAAAAGGATGCTTTTTACACTGAAGAAATACCTTGGCGGCATGATGTTGCCGCTGCCGCTGCTGCTGCTGATTATCGCGCTGGGTCTGGCGTTGCTGTGGTTCAGCCGTTTTCAGAAAGCGGGTAAAATTTTGACCACCATCGGTTGGCTGGCCTTGTTACTGTTAAGCCTGCAGCCGGTTGCCGATGGGCTCTTGCGACCCATAGAGGAGCGCTATCCTACCTGGCAGAATACGCAGAAAGTGGCCTACATTGTGATTCTGGGGGGCGGCTATACCTGGGATCCCCAATGGGCACCCAGCTCTAACCTGATTAACAATAGCCTGCCGCGGCTTAACGAAGGTATTCGCCTGTGGCGGGCGAACCCCGGTTCGAAGTTGATCTTCACCGGCGCGGCAGCGAAGACGAACCCGGTAAGCACGGCCGAAGCGGGTGCACGCGTAGCAGAATCACTGGGAGTACCGCGAAGCGAGATCATCACGCTCGATAGCCCGAAAGATACGGAAGAAGAGGCGGCAGCGGTCAAGAAGGCGATTGGCGATGCGCCCTTCTTGCTGGTGACCTCCGCCTCTCATCTGCCACGTGCGATGATTTTCTTCAGGCATGTGGGGCTGCATCCGCTACCTGCGCCGGCAAACCAGTTAGCGATCAACGCCCCGCTCAACCCCTGGGAGAAGGTCATCCCCTCTCCAGTCTGGTTAATGCACAGCGATCGCGTAGGGTATGAGACGCTGGGCAGAATCTGGCAATGGCTGAAAGGTGCTTCAGACGAGCCAGGGGAGCAGTGATTTAGAGGCCAGATCGAAGTTGGCACGGCTGAAACGGCCGGTATTCACCAGCTGTGCCACTTCATCCCACAACATATAAAGCCAGCGACGCCAGAGGAAGGATTCGGACACGGGCGCGCGCTGTAGGTAGTGCCAGAGTAATCCTTCTGCCAGGCCGCTGTCGCTCAGACGAAACAGCTCGTACTCGCGCGGTGCCCAAAGCATAACCCCCGGCCCCACCATCGCCAGCAGCTGATCGCTACGCGGATCTTTAAGCATGCTACGCAGCGTAAAGTTGCCGTGAATCAGAACGCTGTTGTCGTTGAAACCTTCGAAAAGTGCGGGCAGACACTGCCGGGTACGAAACAGGATCCGTCTGTCCTGCATCGTTAATCCGGTGTTCTGATACTGATTCAGTGTTCCCCAAAGGACTTCAACGCGCTGGCGATACCAGAGCGGCCAGAGGTTTTCCTGAGTACTGTCGACCGGGCCGACCAGCCCGCCACTGTCGTGTCGATGCCAGGAGAGCAACGCCTCGACGATCTGATCTTTCAGTTGTTCCCAGCGATCCGGCGTGCGCGCCGGGGCTTCAACAGAGACCCCGCGCAGACGTTCAATCAGTAATACATCCGGGCCAGGATGATCCTCATGGGTCATGACACCGTAAACCGTGGGCATGCGTACCGTACCGCTGCGCGCCAGCATGGAGATCTTCCACGCCAGCTGCCGGGCAACGTCCGGGGAGGAGAAACTTCTGGCCAGTAGCGGCAGCGGATTACCCTGGCTGTCATACAGAGACCAGAGCGTGGTATCGGCCTTTTCGTGGACACACTCCACGCGGCTCAATTTTTCTCCCAGCAGATGGCTGAGCTCCACTCGCAGCTGTTCCATTTGAGATTACCCCCATCAAGACTACTGCTTTTATAATGAGCGCGCGGACGACGGATGTCACCCTTCTGAGATCAATCCGGGAAAAGATTTCATCAAATGAAGCGAAAAAATCCCCTCGAAGGAGGGGATGGGCGGGATTAGCGTAACTCTGCGCGAACGCGCTCAAGATCTTCCTGGGTATCAACTCCTGTCCCGGGCACCTGTTCGGCCACGGAGACATGGATCTTCTCGCCGTACCAGAGCACGCGCAGCTGCTCAAGCAATTCGATCTGCTCCAGCGGGCTCGGAGCCCAGGTCACATAGCGGCGGATAAACCCGGCGCGGTAGCCGTAGATCCCCAGATGACGGAGAAAAGTATCGCCCACGGTTTCGCGCGAAGCGGCAAAACGGTCGCGATCCCATGGAATGGTCGCGCGGGAGAAGTAGAGCGCGTAGCCTTCGGCATCCATCACCACTTTTACGGCGTTAGGGTTAAATGCCTCTTCCGCACTGTGAATGGGCACCGCCAGCGTGGCCATTCCAACCTGACGCTGCGCCAGATTTTCCGCGACCTGACGGATAATCACCGCCGGGATCATGGGCTCATCGCCCTGGACGTTAACAATGACCGTGTCGTCGCTAAAACCGCACTTCTCAACCACTTCGGCCAGACGTTCGGTACCAGACTGGTGATCGGCACGGGTCATGCACACTTCGCCCCCGGCGGCTTCCACCGCACGAGCCACCTCTTCATGGTCGGTTGCCACGATCACACGCTCGGCACCCGATTCCCGCGCACGCTCAAGGACATGCACAATCATGGGTTTGCCATTGATATCGACCAGCGGTTTACCCGGCAGACGGGTGGAGGCAAAACGCGCAGGAATGATGACCACAAAACTCATGGTTTGCTCTCTTCTGCCGCCAGCGCGCGGGCTTCGGTTTCCAGCAGGACAGGGATCCCGTCACGCAGAGGGAACGCCAGGCTATCCACTTTGCAGATAAGTTCCTGCTTATCCTGGCTGTAATAGAGTTTGCCGTTGCACACCGGGCAGGCAATGATTTCAAGTAAACGGTGATCCATGATTCCTCCGTATAGGTTATGGCTAAAGCTTACCATATTCCTTTTTCAGACCGCGTCTATTTCCCAGCCACTTCGACAGGTAGCAAATAGACCGTGCGGCAGTTGACCCAGCCGAACGCGCGTTGCGTCCTGCCAGGCAGCAAATTCGGTTATTGCGGCGCGCAGCCCCTTCTCCAGCCCGGCGGTGACTCGCGTCCCCTCTTCCAGATAGAGAGAAATAATCTCAAGCTCGCCAGCTTTACGGTGCATTTTGGCATCCATTCGCCCCACCAGTTGCCCTTTATGCAGCAAGGGCAGGACAAAATAGCCATACTGGCGTTTGGGAGCCGGGGTATAACACTCCAGCCGATAGCTAAAATCAAAAAACTGTTCGGCGCGTTTGCGGTCCCATACCACCGGGTCAAAGGGGGATAAAACCGCACTGTGGGTTGCTGTCAGTTTTCCCACCAGCGCGAGTTCCAGTTCAGGTAGCAGATCGCTGTGCAGCCACATTGCGCCTAAGGACTCTACCTCCACGGGAATGATCCGCTGTTGCGCCTGCCACTCCTGCATAAGGGGCGCCAGGGCTGGCTGGCGCAGCCGATAATAATCGGCCAGCCATTGCGGGCGAAAAATGCCCAGACTGCGGGCGCTGTTTTCCAGCATGATAGCTTCAGCCGCGCTCTGAGAGAGCATATCCCGCTCATCGTCCCAGTGCGGCATCACCCGGTGGGTCAAATCGTAGACCCGCTGGAAATTCCGCCGCGCGATCACCATCACTTCCCCGGCGGTAAAGAGTCCTTCGAGATGGCGTTTATGGGGCTTCCACTCCCACCAGCCGCTGGCACCTTTACGCGGATGTTCAAAGTCAGCGGAACGAACCGGGCCGTTTTGCTTGATATGCTCTGTCAGCGCTTTAATTTCCTCGGCGTGTTGTTCCATCCACTCTTTGCGGTATTTCCAGCCCATCTTGTCCGGGGCGCGCATGCGATGGCGCACCAGGGCAAAATCACTGCGCGGCAGAAAGCAGGCCTCATGGGCCCAGTACTCCATCAGTTCGCCGTTACTGAGGGCGTTTTCAAGCCACTCAGGCGAATACGCACCAAGACGACTGAAGAGCACTAGGTAAGGGCTGCGGGCGACAATATTGATGGTATCGATTTGCAGTAACGACATGCGTTGAATGGCAGGAAGGATGTCCGTAGGCTTTGCGCGGCGGCGAGGCTTTTTTAGCAGCCCCTGGGCAGAAAGATGAAGATGACGTGCAGCTGAAAGCGTAAGCCAGGGGAGAGCCATAGCGTGTCCTGTCAGTTAATGCGCGGTGGCGACCTCATTAGCCTGGCGCGCGAGGGCGATCAGTTCCAGAAGCAGTTTTTCAGGGCGCTCGCCCTCTAACTCTGCATCGACAGGCAAATACCACCAGTTATCACGCGCAAAGGGGCGACATTTTACAGCGTCTTTTTCGGTCATGATTAATGTCTGGCCCGAAGTGGTCATCGCCGCAACCTGCTGCTGGCTCACTGCCTGATGGTCAGCCAGCGGGATTTTTTTTACCAGCGTGGCGCCGCACTGCTCCAGGGTGGCGAAGAAGCGCGGCGGATGGCCAATGCCCGCCATCGCAACCAGGCCCGGGAGTTCAGCCACGTTACGACGTTCACCGCTGAGCAGATTAACTGCCAGCCCCGGCTGCAGCCGCATCGGGATCTCACCCGCCTGGGCCGCGCCGCCATTGACGATGATCGCATCGACGGAATCTAAACGGGAAGCCCGCTCGCGCATCGGCCCGGCAGGCAACCACCAGCCATTCCCAAAACGACGGACACCGTCCACGACCACTATCTCTTTATCACGCGCCAGCGCGTAGTGCTGCAGACCGTCATCGGTAATGACCAGCTGTACCGGAGCATGTTCCAGCAGCGCCTGTACGGCTTCGCTACGTACCGGGGACACCGCCACCGGCACTCCGGTACGTTGGAAGATTAATACCGGTTCATCGCCAGCTTCTGCTGTCGTTGTCTGCGCATTAAGCACCAGAGGATAGCTAGCCGCTTTGCCGCCATAACCCCGTGAGACAACGCCCACGCGAATCCCCTGACGCGTTAACTGCTCTACCAGCCAGATAACAACCGGCGTTTTGCCGTTGCCACCGGCGGTAAGATTTCCAACGACCACAACGGGCACGGGAGCACGCCATGCTTTTTTCAGGCCCAGTCTGTAGCTGAGGCGTATGAGACCGCTCACCAGGCCATACAGCCAGGAGAGCGGTAACAGCAACATCCACAGGGGTGACTCACCGGACCAGATGCGGGCAATCATGCGCCAAACTGCATCTTATGAAGCTGAGCATAGACACCGCGTTGTTCAAGCAGATCGGCATGGCTGCCGCGCTCAACAATGACGCCATCTTCCACCACCACAATCTCATCGGCCTGTTCGATGGTAGAGAGACGGTGCGCAATCACCAGCGAGGTACGGTTTTTCTGCAGCTCATCCAGTGCCGACTGAATGGCACGCTCTGACTCGGTATCGAGCGCAGAGGTGGCTTCGTCGAGAATCAGTATCGGGCTATCACGCAGCAGCGCGCGGGCAATCGCGATACGTTGACGCTGACCGCCGGAGAGCAGCACGCCGTTTTCACCAATAACGGTATCAAGACCGTTATCCATCTTATTGATAAAGTCCATCGCATAGGCCATACGGGCAGCGTTTTCGATCTGCTCGCGGCTGTACTCTTCTGTACGGGCATAGGCGATGTTATTGGCAACGGTATCATTGAACAGGTGGACGTTCTGAGAAACCAGCGCAACCTGGTTACGCAGCGACTGCAGGGTATATTCCCGCAAATCGTGCCCATCGAGTAAAATCTCACCCTCATCGATATCGTAAAAACGGGTCATCAGACTAGCGATGGTCGATTTACCCGAACCAGACCGGCCAACCAGTGCCACGGTTTTACCTTCCGGAATATCCAGATTGATATTACGCAGCGCAGGCGCTTCACGGCCCGGGTAGGTAAAGGTGACGTTGCGGAACTGGACATTGCCTTTTGCACGCTCAATCACGCGCGTCCCTTCGTCTTTCTCCTGCTCTGAATCGAGGATACTGAACAGCGTCTGGCAGGCTGCCATACCGCGCTGGAACTGCGCGTTGACGTTAGTCAGCGATTTGAGCGGGCGCATCAGGGCAATCATTGACGAGAAGACAACGGTAATCGTACCGGCCGTCAGAGTTTCCATCACGCTTGGGAAGCTCGCGGCATACAGCACAAACGCCAGGGCAAGGGAGGCAATCAGCTGAATGATTGGATCGGAGATGGATGAAGCGGAAACCATTTTCATCCCCTGGGTACGCATTTTGTTGCTGACCTTATCGAAGCGTTTGGTTTCAACTTCCTGACCGCCGAAGATCAGCACCTCTTTGTGGCCTTTCAGCATCTGCTCTGCGCTGGTGGTCACTTGTCCCATGGTGTTCTGCATATTTTTACTGATATTGCGGAAACGTTTGGAGACGACGCGAATGGCGATAGAGACAACCGGGGCGAGTACGATGAGTATCAGCGACAGCTGCCAGCTGTAGTAAAACATCATGATGAACAGGCCGATAATCGACGCGCCTTCACGCACCACGGTAATCAGCGCGCCGGAAGAGGAAGAGGCAACCTGTTCTGAGTCGTAGGTAATGCGCGACAACAGCGTCCCGGTGGACTGCTTGTCGAAGAAGGAGACCGGCATGCCCATCATGTGGCTGAACAGACGGCGGCGCATCGTCATTACCACTTTTCCTGACACCCAGGAGATGCAGTAGCTAGAGACATAGCTGGTGATACCACGCATGACCATCAGGCCGATAACCACCAAAGGCATCCACAGCAGCACAGAGCGATCCGTTTTACCAAAACCCTCGTCCAACAGTGGCTTGAGAAGCGATAGCATGAAAGTATCGCTGGCAGCGTTGAGAATTAACGCGACGGCTGCCACGATCAGACCAGGCTTGAAAGGTGCAATCATCGGCCAGAGACGGCGGAAGGTCTGCCACGTGGAGAGATCTTTATCGTTATGCATTCATAAAACCAGCATTTGTTGAAATAGCCGCATATTCTACCCGTTATCGCCGGGCACGCCAAACCACTGATGATACCAACGACGGAAATATTGATATCGTAAACGTTGGATTTGCCACGCTTGCGGTGTAAACGTCACCGTGATTTGCCCGCTCTGGGGCGTAGTGACCCACTGATAACCCTCCTTACGATAGCGATTTGCCACTTTCCCCGACGGCAAGCGCCAGGCGTTAAATCGTGAAGCAGAGACCAGTGCGATATGCCCATTAACGCGCTGTATCAAAGGCAGCGTTGAGGAGGTATTGCTCCCGTGGTGAGGCACCTGGATAAGTGTAGACGGAAGATATTGCCAGTGGTGACTCAGCATCGCCTTTTCCGCCTCAGCTTCAATATCGCCTGTTAATAATACGCTGTGTACCCCGTCATCCACTTTCACCACGCAGGAGCGATTATTTCCGCGCCAGCGAACGGCATCGACAGGCCAGTGTGCGCTAAAGGTCAGCCCCTGCCATTGCCAGCGTTCACCGCGAAAACAGGGCATATGGTCTTCCTGACGCAGCGGACTACGAACCCACATATCTGGCCAGGTTTTGCGCAAGGTGTTCAGGCCTCCGGCGTGATCCAGATGATCGTGACTGAGAATAACGCCGTCAGGATATAAATGATGCCAGCGTAGCCAGGGAATAATGTGTAGTTGAGCGCTGTCTCCCCCCGGCCACGCTGGGCCTGTGTCATAAAGCACCGCCCTGCCCTGACGTTCAATGACCATAGCCAGCCCCTGCCCAACATCCAACATATGCAGTGCCCAGCTGTTATCGTGCCTGGCTCGCCAAAACGGGAACGTGAACACAATGATGACCACCAGACAGAGTACCGGCGAGCTCTTCCAGACGCGCATCCGCCAGCCGATAAGCGCAAGCCAGGGAAGGAGTGCCAGCCCGGTCCACCGATTGTCTACCCCAATCCAGCCATTGGGCAGAATTTTCAAAAACCTGAACAGCAGATCAAGTACGGCATCAGTGGCCATCCACAGCCCATTTTCAACCAGGGTCATGGCCACAAGATGGCAAAACATTCCCAGCAAAATGAGCGGTACCGCGACAAAAGTGACCAGCGGTACGGCAACCAGGTTCGCCGCCAGCGAAGAAAGGCTGAAACCATGAAACAACGCAACCTGCAGGGGCAGTAGTAAAAACAGCATTCCCAACTGTAGATGCAGCAAGTTCGCAATGGACTGCACTCCCCGGGGTAACCTCCTATTCGTCACGGGCAACCACTGAAACCAGAAGATAAGCGCCGCTACCGCAAAGGCGGAAAGCAGCAGGCTATGAGAGAGCACAGCCAGCGGATCGACAAACAGGATCGCGGCTATGCAAACCCGCCATACCTGCCAGGATGACCAGCGTCGCCCGCTGAGTTGTAAGGCGAGGCAAACCGCCAGCGATACCACGGTACGCAGCGCTGGAGGCTGCATACCGGTCAGCCCCGCGTAAAATGTAGCAAAGCAAAAACCGGCCATCATCGGGCTTCGCCAGCCTATTCGATGTACAGGGATAAAAAACTGGAAAGCACGCACCAAAAGCCAGAGAGCTGATGCGGCCAGCGCAATATGTAATCCAGAAATCGCCATCAGATGGGATGTACCGGTTTCCCGCATCAGGTCATTTACTTCTGGCTTGACCGTCAGCCGCTCCCCCATCCCTAATCCCAGCATGACGGCTCCCCATTGATATGGCTCCAGCGTCGCACTCAGAGAGGCGAGATAGCGGGCACGCAGACTGCATCGGGCATCCAGCAGCTGGGCGTGCGTGAAACGCCCGGTCAACGGTAAATGTTGTGACAAGGCATGGCGCTGCGCGTCAAAACCCCCTTCATTGAGCTGTCCATGCACTGGACGCAAGGCGAGCGTCATGCGCCAGCGTTGCCCTGCACACCCGGCCTGGGGAAGCGCCTGACCATAGAGCTTCACCCCGACGGCAGGTGAAAGGCGTTGACCATTGATGCGGATAATTTTCGCCCGGTGCGTAGTGTCACCATCGCTGGCGGTAAGAATGACCTCGGCCTCCTGCCGGCCTTTGGTCAGGTGGGTCATCGGCCAGACTATCGCCTGCCCGGCAAGCAGCCCCCAGGCCATAAAGAGAAGCCAGAAGCCGGTCAACCGCACAGGCCGACAGCGACACCAGGCACCGATGGCCCCTGCGAAGGCGATAGCCTGAATAACATGTAAATCTGGCAACGCAGGCAGCCATAGCAATGGCACGATCGCCAGGATGACGCATGTTGATAGTGCAGTCAGACTCATTTCCACCTCCCTGTTAGCAGGGAGTGTGCCGGGTCATTCAGTCCTGGTCATATGGCTTAAGATGAATAAGGAAGCGCGTACGAAAAGTTTTCAAGATGATTGCAAGATTGCACTAAAAATTGTGCGATTCTTTCAGGAAGAGGAATTTAAGACGAAAAAAAAGCACCCGCAGGTGCTTTTCTTCAACAACTCATTCACGCCAGCAGGGCAGAATCAGTCGCCATAAATATTGGCGCGATCGCGCAATTCTTTACCCGGCTTGAAGTGCGGAACGTATTTACCTTCCAGCTCTACTTTATCGCCAGTCTTCGGGTTACGCCCGGTGCGTGGTGCACGATAGTGCAGTGAAAAACTTCCGAAACCGCGGATTTCAATGCGCTCGCCCTGTGCCAGAGTCGAGGCCATATGCTCAAGCATCTCTTTCACTGCATCTTCGACAGCTTTTGCAGGGATGTGTGATTGCTGGCTGGCAAGTCTTTCGATCAATTCTGACTTGGTCATGATTCCTCCGGTTCCTTCAAACCTATTAGCTGAACAGCTTATTAAACAAGGGCGGCCGTAGCCGCCCTTTGTTATTGATTACAGGACGAATCCTGCAATCTGTCAAGTAGACTCGTTATCCTTAGAGCCGTAACTGCGTTATAGCTCAAAGGAATCGGATTACTTGAATTACTCGCCTTTAGCTGCTTTGAAAGCTTCAGCCATTGCGTTGTTAGAGAAGTTTGCATCTTCCTGTTTGTTAACAGTTGCGATTGCATCTTTCTCATCAGCTTCGTCTTTAGCACGAACAGACAGGCTGATTGCACGGTTCTTACGGTCAACACCGGTGAACTTAGCTTCAACGTCATCGCCAACGCTCAGAACCAGAGTTGCATCTTCAACGCGGTCACGGGAAGCTTCGGAAGCGCGCAGGTAACCTTCAACGCCGTCAGCCAGTTCTACGGTTGCGCCTTTAGCGTCAACTGCAGTTACTTTACCGTTTACAATTGCGCCTTTCTTGTTCAGTGCAACCCAGTTGTTGAACGGATCTTCTGCCAGTTGCTTAACGCCCAGGGAGATACGCTCACGTTCTGCGTCAACCTGCAGAACAACTGCAGCGATTTCGTCGCCTTTCTTGAATTCACGTACTGCTTCTTCGCCTGCAACGTTCCAGGAGATGTCAGACAGGTGAACCAGGCCATCGATGCCGCCGTCCAGGCCGATGAAGATACCGAAGTCAGTGATAGACTTGATTTTACCTTCAACACGGTCACCCTTGTTGTGGGTTTCCGCGAACTGCTGCCATGGGTTGTTTTTGCACTGCTTCAGGCCCAGGGAGATACGACGACGTTCTTCGTCGATATCCAGAACCATCACTTCCACTACATCACCAACGTTAACAACTTTGGATGGGTGGATGTTTTTGTTGGTCCAGTCCATTTCGGAAACGTGCACCAGGCCTTCAACGCCTTCTTCGATTTCAACGAAGCAGCCGTAGTCGGTCAGGTTGGTAACGCGACCAGTCAGTTTAGTACCTTCTGGGTAACGCTTAGCGATAGCTACCCATGGATCTTCGCCCAGCTGTTTCAGGCCGAGGGATACACGAGTACGCTCGCGGTCGAACTTCAGCACTTTAACAGTGATTTCGTCGCCCACGTTCACGATTTCGCTTGGGTGCTTAACGCGTTTCCACGCCATGTCGGTGATGTGCAGCAGGCCATCAACGCCGCCCAGGTCAACGAATGCGCCGTAGTCAGTGAGGTTCTTAACGATACCTTTGACTTCCATGCCTTCCTGCAGGTTTTCCAGCAGCTGATCGCGTTCTGCGCTGTTTTCGGATTCGATAACGGCACGACGGGATACAACAACGTTGTTACGCTTCTGGTCCAGCTTGATTACTTTGAACTCAAGCTCTTTGCCTTCGAGGTGCAGGGTGTCACGGACTGGACGAACGTCTACCAGTGAACCTGGCAGGAACGCACGAATACCATTCAGCTCAACAGTGAAGCCACCTTTAACTTTGCCGTTGATAACACCGACCACAGTTTCAGCTTCTTCGTAAGCTTTTTCCAGGGTGATCCATGCTTCGTGACGTTTAGCTTTCTCACGAGACAGCAGGGTTTCGCCGAAGCCGTCTTCTACTGCGTCCAGTGCAACGTCAACTTCGTCACCGACCTGGATTTCCAGCTCGCCCTGGGCGTTTTTGAACTGCTCAGCCGGAATGGCGGACTCAGATTTCAGACCGGCGTCAACCAGTACTACGTCTTTGTCGATAGCAACAACAACACCGCGAACGATGGAACCCGGACGGGTTTCGATTGTTTTTAAGGATTCTTCAAATAGTTGAGCAAAAGATTCAGTCATGTTTAATCTTCAGGTTAATATTAACGTCCACCTGGCTCCGTGCCGGATGGGGTTGTTTCACATACCCGCCGTCAATCCATTGCAGCGGGGGTACTACTAAATCGGTCGCGATTACGCGAGAGCCAATTTCTGGCGCGCATATTGTAGCGCTTTTTCAATCACTTGCTCAATAGTTAAACTGGTAGAGTCCAGCACTAACGCATCTTCTGCAGGAACAAGTGGCGCGACGGCGCGGTTACGATCGCGGTCATCACGTTCTTTTATCTCGGATAAAAGGCGATCAAAGTTAACACTAAACCCCTTCTCCTGCAACTGAAGCATGCGGCGTTGCGCTCGCTCTTCCGATGAGGCATCAAGGAAAATTTTCACAGGCGCATCAGGGAAAACCACGGTTCCCATGTCGCGACCGTCGGCGATCAAACCGGGTGTTTCACGGAATGCACGCTGGCGTCGTAACAAGGCTTCACGTACGCGCGGGAAGGCGGCAACCTGCGAAGCCGCATTGGCCACTTCCTGGGTGCGGATTTCACCGCTCACGTCTTCACCTTCGAGAATGACTTCAAGGTTGCCGTCGGTCGAGACAAAACGAACATCCAGATGCGCAGCCAGCGGGACCAGTGCCTCTTCAGACGCGACATCCACATGGTGGTGCAGCGCAGCCAAAGCCAGTACGCGATAGATTGCTCCCGAATCTAAAAGATGCCATTGCAATGCTTCCGCCATTGCTTTGCACAGCGTACCTTTCCCTGCGCCACTTGGCCCATCAATGGTGATTACCGGGGCAACTGCCGTCATCGTTTTCTCCTTAAATAAGGCATACCGTTCATATAAACGCCGCGCATTATACGCGTCATCTTGCGCAACTGTTACCTTTGCGTGCAAATAACGAAATTAATGAAGCAGAGTGTAGAAGAAATGCGCGGGAGTGTGGGTCAGGAAACGTAAGGAAATGCCGCATCCGATGATGCGGCAAAGGATGATTACGCCAGCGTACTGATGCGCGCCAGCTGTTCGAAGTAGTCCGGGAAGGTTTTCGCGGTACATTTCGGATCGAGAATGGTCACCGGGGTATCCGAGAGCGCCACCAGCGAGAAACACATCGCCATGCGGTGATCGTTATAGGTGCCGATTTCAGCCACCTGCAGTTGTGCCGGTGGTGTGACGCGGATGTAGTCTTCGCCCTCTTCTACCTCTGCGCCCACTTTGCGCAGTTCGGTTGCCATTGCAAACAGACGGTCGGTCTCTTTCACACGCCAGTTATAGATGTTACGCAGCGTGGTGGTCCCTTTTGCGAAAAGCGCTGCCGTCGCAATGGTCATCGCCGCATCCGGGATATGGTTCATGTCCATGTCGATGGCGTTGAGTTCGCCACGCGTACAGGAGATGAAGTCCTCCCCCCAGGTCACCGTGGCGCCCATCTTCTCCAGAACGTCTGCAAAGCGGATATCGCCTTGCACACTATTACGGCCGATGCCGGTTACTTTAACGGTGCCGCCCTTAATCGCCCCCGCGGCCAGGAAATAGGAGGCGGAAGAGGCGTCGCCTTCAACAAGATAGTGGCCCGGAGATTGATACTGCTGTGCACCGCGCACTACGAAGCGCTGATAAGCGTGGTTTTCCACCTCGATGCCGAAAGTTTGCATCAGATGCAGCGTGATATCGATATAGGGCTTAGAGACCAGATCGCCTTTGATGGTAATCACGGTGTCCTGTGGTGCCAGCGGCGCGGTCATCAGCAGCGCGGTTAAGAACTGGCTGGAAACGCTGCCATCTACCTCAACATGACCGCCGGTGAAGCCTCCGCGCAGGCGCAGTGGTGGATAGTTTTCCTGTTCCAGATAGTCAATTTTCGCGCCGCCCTGACGCAGGGCATCCACCAGATGACCAATCGGACGCTCTTTCATGCGCGGTTCGCCCGTCAGCACAATATTGCTGTTACCCAGACACAGGGCTGCGGCCAGGGGGCGCATAGCGGTGCCGGCGTTACCCAGGAACAACTCGAGCTCTTCGGCAGCGCGCAGCGCCCCACCGTTGCCAGTAACTTCACAACGGGTTCGATCGTCAGAGAGCGTGTAGTGAACGCCCAACGCTTGTAACGCATTGAGCATATGACGTACGTCATCGCTATCCAGCAGGTTGGTCAGGACTGTCGTGCCATTTGCCAGCGCTGCCAGCAACAGGGCGCGGTTCGAAACACTCTTTGAACCCGGCAGATTGATGGTGCCGTCTACTCGCGCGATTGGTTGTAACGTCAGGGATTCCATGAAACTTAACTCTCAACTCAACTTAATAAAAACCCCGCAGCGATGCTGCGGGGGTGAAAACAGCGCGATTAACCGTGACGACGTTCGAAGTCGATCATGAAATCGGTCAGGGCCTTCACGCCTTCCAGCGGCATAGCGTTATAAATAGAGGCGCGCATTCCGCCAACGACGCGGTGGCCTTTCAACGCATGCAGACCCGCAGCGAAGGACTCTTCCAGGAACACTTTATCCAGATTGCTATCCGCCAGCTGGAACGGGACGTTCATGCGGGAGCGGTTGGCTTTAGCCACATCGTTGCGGTAAAAGTCGCTCTTATCGATGGTGCCATAAAGCAGTTCAGCTTTCTGCTGATTGATCTTATCCATCTGCGCCACACCGCCATTTTGCTTCAGCCACTTGAAGACCAGACCGGAGAGATACCAGGCAAAGGTTGGCGGGGTGTTGAACATAGAGTCGTTATCGTTCAACACGGTGTAGTCCAGAATGGATGGGCAAGCTGTATGGGCTTTACCCAATAGTTCCTCACGTACGATGACGATAGTCAAACCCGCCGTGCCGATGTTTTTCTGCGCGCCAGCGTAGATAACACCGAAGCGGCTGATATCGAGCGGCGCGGAAAGGATAGTGGAGGAGAAATCGGCGGCAACGACAACATCTTTACCGAAGTCCGGGGTCTCATCAATGGCAATACCGTCGATGGTTTCATTCGGGCAGTAGTGCAGATACGCGGCGTTATCAGAAAGCTGCCATTCGCGCATTGGCTTCACAGCGCGCAGTCCGTCAACGGTGACTTTGGCGTCGATAACGTTCGGCGTACAGTATTTGTGCGCTTCTTTTACTGCGCTTGCCGCCCAGTAGCCCGCATCCACGTAATCTGCCGTGGTTTTGTCACCGAGAATATTCAGCGGAACGCCAGCAAACTGACCGCGTCCCCCGCCGTGGCAGAACAATACTTTGTAGTTCGAGGGAATATTCAGCAGATCGCGAAAATCCTTTTCTGCCTCTTCCGCCACCTGGATAAACTCTTTACCACGGTGGCTAATCTCCATCACCGACGTACCGAGTCCCTGCCAGTCAACCAGCTCTTGCTGAGCTTGCTTAAGTACCTCTGCCGGTAACATTGCCGGACCTGAACTGAAATTAAAGACCTGAGCCATTTCCCCTCACCACGCTTAAAGCAATAAGTTATAACTGTGGATATCGGTTTTATCATTCAGTGACACGCGCCGCAATGTCTAAAACTTATGACCCTGGAAATGTGGCGCAGGTCACACAATACAATCTACCACCGCCCTGTCACAAAACCGACAAATTGGCTGTCAGGCGAGCCGTTTGGCCCGGCTAACCTTCGTCCATTCTGGATTGGTACAGCGCGGGCATAACATATGATCGCCTGCCTGCATGGACACGACATGGCTACACTTTATGCAGGCATACTGCCCGCTCTCAGGTACGGTCTTAAAACGGTCAATCAGCATATCCGGCAAGATACACAGCCCGGGCTTGACCTCGTCATCGGGGTAGTAATAGACGCTGATCTGCCCATTGGTTTCCATAATAGCCAGTCGGACCTGGCCCAGTTGTTCAACGCTGTTGAGACGTAGCTCCATAAAGAACTCAAACTCCGTCATATTCGCGCTTTGCACTTTTTCCCAGGCCAGTTGCCCCTCTTCAATGATAACGACCGGCTTCCCTTCGAACAGGTCTTCCAGCTTTTCACTTTTAGACATCAGCCACATCACCAGTCGGTAGAGCAAAGCAAGTGACACAAAAACAATAAACACGGGCACCATCGGCACGTCGTCATAAAACGCGACGTCTCCGGCCGCGGAGCCCAGGGTTAAAATGATTAACACTTCGAAAAGCGACATCTGACGCACGCCGCGTCGACCGGTTATTTTGAGAAATAGAAACACCAAAACAAAGGTATAGAGGCTACGCAGCGCAACTTCACCTAAAAATTCAGGAGGGACTTTATCGAATGCCATCCGT
This sequence comes from Leclercia pneumoniae, assembly GCF_017348915.1. Taxonomy (NCBI): domain Bacteria; kingdom Pseudomonadati; phylum Pseudomonadota; class Gammaproteobacteria; order Enterobacterales; family Enterobacteriaceae; genus Leclercia; species Leclercia pneumoniae. The sequence goes on along the minus strand of NZ_CP071383.1, from coordinate 1,497,010 downwards.
TGGAGATCGAACGCTTTCATTTTTGTTGTTCCTTTACAGTAAGTTACTCCCTGTAAGCATAGCTCAGGTTCCGCTTTCCGCCGCCTGACTGCGCTGCTCAGGGGCTAAATCAAATCTGATTTCTTCTGATTTCAGACGTTGCTCCCAATCGCGGGATTTACTCCCGGTATTCCTGTTCCCTAAAATCTTTCGTCTGGAAATCAAAACTCATTGAAAAGGATTTTTTATGCGTGAATTAACCTGTGACGAAATCTGCGTCGTCAGCGGTGGCTTTGGGCTGCTATCTTTACCGGCCGGCCTTGGTCTGGGGGCGTTTATTCCCACTATTGTGCTTGGCGCTATCGCCGGGCCCTTTACGCTGGGCATTGGCTTCGCCGTTATGGCGGCCGGAATTGTTGGGACCAGTCTGTCGGGTGCCGCAATGATCGTGAGTATCTGCGCCCCTATTCTTTAATCTTCCAGGGTATGTGGTCACCCCATGCCCTGACACTCTCCCGTTAATAGCCATCCTTCCTTAAAAGCCGTATTATTGCGCATCCTGCCATCAACAACTGACTAATCATGACCCAAACCTTTATCCCCGGCAAAGACGCCGCTCTGGAAGATTCCATCGCACGCTTCCAGCAAAAACTGACCGATCTGGGCTTTAATATTGAAGAAGCGTCCTGGCTGAACCCTGTACCTCACGTCTGGTCCGTGCATATTCGCGATAAAGACTGTGCCCTGTGCTTTACTAACGGTAAAGGCGCCACGAAAAAAGCGGCCCTGGCTTCTGCGCTGGGTGAGTACTTTGAGCGTCTCTCCACCAACTATTTCTTTGCAGATTTCTGGCTGGGCGACACCATTGCCAACGGCCCGTTTGTGCACTATCCGAACGAGAAGTGGTTCCCGCTGACCGAAGATGACGAGCTGCCGGAAGGTATTCTGGACGATCGTCTGCGCGCGTTTTACGATCTGGACAACGAACTGACCGCCAGCATGCTGGTGGATCTGCAATCCGGCAATGATGAGCGTGGGATTTGTGCCCTGCCGTTTACCCGTCAGTCCGACGAACAGACCGTCTACATTCCAATGAATATCGTTGGCAACCTGTATGTCTCTAACGGTATGTCCGCCGGTAACACCCGCAACGAAGCGCGTGTGCAGGGTCTGTCTGAAGTGTTTGAGCGTCATATCAAAAACCGCATTATCGCCGAATCAATCAGCCTGCCGGAGATCCCGAGCGAGGTTCTTGCGCGTTACCCGGGCGTGGTGGAATCCATTGCTAAACTGGAAGCCGAAGGTTTCCCTATTTTCGCGTATGACGGCTCGCTGGGCGGTAAATACCCGGTTATCTGTGTGGTCCTGTTTAACCCGGCTAACGGGACCTGCTTTGCCTCCTTTGGCGCGCACCCAGACTTCGGCGTGGCGCTTGAGCGTACAGTTACCGAGTTGCTGCAGGGCCGCGGTCTGAAAGATCTTGACGTCTTTACGCCACCCACCTTTGACGACGAAGAAGTCGCTGAACACGCTAACCTTGAAACCCACTTTATCGATTCCAGCGGTCTGATCTCCTGGGATATGTTCAAGCAGGATGCAGATTACCCGTTCGTGGACTGGAGCTTCTCCGGCACCACCGAAGAGGAATTCGCCACGCTGATGGCTATCTTCCGTGAAGAAGATCAGGAAGTGTATATCGCCGATTACGAACATCTGGGTGTCTATGCTTGCCGTATTCTTGCGCCTGGCATGTCTGATATCTATCCGGTTGAAGATCTGTGGTTGGCCAATAACACCATGGGCACGCATCTGCGCGAAACCCTGCTCTCCCTCCCGGAAAGCCGTTGGGAAAAAGAAGATTATCTCAACCTCATCACCCAACTCGATGACGAAGGTAATGACGATTTTACTCGCGTACGTGAATTGCTGGGGCTGGCAACCGGTAAAGACAACGGCTGGTACACCCTGCGCATCGGTGAGCTAAAGGCAATGCTGGCCCTGGCGGGCGGCGATCTGGAGCAGGCTCTGACCTGGGTTGAATGGACCATTGAGTTCAACGGCTCTATTTTCTCGGCTGAGCGTGCGAACTACTACCGTTGCCTGCAGACCTTGCTGCTGCTCTCTCAGGAAGAAGAGCGTGAGCCGCTGCAGTATCTGCACGCCTTCGTTCGTATGTATGGCGCAGACGCCGTTGAGGCTGCCAGTGCAGCCCTGAGTGGTGAAGCACCGTTCTACGGCCTGCAGGCTGTGGACAGCGATTTGAAAGCCTTCCCGGCGCATCAGTCGCTGTTAAAAGCCTACGAGAAACTGCAGAAAGCCAAAAGCGCTTATTGGGCAAAATAACCGCAAATAGCATTATAGAGAGTAGGCGTATTCCGTCGCCTACGTTATATTACGGGGCAATTTAATTGCCCCGTTTTTTATTTATAAGGCAATCAAGTTTAATTGTAATAATAAAGTTAAATAACGGTAACTATAATAATAGCGACCTGGATATTGTTGTAACTTTTTATAGTAAATACTCCATTATAATTAACTGTTATGGAGGACGGCCAAAGAAAAAAATCAAATCATTTTATAACTTTTAAAATTTATTTTTATACTGATAATCAAAAACTTACGCCGCTTTTGCTGTAAAACCATGCAGAGTGCGGGCCTATAAGCCAGGCGAGATATGATCTATATCAATTTCTCTTCTATAATGCTTTGTTAGTATCTCGTCGCCGACTTAATAAAGAGAGAGTTAGTGTGAAAGCTGACAACCCTTTTGATCTTTTACTCCCAGCTGCCATGGCGAAAGTTGCCGAAGAAGCGGGTGTCTATAAAGCAACGAAACAGCCGATGACCACGTTTTTCCTGGCGATTACTGCCGGTGTGTTCATCTCCATAGCCTTCGTTTTCTACATCACTGCTACCACCGGCACCGCCGCTATGCCCTTTGGTATCGCGAAACTGATTGGCGGCATTTGCTTCTCGCTGGGTCTGATTCTTTGCGTCATTTGCGGCGCCGACCTCTTTACCTCCACGGTGTTGATCGTTGTCGCCAAAGCGAGCGGTAAGATTACCTGGGGGCAGTTAGCGAAAAACTGGGTCAACGTTTACATCGGCAACCTGATTGGCTGCCTGCTGTTTGTACTGTTGATGTGGTTGTCGGGTGAATATATGACAGCCAACGGCGGATGGGGGCTAAATGTCCTGCAGACCGCTGACCACAAAATGCACCATACATTTATTGAAGCCGTGGCGCTGGGTATCCTTGCAAACCTGATGGTCTGCCTGGCGGTCTGGATGAGCTACTCCGGCCGTAGCCTGATGGACAAAGCCATGATTATGGTTCTGCCTGTCGCCATGTTTGTCGCCAGCGGCTTTGAGCACAGTATTGCAAACATGTTTATGATCCCGATGGGCATCGTCATCCGTAATTTTGCAAGCCCGGAGTTCTGGACCGCTATCGGTTCTTCCCCGGAAAGTTTCTCTCACCTGACTATTATGAATTTCATCACAGATAACCTGATCCCTGTCACTATCGGGAACATTATCGGTGGGGGTCTGCTGGTCGGGTTGACATACTGGGTCATTTACCTGCGTGGCGATAATCATCATTGATGATGTCTCAGGCAGTAAATAAAAAATCCACTTAAGAAGGTAGGTGTTACATGTCCGAGCTTAATGAAAAGTTAGCCACAGCCTGGGAAGGTTTTGCGAAAGGTGACTGGCAGAATGAAGTCAACGTCCGTGACTTTATTCAGAAAAACTACACCCCGTATGAAGGTGACGAATCCTTCCTGGCTGGCGCAACTGATGCGACCACCAAGCTGTGGGACAGCGTAATGGAAGGCGTTAAACTGGAAAACCGCACTCACGCGCCAGTTGATTTTGACACCTCCGTTGCTTCCACCATCACTTCTCACGATGCTGGCTACATCAACAAAGCCCTTGAGAAAATCGTTGGTCTGCAAACTGAAGCCCCACTGAAACGTGCGATTATCCCGTTCGGTGGTATCAAAATGGTTGAAGGTTCCTGCAAAGCGTATAACCGCGAGCTGGACCCAATGTTGAAAAAAATCTTCACCGAATACCGCAAAACCCACAACCAGGGTGTATTCGATGTTTACACCAAAGATATTCTGAACTGCCGTAAATCTGGCGTTCTGACTGGTCTGCCAGATGCGTATGGCCGTGGCCGTATCATCGGTGATTACCGTCGCGTTGCGCTGTACGGTATCGACTTCCTGCTGAAAGACAAATACTCCCAGTTCCTGTCCCTGCAGTCTGACCTGGAAAACGGCGTAAACCTGGAAGCGACTATCCGTCTGCGTGAAGAGATTGCTGAACAGCACCGTGCGCTGGGTCAGATTAAAGAGATGGCAGCGAAATACGGCTGCGATATCTCTGGTCCTGCAACTAACGCTCAGGAAGCTATCCAGTGGACCTACTTCGGCTACCTGGCCGCCGTTAAGTCTCAGAACGGTGCTGCCATGTCCTTCGGTCGCGTATCCACCTTCCTGGATGCGTACATTGAACGTGACCTGAAAGCGGGCAAAATCACCGAACAAGACGCTCAGGAAATGATTGACCACCTGGTCATGAAACTGCGTATGGTTCGCTTCCTGCGTACCCCTGAGTACGACGAACTGTTCTCTGGTGACCCAATCTGGGCAACCGAATCTATCGGCGGTATGGGCGTTGACGGTCGTACGCTGGTAACCAAAAACAGCTTCCGCTTCCTGAACACTCTGTACACCATGGGTCCTTCTCCGGAGCCAAACATCACCGTTCTGTGGTCTGAAAAACTGCCACTGAACTTCAAGAAATTCGCCGCTAAAGTGTCCATCGATACCTCTTCTCTGCAGTACGAGAACGATGACCTGATGCGCCCTGACTTCAACAACGATGACTACGCTATCGCTTGCTGCGTAAGCCCAATGGTTGTTGGTAAGCAAATGCAGTTCTTCGGTGCGCGTGCAAACCTGGCGAAAACCATGCTGTACGCAATCAACGGCGGCGTTGATGAAAAACTGAAAATGCAGGTAGGTCCTAAGTCTGAGCCAATCAAAGGCGACGTGCTGAACTATGACGAAGTCATGGACCGCATGGATCACTTCATGGACTGGCTGGCTAAGCAGTATGTGACTGCACTGAACGTTATCCACTACATGCACGACAAGTACAGCTACGAAGCCTCTCTGATGGCGCTGCACGACCGTGACGTTGTTCGCACCATGGCATGTGGTATCGCAGGTCTGTCCGTTGCGGCTGACTCCCTGTCTGCTATCAAATATGCGAAAGTTAAACCAATTCGTGACGAAGACGGTCTGGCTATCGACTTCGAAATCGAAGGCGAATACCCGCAGTTTGGTAACAACGACGCACGCGTTGATGACATGGCGGTTGACCTGGTAGAACGTTTCATGAAGAAAATTCAGAAACTCACTACTTACCGTAACGCTATCCCGACCCAGTCTGTTCTGACCATCACTTCTAACGTTGTGTATGGTAAGAAAACTGGTAACACCCCAGATGGTCGTCGTGCTGGCGCGCCATTCGGCCCAGGTGCTAACCCAATGCACGGTCGCGACCAGAAAGGTGCCGTTGCCTCTCTGACCTCCGTTGCTAAACTGCCGTTTGCCTACGCGAAAGATGGTATCTCTTACACCTTCTCCATCGTGCCAAACGCGCTGGGTAAAGACGACGAAGTACGTAAGACCAACCTGGCAGGCCTGATGGATGGTTACTTCCACCACGAAGCGTCCATCGAAGGTGGTCAGCACCTGAACGTGAACGTCATGAACCGTGAAATGCTGCTCGATGCGATGGAACATCCTGAGAAATATCCTCAGTTGACCATCCGTGTATCTGGCTACGCAGTACGTTTCAACTCGCTGACTAAAGAACAGCAGAAAGACGTCATTACCCGTACTTTCACTCAATCCATGTAACGGGAATTGACTGAAATCACGCGGTAAAGCGCGTACAATAAAGGCTCCACGCAAGTGGGGCCTTTTTAACACCTCCCCGCAACAGTCTCTTTTGCCCGCTATCTATACTTGATGGATAACAGCCAAAATAGACTCGACACAGTCAGCACGAGCTGTGCACATAACAGGCCCCGGACGGGCCGAAGCTGGAGATATCACCGCAATGTCAACTATTGGTCGCATTCACTCCTTTGAGTCCTGTGGCACCGTCGATGGCCCGGGCATCCGTTTTATCACCTTTTTCCAGGGCTGCCTGATGCGCTGCCTGTACTGCCATAATCGTGATACCTGGGATACGCACGGTGGTAAAGAAGTTACAGTCGAAGAGCTGATGAAAGAGGTGGTAACCTACCGCCACTTTATGAATGCTTCCGGCGGCGGCGTGACGGCATCAGGAGGTGAAGCCATCCTGCAGGCAGAGTTTGTCCGCGACTGGTTCCGGGCCTGCCACGAAGAAGGCATCCATACCTGCCTCGATACTAATGGCTTTGTGCGTCGTTACGATCCCGTCATTGATGAACTGCTGGAAGTGACCGACCTGGTCATGCTCGATCTCAAACAGATGAACGATGAGATACACCAGAACCTGGTTGGCGTGTCGAACCATCGTACCCTGGAGTTTGCGAAATACATCTCCGGCAAAGGCATCAAAACCTGGATCCGCTACGTCGTGGTGCCAGGCTGGTCAGACGATGACGATTCTGCCCATCGTCTGGGAGAATTTACCCGCGATATGGGTAATGTCGAAAAAATTGAGCTGCTGCCATACCACGAATTGGGAAAACACAAATGGGTGGCAATGGGCGAAGAGTATAAGCTGGACGGCGTTAAGCCGCCGAAGAAAGAGACCATGGAACGCGTAAAAGGCATTCTTGAGCAGTACGGTCATAAGGTCATGTATTAACAAATACGCCCGGTATTCACCGGGCGTATTATTTATTAGTCAAAGACGCCATTAATAATGGTGGTCACAATCGCCGTACTCAGCGCAATTAAGACCAGATCCTTCCCGACCACGCGCCATTCATAGCCCGGATAAGAGGGTAATTGCCCCAGCATCGACGCCGGAACGGCTTTTTTCGCGATGCCCGGAGGCAGAGGTTTGCCGCGCGCAAGGTTTTTCGCAATCCCCGGCGGCAGTGAATCATACCCCGTTAAGCCGTAATTCAACGCCAGATGCCGGGCATGATCGTAGCTGACGCGGGCATCGACATCATCCCTGACGCTTTTATTTGATTTGCCCTGGTTCTGATGACCGTTTTTTTGTTTATGGTCCGGGTTGCCAGCATTACCTTTATTGGCATTGCCGTTGCCATGATTGCCGCTATTACCCTGCCCGTTACCGTGGCCATTTCCATTTCCCGGATTAGCCATCGCAGGTACGGTTGCAAAGCTTAAGGACAACACTATCGCCAGCGCTGTAGTGGTAAAACGACGAGTAGACATGATTGCTGCCTTATTGTGGTAGTACTCGTGTGAATTATTACCTGGCGTAATAAACAAACAATGCGTAAAACTCTGATATATAATGAGGACAAAAAAGCCTGTCATCGACAGGCTTTTATTTAATCAGGCATGTGCCACCGGGGTTGGATGCTTGCCCGCTTTGCGCAGCAACATCAACAGATAGATAAACGACACGCTGGCAATCATGATGAACAACAAATTGTCGGAATAGTTCTGCATCAGCATGGCAGTAAAGGTGGGCCCCAACAAACTGCCAATCGTGTAGCTCAGCAGCAGCGCCTGGTTCATTGCGACCAGCTGATGATGTTCTACTTTCTCGCAGGCCCAGGCCATCGCTACCGGATAGAGCGTAAAGCCCGCTGCGCCTAAAATAAATAGCGCGGGCGCCATCGCCGCGTTGCTAAGCATCGCCAGACAACCCATGATCACCACGAATACCTGTACGCGCAAAACCAGCAGGCGACCAAAACGGTCGGCAAGGCGGCCGACAGGCCACTGCCCGACGATGCCGGCACTGACCATCACCGCCATCCAGAAGCCAATTCCGGAATCGCTGACGCCCTGGTGATTCAGATAGAGCGGCATCAGGCCATAGAGTGAACCCAGTACAATGCCGGAAATAATACATCCATTAACGCCCAGACGCGCCTGGCGCAATCTCAGCATCGGCCAGACGTGCGTGGCTTCCTGATGTTCGCTATGTTGGTTCACAATGCGCGTAAAGAGCAGAGGCAGGATCGCCGCCAGCACCATGCCGGTGACCCACGGCAGCACGCTCATCAAGTCGGTCGGGAATTTGCTGACCATTAACTGTCCCAGCACGGTACCGATGTAGTAAACCATCATATAGGCAGCCAGCAGACGCCCACGGTTGCGGGAGGTTCCGCTGCACATCAGCGCACTTTCCACGACCACCCAGATCATCGCGCAGCCCACGCCCGCAATAAAACGCCAGACCATCCAGCTCCAGAAACCCACCATCAGCCCTAATCCGGCACATCCCACGGCAAATATCAGCGACGCCACATAATAGCTACGGTTAAAACCAAAACGTTTGATCAGGCTTCCCGTCATTAAGGTGCCAAGCAGGTTACCCGTAAAGAAAGACGAGCTAACCATACCCACCTGCCAGGTCGGTAAGTTTTCATGGGCGAGCCAAAGCGGGACGAGGGTATTTAACACCGCAATCGCCAGCGTCAACAAAAGAAGGCCGCAGAGCAGTAACAGCACTGGCCGGGTATAGGTGGACATGGATTAAAAACCGTGAGGAAGTATAGATTTCGTGCGCATCATGCCACTGGTAAAAACAAAGTCAATCCACCGGTTTCAGGGCCTCGCACGATTTGTTCCACGTCGATTGATAAAACTAATCCTGCTAAGCAATGTGGCGCACTCAGCAGAATTCATCCCACTGTTTTTATTGATTTAATGTTTATTGCAAGCGAAACGCTCAGTTGAAAAATTTCATGAAGAAAAAAGAGAAAGCCGGGCACGGCGGCCCGGCTTGATATAACAAAAAAACGCGTTAACTTGCGACAGCCATACCCACCGTCATATGCAGACCATAAAAGACGCCACGGCCAATCATTTCACCAACCAACACCAGTATAAAAGCCAGTGAGAGAAGCGGCAGCGCAGGCTGATTCCCTTTCAGTTGGGGCACAATCCAACACACCAGCGCGGCGACCAGAATCACCACCCGCCAGGCCATCAGGGAACCGTATGCCGGTACCAGCGACGAGGCCTGCTGGATAGCGCTATGGATAGTCGCCAGCTCTGCCCCCTGCATCAGCGCCACCACCACGCTTACCGTCAACGCAATGAGCGTGATGACCGGCAGCAGACGCATTGCCCAGCCGTCAACATCCGCTATACGCAGTAACAGATAACCCAGCAGCGGCCCGCCAATAAACAGAGTCAGGAAGAAGCTCAGTGGCGTCCAGACGCTGTACCACGTCGGTACCGTGTCGATGGTGTTATAGACCCGCACCATCATCCAGACGAAGATCACGCCGAGCACCATGGTGACGATCAACCACAGCGTACGCAGACCCGCAGGCAGTTTTTTCACTATCGCCAGCAGCCAGCCAAGCCCACCAACTGCAAAGAAGAGTGCGCCGCTGGCAATTTCGTTGCTGAGTGCCGAATCACCAATACGATTCAGGGAATTGAATGCCCGCATCGGCGAACCCAGGTGCAGGGTAGAGGCGATAAAACCGATTCCCATTAGCACCCATAGCCCAAACATGGTGCCTATCAGCCGTTGCTGTTTATCTGCCCGCAACGACCCTTTTAACAGCGCCAATGAGAGGACAATAAAGCCTCCCACCACGCACTGCCCAAACACCGTGAAGATCATTAACGGCCATTCATGCCATCCGCTTCCCATCTCACACCTCCTTCGGATTGGCCAGATAGCCGGTGGTATCACCTGTCGGTCGGCTGTTGGCATTGGGTTTAATGACAATACTTGGTTTCGTAAAGTGCGCCGACGGCAGCGGCGCAACGGCTGCCAGCTTGCCGTGTTTCTGCCGCAGCTCGTCGATCGGGCCGAAGTCCAGTGCACGCAGCGGGCAGGACTCCACGCAGACCGGCTTTTTGCCCTCTGCCACGCGATCGTAACAGCCATCGCATTTGGTCATGTGGCCTTTGGCGGCGTTGTACTGTGGCGCGCCGTACGGGCAGGCCATATGGCAATAGCGGCAGCCAATGCAAACTTCTTCGTTAACCACCACAAAGCCGTCTTCCCGCTTGTGCATGGCGCCGCTCGGGCAGACTTTGGTGCAGGCCGGGTCTTCGCAGTGGTTACAGGCAATCGACAGATAGTAGGCAAAGACGTTTTGCTGCCAGACACCGTTATCCTCCTGCCAGTCGCCCCCTGCGTATTCATAAATGCGACGGAAGCTCACATCCGGGGTCAGATCTTTGTAATCTTTACAGGCCAGCTCGCAGGTTTTGCACCCGGTGCAGCGGCTGGAGTCAATATAAAATCCATACTGAGTGGTCATCGGCTACTCCTTATGCCTTCTCAACCTGGACCAGGTTACTGTGTGATGGGTTGCCCTTTGCCAACGGTGAAGGCCGCTGCGTCGTAAGCACATTGATGCAGCCCGCCTGATCGACGCGGTTAGCATCCGGGTTGTACCAGGCCCCCTCCCCTAACGCGACCACGCCAGGCAAGATGCGGGGCGTCACTTTGGCCTCAATATGTACTTCACCGCGACCGTTGTAGATACGCACGCGATCGCCATTTTTAATGCCTCGCTTTTGCGCATCGAGCGGATTGATCCATATCTCCTGGCGGCAGGCCGCCTTCAATACATCGACATTGCCATAGGTTGAGTGAGTACGCGCTTTATAGTGGAACCCGGTTAATTGCAGCGGATAATCCTTGCTCTGCGGGTCGTCATAGTTTTCAAAGCCCGGGCTATAAACCGGAAGCGGATCAATCACGTCGCCTTTTTCCAGCTCCCAGGTGGCCGCTATCTCAGCCAGCTGCGCGGAGTAGATCTCAATTTTGCCTGACGGTGTGGTCAGCGGATTGGCTACGGGGTCGGCGCGGAAGGCTTTATAAGCCACGTGGTGTCCTTCCGGATCGCGTTGTTTGTAGATGCCTTGCTTACGAAATTCGTCAAAAGGAAGCAGATCCGGGATCGCCTCGCGGGATTGCTCATAAAGATGTCGCATCCACCCTTCCTGAGTACGCCCCTCGGTGAACTGTTGCGCCACGCCCATGCGCTTCGCCAGCTCGGTGGTCATCTCATAGATGGTTTTGCATTCGAAGCGCGGCTTGATGGCCTGATCGGCAAAAATGACGTAGGCCATGTTGCCGCATGAGGCATCCAGTGCGAAATCCATCTGCTCAGATGCGGTGCAGTCCGGCAGCAGGATATCGGCATACTTCGCAGATGAGGTCATGTGGCAGTCAATGACCACAATCAGCTCGCATTTTTTGTCATCCTGGAGGATTTCGTGGGTGCGGTTGATCTGCGAGTGCTGGTTAATGAGGCAGTTACCGGCATAGTTCCAGATCATTTTAATCGGCACGTCCAGCTTATCTTTACCGCGTACACCGTCGCGGGTAGCGGTCATTTCCGGACCGCGCTCGATGGCATCGGTCCACATAAACATGGAGATACTGGTCTGCACCGGGTTTTCAAGGGTTGGCATCCGCTCAAACGGGAGAGAGTAAGAGCCTTCTCGCGCCCCGCTGTTGCCGCCGTGGATCCCTACGTTACCGGTCAGGATCGCCAGCATGGCAATGGCACGGGAGACCAGCTCGCCGTTGGCATGGCGCTGCGGCCCCCACCCCTGTGAAATAAAGGCCGGTTTCGCCCCGGCGATTTCACGCGCCAGCTTGACGATCCGTTCTTGTGGAATGCCGGTAATCGCAGAGGCCCAGGCCGGCGTTTTGGCGATACCGTCATTGCCCTGGCCCAGAATCCAGGCTTTGTAATGACCATTAGCCGGTGCGCCTGCAGGCAGCGTGGTTTCATCGTATCCCACGCAATATTTGTCGAGGAAAGGCTGATCAACGAGGTTTTCCGTGATCATTACCCATGCCAGCGCCGAGATCAGCGCGGCATCGGTGCCTGGACGGATAGGGATCCACTCATCCTCACGCCCTGCGCCAGTATCGGTATAGCGCGGGTCAATGATGATCATCCGCGCACTGGATTTTTCGCGGGCCTGCTCTACATAGTAAGTGACCCCGCCGCCGCTCATGCGTGTTTCACCGGGGTTATTACCGAACAGCACGACCAACTGGCTATTTTCGATATCGGACGGGCTATTGCCATCGGCCCAGCCGCCATAGGTATAGTTCAGACCGGCGGCAATCTGGGCGGTGGAGTAGTCACCATAGTGGTTCAGGTATCCGCCGCAGCAGTTCATCAGACGGGCAATAAGCGTCTTACCCGGCGGCCAGGAGCGCGTTAAGGTACCGCCTAACGTACCTGTACCGTAATTCAGATAGATCGATTCGTTACCGTACTCTTTGATTAAGCGCTGCATATTGCCAGCGATGGTATCGAACGCCTCTTCCCAGCTGATACGCTCAAATTTGCCTTCGCCACGTTTCCCCACACGCTTCATCGGATACCTGAGTCGATCCGGGTTATAGACCCGACGACGCATTGAGCGGCCGCGCAGACAGGCGCGTACCTGATGCAGCCCTTCGTAGTTATCATCGCCCGTATTATCGGTCTCGACGTATTTGATCTCGCCATCAACAACGTGCATGCGCAGTGGACAGCGACTGCCGCAGTTAACAGTACATGCGCTCCAGACTACCTTTTCATTTACACCTGCGGGCGCCAGCGCATTCGCGGCTGATGCCAGACGGGTAAAAGGGAGTGTGATCGCGCTACTTGCCACAGCCAGACCGCCAACCGCCGTAGTTTTCATTAACCCACGACGACTGACTTCCGCTGTCAGCAAAGCCTCTGGCGCTTTGATTTTCATAGCTATTCGCTCTGGTTGCTCACAAAGAAAGAGAGTGCGGTAGTTACCGCTATATACTTATATAAATAACGAGATTAGCCCTTTAGCAGTATTTTGTGCTGGCAAATCTGCAGGGAAGTATTACTACTTTAGAGGGAGGGGTTATTGCGTCGAGTCAAAACAAAGGGATAAAAAAAGCGCCCGTAGGCGCTTTTTATGCTTGAAAGCAAATCAACCGATGAACTGCTGACCTTTCATATAAGGACGCAGCACTTCAGGGATTTCGATGCGGCCATCGGCCTGCTGGTAGTTTTCCAGCACTGCAACCAGCGTACGTCCCACAGCCAGACCAGAACCGTTCAGGGTGTGTACCAGACGGGTTTTCTTGTCAGACTTGCTGCGGCAGCGTGCCTGCATGCGGCGCGCCTGGAAATCCCAGACGTTGGAGCAGGATGAGATTTCGCGATAGGTATTTTGCGCCGGCACCCACACTTCGAGGTCGAAGGTTTTACACGCACCAAAGCCCATATCACCGGTACAGAGCGCCATACGACGGTACGGCAGGCCCAGCAGCTCCAGCACTTTTTCAGCGTGGCCGGTCATCTCTTCCAGCGCATCCATGGAGTTTTCAGGACGCACAATCTGCACCATCTCAACTTTGTCGAACTGGTGCATACGGATCAGACCGCGAGTATCACGACCGTAGGAGCCCGCTTCAGAACGGAAGCACGGTGAGTGAGCGGTCAGCTTAATCGGCAGATCGTCCTCATCGATGATTTCGTCGCGCACCAGGTTAGTCAGCGGCACTTCTGCGGTTGGGATCAGCGCGTAGTTGCTGCTATCAGCCTCTTCGTCCAGCGGACGGGTATGGAACAGATCGCCCGCAAACTTCGGCAGCTGACCTGTACCGTACAGCGTATCGTGGTTTACCAGATACGGAACGTAGGTTTCGCTATAGCCGTGCTGTTCTGTGTGCAGATCCAGCATGAACTGCGCCAGCGCGCGGTGCAGATGTGCGATTTGACCTTTCATCACCACAAAACGAGAACCGGTCAGCTTAACCGCAGCGGCAAAATCCAGCCCCGCGTGCATCTCGCCTAAGGTCACATGATCGCGAACCTCAAAGTCGAACTCGCGAGGCGTACCCCAGCGTTTCACTTCAACGTTGTCATTTTCGTCTTTGCCGACAGGGACGCTGTCGTCAGGAATGTTCGGGATAGCCAGGGCAATATCACGGATTTCGGTCTGAAGAACGTCCAGTTCAGCTTTCGCCTTATCCAGCTCTTCACCCAGTTTGTTCACTTCCAGGCGTAATGGCTCAATGTCTTCCCCGCGCGCTTTCGCCTGGCCGATGGATTTCGATCGAGAGTTGCGTTCAGCCTGCAGATTTTCAGTTTGTACCTGCAGAACTTTACGACGCTCTTCAAGAGCGCGCAGCTTATCTACATCCAGCTTAAAGCCCCGGCGTGCCAGTTTTTCAGCGACTGCGTCTGGCTCATTACGCAGCAGATTGGGATCGAGCATGCTTATCCTGTGCTTATCGAATTAAAAGAGGAAAAAGTAACCACAGCCTGCGGTCACAGTAATAGACCCTGGATAATTCAAGCTGCGCGAAGGCGGCAAGCAAGCGCAGCCAATGCACATGCAGCTTGAAGTAGAGCGGGTGTACAGTGCCAACATTACCGCAACGATGGACCTAACGGTAGCGTTTTATAGGGCTATTTTGATCCTGTCCGGCCAGCCAGGCGAGCTTTTCGCCAATCTTGCCTTCAAGACCTCTGTTTGTGGGGTGATAATAGCGCGTTTGTGCCATTTCCTGCGGGAAGTACTCCTCACCGGCAGCGTATGCGTTGGGCTCATCATGGGCATAGCGATACGCCTGCCCGTAGCCCATCTCCTTCATCAACTTGGTTGGGGCGTTGCGTAAATGCACCGGCACGTCGTAGTCTGGCCGTTCGCGAGCATCCGCCATCGCGGCTTTGAAGGCCGTATAAACAGCGTTACTTTTGGGGGCGCAAGCCAGATAGACAATGGCCTGCGCAATGGCGCGCTCGCCCTCTGCTGGCCCCACCCGCGTGAAGCAATCCCAGGCTGAGAGGGCCACCTGCATCGCACGCGGATCGGCGTTGCCTACATCTTCCGAGGCAATCGCCAGGCAGCGCCGCGCTACATACAGTGGGTCGCCGCCTGCGCTGATGATACGGGCATACCAGTAAAGCGCCGCATCCGGCGCGCTACCGCGCACCGATTTGTGCAGAGCGGAGATAAGATCATAAAACCGATCGCCTTTGTTATCGAAGCGGGCGCTGCGCTCTCCGGCAATCTCCGTCAATAATTCGGGCTTCAACACCCGCTTGCTGGCCCCGTCCAGCTCGGCCATATCGGCCATCATTTCCAGGGTGTTCAGCGCCCGACGCGCATCGCCGTTCACCAGCTCGGCAATGGCACGACGCGTCTCATCGGGCAAAACGATATCCTGACCACCATAGCCCCGCGCTTTGTCCTCCATCGCCTGCGTCAGTACCTGCTCAATATCCTCGGTTGTAAGGGATTTAAGCAGATAGACGCGCGCGCGGGACAGCAGCGCCGAGTTCAGTTCAAAAGAGGGGTTTTCGGTGGTCGCACCAATAAAGGTGATGGTGCCATCTTCGATATGCGGCAGAAAAGCATCTTGCTGGCTTTTGTTGAAGCGATGAACTTCATCAACAAAAAGAATGGTGCGACGCCCGGCGTTACGGTTCTGCCGCGCGCGTTCTATCGCTTCGCGGATCTCCTTAACGCCGGAGGTCACTGCAGAGATACGCTCGACATCTGCATTGGCATAGCGGGCAATGACTTCAGCGAGGGTCGTTTTACCCGTACCCGGCGGCCCCCAAAGGATCATTGAATGCAGATGCCCGGCCTCAATCGCTCGTGGCAGCGGTTTACCCGCAGCCAGCAGATGTTGCTGGCCGATGTACTGCGCTAAATTTTCTGGCCGCATACGGGCGGCCAGAGGTTGAAACGCATTATCTGAAAAATCGAGCGACAGATTGCCCACTCACGCCTCTTACTTATTACGTTGGTCATCCACCGTTACGCCCTGCGGCGGGGTAAAGGTGAATTTTGATGTGTCTACAGCGCCATTTTGCTGGGATTTGAGCTGATAGCTGCTGCGCTGGTCGTCTTGCTCAACCGCACCAAATTGATTGATGGTGCCGTTGCTGCTCACGTTGATGGTGAACTGCTTCAGATTGCCATTGTTCCCTTTTGGCGTCAGGACAAATTCATCACCATTCTGCTTAATGTTGTACTGCTGCCAGTCGCTGGACTGGTTACGCGCAATCAGCATGAATGGCGTATTGCTGGTGGCATCTTTCAGCCAGGTCGCCGTGGCCTGCTCGACAAACGGGT
The DNA here is from genome assembly GCF_017348915.1 of Leclercia pneumoniae. Lineage (NCBI taxonomy): Bacteria > Pseudomonadati > Pseudomonadota > Gammaproteobacteria > Enterobacterales > Enterobacteriaceae > Leclercia > Leclercia pneumoniae. The sequence goes on along the minus strand of NZ_CP071383.1, from coordinate 1,480,751 downwards.
TAAAGAACCACAAGGTTTTACCGTCGGAGACAAGGATGCTTTCATCCGGCTGGGTCATATGCCAGTTAAACAGGTTAGGACGTTTAACCCACAGGTCACCTTGACCTTCCTGTACCGCGTTCCCGCTACCGTCGGTGACTTTCTGCGTAAAGCTGGCATGGAAGCTGCTCACTTTATCCAGACGGCTTTTCAGGTCGCTGGCGGCATCAGCCCAGACGCTGCTGGTGACAAGGCTACTCAGTAATGCACAGGCGATTGCGATTTTTTTCATTGTTAGTCCTTCAAAAACGTCGTCCCGGAATGGGCGCTCTTTGTCCACTATTCTGGACCTGCCCGCAGGCAGGTGACAGAAGAAAATGCTTAAATTTAGCTGTTTTACGCATCTTTGCAATAAGCAGCCGCATTACTCAAAGGGAGGCGGCGCCAGCACTTCGCGGTTACCGTTATGCCCGGCTTCACTCACAATGCCCTGCGCTTCCATCTGCTCGATAATACGGGCTGCCCGGTTGTAGCCGATACGGAACTGACGCTGCACGCCCGAAATAGAGGCTTTACGCTTTTCGGTAACGAAGTTAACAGCCTGGTCAAACAGCTGATCCAGCTCTTCTCCACCATCGAAACCACCTGCACCACCGCCTTCGCTCTCGCTATCGGAGGTAATGCCATCCACATACTGCGGACGGCCACGCGCCTTCCAGTCCTGCACTACGGCATGCACTTCCTGGTCGCGGACAAAGGCACCATGAACACGGACCGGCGAGGTAGAGTTCGGGCCGGAGTAAAGCATATCGCCCATCCCCAGAAGCGACTCCGCGCCCCCCTGATCGAGGATGGTACGGGAGTCAATTTTACTCGACACGGTAAAGGCGATACGGGTCGGGATATTCGCTTTGATAAGACCCGTAATGACATCTACGGAAGGCCGCTGGGTCGCCAGAACGAGGTGGATACCGGCGGCACGCGCTTTTTGCGCCAGACGGGCAATCAGCTCTTCCACTTTCTTACCCACGGTCATCATCAGGTCGGCGAATTCATCCACCAGCACGACGATATAGGGCAGCTTTTCCAGTACCGGATGCTGCGCGTCCATGCTATCGCCCGGCTTCCAGTAAGGATCCGGAATCGGACGGCCCATTCGCGCGGCCTCAGCAATCTTCTCGTTATAACCCGCCAGATTACGCACGCCGAGGGCAGACATCAGCTTGTAGCGACGCTCCATCTCATTGACGCTCCAGCGCAGGGCGTTGGCCGCATCTTTCATGTCGGTGACCACTTCGGTCAGCAAATGCGGAATGCCTTCATAAACTGACAATTCAAGCATTTTAGGGTCAATCATGATGAAGCGGACATCTTCCGGCTGTGCCTTGTAGAGCATGCTCAGGATCATGGCGTTGACACCCACCGATTTACCGGAACCGGTGGTCCCCGCAACCAGCAGGTGAGGCATTTTCGCCAGATCGGCAACCACCGGATCGCCTGCGATATCTTTACCCAGTACCACCGTCAGTGGAGAGGGATTGTCACGGAACTTGGTGTTATCCAGCACTTCGCGCAGGTAAACGGTCTGACGCTTCTTGTTCGGCAGTTCCAGGCCGACATACGGCTTGCCGGGAATAACTTCCACCACACGCACCGCAACGGTCGACAGCGAGCGAGCCAGGTCACGGGACAGGTTAGAAATTCGGGCCGCTTTCACGCCTGGTGCCAGGTTGAGTTCAAAACGGGTAATGACCGGGCCTGGCGAGTAGTTCACGACATCGGCTTTGATGCGGAAATCGGCCAGACGCGCTTCAACCAGGCGAGCCATCTGCTCGAGAGCGAAGGTATCAACCGGCTCCACTTCAGACGGTGGCGGCGTTAACAGATCGAGCGACGGCAGCGGCGTGGTTGGACGCTGAACTGGACGGCTGTCACCATTACGCATTAATAAAGGATGGATCAGACTGTCTTGCGGCTGTTGTTGCGGTGCCACAGGCTGCTGAGGCGCTGGCGCATACTGCTGCTGAGACGCTGGCGCATACTGCTGCTGAGGCGCCGGCGCATACTGTTGCGGTGCCACAGGCTGCTGCTGAGGCGCCGGCGCATACTGTTGACGAGGCGGTTCCGCCTCCGGCATAACGCTCGGCGTAAACAGCGGCTCGCTCGGGGTGTCATTCACCAGATCTTTCATTGGTGAAAATTCAAAGTCCGACAACGAGAAGGGATTCGCGCCTGACGGCTGCTCGCCTGAATAGCGCTGCTCTTGAGAGGCAGCAAACTGGCGAGCCAGTTCTGCTTCGGCAGCGTCATCTTCTTCGTTCTGAGACGCGTAAGGCTGCACCTCAGTCTGGTACTCTTCGCCATAGCGCTGCTGTTGTTGCGCAGCAAACTGGCGAGCCAGCTCATCCTGGTGCAACTCATCAGCCTCATCGTATTCCGCACCCACCCTTTTCTCTTCTGGCTGACGCTGCTGAGAGGGGATCTTAATCCCGAAAGAGGCGGAAGCCAGCTCACGCCGGGTTGGGACGCGGACGCGGTTCGGGCGAGGCAGTTGCGGGCCAATGCCCTCTTTCACCTGGGCGCGCGGTGCACCGGATCCGCCTGTGGCGAGGCTAAAGACAGGTGCAGCGGCCGCTGCGGCTGCGGTTGCTGAAACCGTAGCCTGCTTCACGCCGGCTGCCGCCGGAGAAACGGAGGCCGTCGGATCAACCTCTGGCATAGCCGGTGCAGAAACGGGTTGCGAAGAGACTGGCGCAGAATTCGGCTCCGGCACCGGTTGATACCAGGCTGCAAGCTGTTCGCGTTCGCGAGCACGACGCTCTTCGACCTCTTCGAAATAGTACATAGGCGGACGAGCCGGCTTGGTCTCTTCCACTTCAGGCTCGGGTTGCGGCGCAACGTACGGTTGTTCAGTCGCTAACGGTTGCTGCGGCGCGACCGGCTCTTGATACGGCTGAGCAACGGGTTGTTCATAGTCTTGATAAGGTTGCGGCTCGTAAACCGGCTCTGGCTGATAAGGTTGCTGCCACGGCTCCTGTTGAACCGGCACATAGCTCTGCGGCTCAGGGGCAATTGTCGGCTCAGGGGTATGAACGCCAGGGGCAGTTTGCCAGTCAACCAGCGGCTGCTGCACTGCTGATTCGGGTGCCGGTACGGGCGCAGAAGGTGTAACCGCCTCCACTGGCGCGGCCCAGGCTTGCGCTGCAGTGGTCGCAACCGCGGCGGCCGCTACAGGTTCAGTGACGGAATGGCCATTGAGCAGTGGATCGTATTCATCGTAATCGCCCGGCGTCGCACGATGGCCTGAAAAGAGCACATCGTCAGGGTCAACGGCTGCGCCGCCCGCGCTGTATGCAACCTGCTCGTCGTCATCCATTCGTTTACCGGAGAAGAGCGCCGCGTCGGTCTTGCGGGCTAACGGGTTGCTGAATTTCTCGGCGACACGTTTACGACGGGCCAATGCCCCACGCATGATGCGTGCGCGACGCGATTCACGCTGCTCGGCGTGCTCTTCGGCCTCTTCGTAATCGTCTTCGTACTCATCTTCATCGACCCACGTATCGTCACGACGCGTACGATTACTGGCGAAGGTGAGAATGTTCAGAATCAGGCTGCCAATCTTCTCGGCAATGCTCACCCATGACCAGCCTGTAAACAGCGTCAGGCCTGCGGCCCAGATACAGAGCAACGCCAGCGTACCGCCGCTGCTGTGCAGCATTGGCTGCAGCGCGGTGCTTAGCAGACTGCCGATCACCCCGCCAGAGGCAAAATACCAGATATCGTCGGCGTTAATCGCCGCCAGTCCACAGGAGGTGAGGATCAGCGCCAGCGCCCCAATCAGGCGCAGCGAGACCGCAAAATAGTCGATGTACTCATCGTTCTGACGATGACGCCAGGCGAACCAGCATCCACCGATGATAATCACCGGGATGGTGTAGGCCATTACGCCAAAAATGAAGAACAGGGTATCCGCAAGCCAGGCACCGGGTATACCGCCCAGATTATGAATAGGCTCATGCCACGCGGTTTGTGACCAGCTGGGATCGGAAGGGTTGAAGCTGAGTAAGGCTGCCATTAGCCAGATGGCAAAAAGGGCAGTAACAATCAGTAACGCTTCAAGGAGTCGGCGCCCACTGCTTAGCTTAGATAAATTGACTTCTTTGTCTTCAGTATATTCCTGGCTCAAGAAAGGCTCTCCAGGTACCAGGCATTTCCTGCCTGTTTGCTAAAACGGACAACAGTGCCGGTAAACCGACACTGTTGCTGTATGGATTAACAGGAGTGTAACCAAAGTACGCTGATTTTGCACCTGTTCCGTGTTAGCGCGTCTTGATAACCAGACGATTGCTCTGCTTGACTTCTTCCATCACCACGTAAGTACGGGTGTCGTTCACGCCAGGCAGACGCAGCAGGGTTTCACCCAGCAGCTTACGGTAAGCAGACATGTCAGGTACACGGGTTTTCAACAAGTAGTCGAAATCACCGGAAACCAGGTGACACTCTTGAATTTCTTCCAGTTTTTGCACAGCGGCGTTGAACTGTTCAAACACATCCGGCGCGCCACGATTCAGAGTAATCTCAACAAATACCAGAAGTGAGGCATCCAGATAATGCGGGTTAAGCAGAGCCGTATAGCCCTGAATGAAACCCTGTCTTTCCAGTCGGCGCACACGCTCGAGGCACGGCGTCGGGGAAAGTCCCACACGTTTTGAAAGCTCGACGTTGGAAATACGCCCATCCTTTTGCAATTCATTAAGAATGTTACGATCGATACGGTCGAGATCTTTGCCAGGGCGCTTCTTGCTATCTACCATTATTATTGTCTCTCTGTATTCCTTCCCTAACTCCTGCCAGGACCCTGTGCACTTCACTGTTCAGAGTCTATACCCGTCGTTAATCGCATCGCCTGTTTTGTAGTTTGCGCGATAGCAATTGGGGTTATGTGGTAAGAAGACCGTTGCCCGTGGGCTGTCATCAACATCACGTATGGCGTCTGTCCACACCATGCGTAGATTTCGCTGACCGGATAAAAATGGCGATTATGTGCATGACTATGCGCTACACAAAGACCGCATTTTTTTCTTCCTTGAATGTTTTCGCAAAAGCGCAGGGGATTGTCAAAGCAAAACATCGATTTTTAGTACAACATGCCGGATATTCATTACGACCGGGCATTAATCCTCATTTTATCGCCTTACTTTCGACCGATTGTTCATGCGTTGTTCGCTCAAAAAGGTAATTGCCGGGCCGATTGATTGCTGGTTGCTATTGCACATATCGTTAACAAAATCGCTGTGCCCTTTTTTTAAAGCGACAAATTCCCTACAATCGCGGGAAATGTCTGCCAACAACAATGGGGATCTCATGGGCACGGCCAAACACAGTAAGCTGCTAATCCTTGGTTCTGGACCTGCGGGATACACCGCAGCGGTCTATGCTGCACGCGCTAACCTGCAACCGGTACTGATCACGGGCATGGAAAAAGGCGGTCAGTTGACCACCACAACCGAAGTGGAAAACTGGCCAGGCGATCCGAATGACCTGACCGGGCCGCTGCTGATGGAACGTATGCACGAGCACGCGACCAAGTTCGAAACCGAAATTCTGTTCGACCACATCAACAAGGTCGATCTGCAAAACCGTCCGTTCACGCTGACCGGTGATAGTGGTGTTTACACTTGTGATGCGCTGATCATCGCTACAGGGGCTTCTGCTCGCTATCTGGGCCTGCCTTCAGAAGAGGCCTTTAAAGGACGCGGCGTATCCGCCTGCGCCACCTGCGACGGATTCTTCTACCGCAATCAGAAAGTGGCGGTCATCGGCGGCGGCAATACTGCCGTGGAAGAGGCGCTTTATCTGGCGAATATCGCTTCGGAAGTGCATCTGATCCACCGTCGTGAAACCTTCCGCGCGGAAAAAATCCTGATCAAGCGTCTGATGGATAAAGTGGCCAGCGGCAACATCGTGCTGCACACTAACCGTACGCTGGAAGAGGTGACCGGCGACCAGATGGGCGTTGCTGGCCTGCGTATCCGCGATACTCAGAACACCGATAACGTAGAGTCGCTGGAAGTGGCGGGCCTGTTTGTTGCCATCGGCCACAGCCCAAACACCGGCATCTTCGAAGGACAGCTTGAGCTGGAAAACGGCTACATCAAAGTGCAGTCCGGTATTCACGGTAATGCGACCCAGACCAGCATCCCGGGCGTGTTCGCCGCAGGTGACGTGATGGACCACATTTATCGTCAGGCAATCACTTCTGCGGGCACCGGCTGTATGGCTGCGCTGGATGCAGAACGTTACCTTGATGGGCTGGCTGAACAGAGCAAATAATCTTTACAAGTCAGTAACAAACGTAAATAAAGGCGGCCATAGGTCGCCTTTATTTTTCCTGGCGTGTAACATTGCCGTGCCTAATTTCTGATAACTTCACCTGCAAAGCACGCAATGGAAAAAACCCGTCAACAAGAGTTAACTCGCTGGCTTAAACAGCAAAGCGTTATTTCCCGCCGCTGGCTGAATATTTCCCGACTTCTGGGTTTTATCAGCGGCCTGTTGATTGTCGGTCAGGCCTGGCTGCTGGCCCGCATTCTTAACATGATGATAATGGAGAACATTCCGCGCGAGGCGCTGTTATTGCCCTTTGTCGTGCTGATGCTGGTCTTTATTCTGCGTGCATGGGTCGTCTGGCTGCGTGAGCGGGTGGGGTTTCATGCGGGGCAGCATATACGCTATGAGATTCGCCGCCAGGTGCTGGACAGACTCCAGCAGGCGGGACCCGCCTGGATTCAGGGCAAGCCGGCCGGGAGCTGGGCAACCCTCATCCTTGAGCAAATTGACGATATGCACGACTACTATGCCCGCTATCTTCCACAGATGGCCCTCGCTGCCTGCGTACCGCTGCTCATTGTTATCGCTATCTTCCCCTATAACTGGGTCGCGGCCCTGATTCTGCTCTGCACTGCCCCACTTATTCCGCTATTTATGGCGATGGTAGGCATGGGTGCGGCCGATGCAAACCGCCGAAATTTTCTGGCGCTGGGCCGTCTGAGCGGGCATTTCCTCGATCGTCTACGCGGTATGGAGACGCTGCGGGTGTTCGGCCGGGGCGATGCGGAAATCGAAAATATTCGCCTGGCCTCACAGGATTTCCGTCAGCGCACCATGGAAGTTTTACGTCTCGCCTTCCTCTCTTCCGGCGTGCTGGAGTTCTTTACCTCCCTCTCCATTGCTCTGGTAGCGGTCTATTTTGGCTTCTCTTATCTCGGCGCCCTTGATTTTGGTCACTACGGCACGGCCGTTACGCTCTCTGCAGGTTTCCTGGCCCTGATTCTGGCACCGGAATTTTTCCAGCCGCTTCGCGATCTGGGAACCTTCTATCACGCCAAAGCGCAGGCCGTGGGTGCCGCCGACAGCCTGAAAACCTTCCTGGAGACGCCGCTTGCGCATCCGCAGCGCGGCGATGTCACGCTAAATACAACACAGCCGGTAGCCATTCAGGCTGAGGATCTCTGCGTATTATCACCTGAAGGTAAAGTGCTGGCAGGACCGCTGAATTTCACCCTGCACGCGGGTCAACGCGTAGTGCTTGTGGGTACCAGTGGTTCTGGCAAGAGCTCGCTGTTAAATGCGCTCTCCGGTTTTATGGCCTACAGCGGATCACTGCGCGTTAACCAGACCGAACTTTCGGCACTGGATCCCGACGAGTGGCGTGCCCATCTGAGTTGGGTTGGGCAAAACCCGCAGCTGCCTGCCGCCACGCTGCGCGAAAATGTCCTTCTGGCGCGCCCGGATGCCAGCGAAGAGGAGCTGAAATCGGTGCTCGATCGCGCCTGGGTCAGCGAATTCTTGCCGCTGTTACCCAACGGGGTGGATACCCGGGTGGGTGACCAGTCTGCCGGGCTCTCGGTAGGCCAGGCGCAACGTATCGCCGTCGCCCGCGCCCTGCTCAACCCCTGTCAGCTTTTACTGCTTGATGAACCGGGCGCCAGCCTGGATGCGCATAGCGAACAGCGGGTGATGTCCGCGCTGGATACGGCCTCGTTGCAGCAAACCACGTTAATGGTGACGCACCAGCTGGAAGGCATTGCCGGATGGGACCAGATCTGGGTGATGGAAAATGGCCGTCTTGTCGAGCAGGGAGATTACGCCACGCTCGCTACGGCGCAGGGGCCCTTTGCCGCCCTGCTGGCCAATCGTCAGGAGGATATTTGATGCGCGCGTTATTGCCTTATCTTGCGCTTTATAAGCGTCATAAATGGATGCTAACCCTGGGCGTCGCTCTGGCGATTCTTACCCTGTTAGCCAGTATTGGCCTGCTTACCCTTTCCGGCTGGTTCCTCTCAGCGTCCGCCGTGGCTGGCTTTGCGGGGCTTTACAGCTTTAACTATATGCTGCCCGCTGCCGGGGTCCGCGGCACCGCCATCACCCGTACCGCCGGCCGATATTTCGAACGTCTGGTGAGCCACGATGCCACCTTCCGCGTGTTGCAACACCTGCGCGTCGATACCTTCAGCAAACTCCTTCCCCTCTCCCCCGCCGGGCTGGCGCGTTATCGCCAGGGCGAATTGCTTAATCGCGTGGTGGCGGATGTGGACACGCTCGATCACCTCTATCTTCGGGTGATTTCGCCATTAGTGGGCGCGTTTGTGGTGATTGTGGTCGTGACGCTGGGGCTGAGCTTGCTTGATGTACACCTTGCGCTGGTGCTGGGCGGGATCATGCTGCTGACGCTGTTTTTATTGCCCCCGCTGTTTTATCGTGCCGGGAAAACAACCGGTCAAAACCTGACCCATCTGCGTGGCGAGTATCGCCAGCAACTGACAGCGTGGCTGCAGGGGCAGGCAGAACTGACCGTATTTGGCGCCAGCCAGCGTTATCGTCATCAGATGGAGAATACCGAGCTTAACTGGCACGAAGCTCAGCGCAAGCAGTCCGAACTGACGGCCCTTTCACAAGCGCTGATGCTGTTGATTGGTGGCGTTGCCGTGGTTGCGATGCTGTGGCTGGCCGCAGGCGGCGTGGGTGATAACACTCAGCCCGGCGCACTGATTGCGCTCTTTGTCTTCTGTGCGCTGGCCGCTTTTGAAGCGCTGGCCCCGGTCACGGGTGCGTTCCCGCATCTGGGCCAGGTTATCGCCTCTGCGCTGCGCATCACCGAAATCACCGGACAGACGCCGGAAGTGCGCTTTAGCGAAACATCCTGTGAGTGTCCTGCCCGGCTATCGCTCACGCTCGAAAATGTCAGTTTTAGCTACGACGATAAAGCGCAAAAAGCGCTGGATAGTCTGAATCTGAACATTCCCGCGGGTGCACACATTGCGGTGCTGGGGCGAACCGGCTGCGGAAAATCGACGTTGCTGCAGTTGCTCACTCGCGCCTGGGATCCGCAGGAGGGGGTTATTCGCTTTAATGACACCCCCCTGCCTCAGTTCAGCGAAGCTGCGCTGCGTAACGCCGTGAGCGTTGTGCCCCAGCGTGTTCATCTGTTTAGCGCCACGCTGCGCGATAACCTGCTGCTTGCGGCCCCTGCCGCCAGCGATGAAAGGCTCTGTGTCATGCTGGAAAAAGTGGGCCTGCATAAGCTGCTGGAAGATGAAGGGCTGAACAGCTGGCTGGGTGAAGGGGGACGTCAACTTTCCGGCGGCGAACTGCGTCGTCTGGCTATTGCCCGCGCGTTGCTGCATGACGCACCGCTTATGCTACTGGATGAACCTACCGAAGGGCTGGACGCGACGACAGAGAGCCAAATTCTCGATTTGCTGGCCAAAGAGATGCGCGGAAAAACCCTCGTGATGGTGACCCATCGCCTGCGTGGACTGGCTGCACTGGCTCAAATAATTGTGATGGACAACGGACATATTATTGAGCAAGGTAGTCACGCAGAGCTGTTGGCGAAACAGGGTCGCTACTACCAGTTTAAACAACGTCTGTAGTCTACACCCGTCATACTTCGAGCTGCAGGTACGTTGGCTTTGTGACCGGGCCCATCGCTGGGTCTGGTTCTGCGGTGGCGCTGTGAGCAGCGTTCAAATCTGCTCCCGGCAGATTCGTCGCTCACTCCAGTGACTTGCTGAGCAAGCCACTGGAGAATTGCGCCTATGTCGCTCTCCTGCAACGCGAAGTATTTGGGTTTATATTTGAACCGATCCTTACTCGCGTACTGGAGTTTTGCTGTCATGCGCCTGGTCCAGCTTTCTCGCCACTCTCTTGCGTTCCCTTCTCCGGAGGGAGCATTGCGTGAACCTAACGGCCTGTTGGCTCTCGGCGGCGATTTAGGCCCGTCGCGTCTGTTAATGGCTTACCAGCGGGGGATCTTTCCCTGGTTCTCTCCAGGCGATCCTATATTGTGGTGGTCACCCGATCCCCGGGCGGTACTCTGGCCCACGGAGTTTCATCTCAGCCGCAGCATGAAGCGCTTCCATAGCCGCTCCCCCTATCGCGTCACGCTTAATCACGCGTTTGGCAAGGTGATCGAGGGCTGTGCTAACGATCGGCATGAAGGCACCTGGATCACCCGTGAAGTGATTGATGCCTATCATCGTCTGCATGAGCTGGGTTATGCCCACTCTATCGAGGTATGGCAGGGAGATTCGCTGGTCGGGGGGATGTACGGCGTCGCTCAGGGGTCCCTGTTCTGTGGCGAGTCGATGTTCAGTCGCGCGGTGAATGCGTCAAAAACGGCCCTGCTGGTATTTTGCGAACATTTTGTGCAAAACGGCGGTCAGCTGCTGGATTGCCAGGTGCTGAATGACCACACCGCGTCATTGGGCGCCGTGGAGATTACCCGCCGCGAATATTTACAGCATCTTGAAACAATGCGTCCGCAAAAATTACCGCAAAACTTTTGGGTGCCCACTACGTTATTTATGCCTCGGGGATAAATGTTTTGCGCATATTTTTTTATCATGGTGCTATAATTGGTGCCGCAGAGTAGGTTCTGCCTGTTGCCCCGCCGCCGTTTGGGAATAGCTTGTATCAGATAACGTCCTGGCGTTTATCCTGTCTTCTCCCCTTTACGTATGCGCTTTTCGTACGGTCGTACCGTCACGTCGGGCAATGCGCCGAAGCTGCTTTGTTGCGTTTTAACCGCACAATTCTTTACTTAATTGATGAATTTCGGCATTATCTTGCCGGTTCAAAACTTGGTAGTGATACCCCAGAGGATTAGATGGCCAAAGAAGACAATATTGAAATGCAGGGTACCGTACTTGATACGTTGCCTAACACCATGTTTCGCGTAGAACTGGAAAACGGTCACGTGGTGACTGCACACATCTCCGGTAAAATGCGCAAAAACTACATCCGCATTCTGACGGGCGACAAAGTGACTGTTGAGTTGACCCCGTACGACCTGAGCAAAGGTCGCATTGTCTTCCGTAGTCGCTAATTGTTATTGCCTGCTAAGGCAGATGAATATTGAAAAAGGCCGGGATTATTCCCGGCCTTTTTTATTGCCTGCGCTTCCCCCTTTCCTCAGAGGAACCTTAAAAGGGGTACTATAAAAGACATTTCCGACGCCCTCGCTGATGCGGTGGGAAGAGGGTCAAAAAAGAGGCTTCTCAGCCACTACTCACTTCCCGGCATCGGGATCCCACACGATGAGATTGAGAGGACTGGTGAGGAGAACAGTCATACTGTTTTAATAGTGAGTAACCTTGAACACAAGGCAGTGCTCGCGCAGCGCGAGGCCATCACGCATAGACAGCGTCATATCGTGCAGCAAGCGGGTCAGATACGGCAGCATATCGCGGTCGAAATGGGAAACCAGTAGCACATGGTTTAGTGCCCGGCAGTAATCACACCGGCCCTCGGTCTCTTTCAGTCGCCACCCCTCTGGCAGATACTGAACCGACTCTTCATCGAACGCTACAGTCTGATAATCGCGCATTGCGCCTTCCAGCGTCTCTTGTACCCTTGCAAGATAAGCCCCCAGACAACGACAAACCGGCTGAATTTGCGGCAGCGACGAGCTGTCGAGCAGAATTTCGGTCAGCAAAGTGCATCGTTCCGTAAGGGTCACCAGATCCGGATAACGCGCTAGCTCGCTGTAGGGATAAACCAAAGGGGTGTTACTGTCCATTCATCCTCCTTAACGCATGTCTATCCGCACTCTCAGGACGCCACTTATACCGGTATAAAAACACTTTACCACTGTAATTATATCCAGCCATATTCTGTTCATTATTCTGGAAAGCGCCTCGCAAAATTCCAGCCTTGAGCGGTTGAGGGCAAAAAAAAGCCGGGTTGTTAACCCGGCTTGTTACTTTTCAGTGACGTTAGTGTGCCGCTTCCGGCTTATGCTTCTGCGCACTTTGGAAATCGTACGTCAGCTCATTTTTCGCCTGATCCAACGCAACGGTCACCTGACCGCCATCCACCAGCGAACCAAACAGCAGTTCGTTGGCCAGCGGTTTCTTCAGGTTATCCTGAATCACACGCGCCATCGGACGGGCACCCATCGCACGGTCATAGCCTTTCTCGGCCAGCCAGTTGCGGGCCTCCTGACTCACTTCCAGCGACACGCCTTTCTGATCCAGCTGAACCTGCAGCTCGACGATGAACTTATCCACCACCTGATGGATCACATCGGTAGAGAGGTGATCGAACCAGATAATGTTGTCCAGGCGGTTACGGAACTCCGGCGTAAAGATCTTCTTGATCTCTTCCATCGCATCGGTGCTGTTATCCTGGTGGATCAGGCCGATAGACTTACGCTCAGTTTCGCGTACCCCGGCGTTGGTGGTCATTACCAGCACCACGTTGCGGAAGTCCGCCTTGCGCCCGTTGTTATCTGTCAGCGTCCCGTTATCCATCACCTGCAGCAGGATGTTGAACACGTCCGGGTGCGCTTTTTCGATCTCATCAAGCAGCAGTACCGCGTGCGGATGCTTGATCACCGCGTCAGTGAGCAGACCGCCCTGGTCAAAGCCTACATAGCCCGGAGGCGCACCGATCAAACGGCTCACGGTGTGACGCTCCATATACTCGGACATATCAAAGCGCAGCAGCTCGATACCCAGCGCTTTGGAGAGCTGTACCGTCACCTCGGTTTTCCCTACCCCGGTTGGGCCGGCGAAGAGGAAGGAACCGACAGGTTTGTGGTCATGCCCCAGCCCGGCGCGCGCCATCTTGATGGCTTCGGTTAAGGCCTCAATGGCTTTATCCTGTCCGAAGACCAACATTTTCAGACGATCGCCCAGGTTACGCAGCGTGTCACGGTCGCTCTGAGAAACGCTCTTCTCAGGGATACGCGCAATACGTGCCACCACGGACTCGATATCTGCCACGTTGACGGTTTTCTTACGCTTGCTGACCGGCATCAGGCGAGCACGAGCGCCCGCTTCGTCGATCACGTCAATCGCTTTATCCGGCAGATGACGATCGTTAATGTATTTCACCGCCAGCTCTACCGCCGCACGCACCGCCTTCGCGGTATAACGCACATCGTGGTGCGCTTCGTATTTCGTTTTCAGACCATTGATGATCTGCACGGTCTCTTCAACCGACGGCTCGGTAATGTCGATTTTCTGGAAACGACGTGCCAGCGCACGGTCTTTCTCGAAAATGTTGCTGAACTCCTGATAGGTGGTAGAGCCCATCACGCGGATTTTACCGCTGGAGAGCAGCGGTTTAATCAGGTTGGCTGCATCCACCTGGCCGCCGGAGGCCGCACCTGCACCGATGATAGTGTGGATCTCATCGATAAACAGGATACTGCTGGTGTCCTGCTCCAGCTGTTTCAGCAAGGCTTTAAAGCGTTTTTCGAAATCACCGCGGTATTTGGTACCCGCAAGCAGAGAGCCGATATCCAGCGAATAGATGGTGCAATCGGCCATGATTTCCGGAACGTCGCCCTGAACAATACGCCAGGCGAGCCCTTCGGCAATTGCAGTTTTACCCACGCCCGACTCCCCCACCAGCAGCGGGTTATTTTTACGGCGACGGCACAATACCTGGATAGCGCGCTCCAGCTCTTTATCGCGGCCAATCAGCGGATCGATACCGCCAACGCGAGCAAGCTGATTAAGATTGGTGGTGAAGTTTTCCATACGTTCCTCCCCGCCTGCTTGCTCTTCGTTATTGACCTGGTTGCTGGGATCCGATGGCTGATTCGGCTCGTCTTTACGCGTTCCGTGAGAGATAAAGTTCACCACATCGAGGCGGCTGACTTCATGTTTGCGCAGCAGATACGCAGCCTGCGACTCCTGCTCGCTGAAGATAGCGACCAGTACGTTAGCGCCCGTCACTTCGCTACGTCCGGAGGACTGGACATGGAACACCGCACGCTGCAAGACGCGCTGGAAGCTGAGCGTCGGCTGCGTGTCGCGCTCCTCTTCACTCACGGGCAGGACCGGTGTGGTTTGTTCGATGAAGGCTTCGAGTTCCTGACGTAGCGCCACCAGGTCCACCGAGCAGGCTTCGAGCGCCTCGCGGGCGGATGGGTTGCTAAGCAGTGCGAGCAGCAAGTGCTCGACGGTCATAAACTCATGTCGGTGCTCACGCGCTCTGGCGAAAGCCATATTTAAACTGAGTTCCAGTTCTTGATTGAGCATAGGCACCTCCCCCAATTTTCATGCCTGAATCAGGCTTTTTCCAGCGTACACAGCAACGGATGCTCGTTCTCCCTCGCATACTTGTTCACCATCGCCACCTTCGTCTCTGCGACTTCTGCGGTAAATACTCCGCAGATGGCTTTGCCGTGATAGTGAACGGCAAGCATCAGTTGCGTTGCACGTTCTACATCATAAGAAAAGAACTTTTGTAGCACGTCAATAACAAATTCCATTGGCGTGTAGTCATCGTTCATTAACATAACTTTATACATAGATGGCGGTTTTAGCGCGTCGCGCACTTCATCTTCCGCCAGCTTGTCGAAATCTAGCCAGTCGTTCGTCTTACCCATTGTCAGTCATCATCATCGTTGTACGCTGCCCTGACTGAGGATCATACATAACTTCAATCTACCCCAGTTGTCAGATAACTCTCATCTATTATTGCCATCCGCGATGTCTGTCACAATACCCGGCAATAGCGTTAACTGCTTCAAATTTTGGTTCATTTTTCCCCTTCCCCCGCCGGCAAACGCTTGACGATCTGTTTGGTTTATCTAAATTAGACTGGCGAGAGTTGGCGAGGTTTTGAACAGCCCCCGCTCCGCCACCGGTTCATTCCATCTTAATTAATAAGACTTACGAAGGATGTCGAAGCATGGAAACGGGTACTGTTAAGTGGTTCAACAACGCCAAAGGGTTTGGTTTCATCTGCCCTGAAGGCGGCGGCGAAGATATTTTCGCTCACTATTCCACCATTCAAATGGATGGTTACAGAACGTTAAAAGCCGGGCAGTCGGTCCGGTTCGATGTACATCAAGGGCCAAAAGGCAATCACGCAAGTGTGATTGTGCCCTACGAAGTCGAGGCGACCGCCTAGCTCTCTGCTTCATTGTGTACATCATGCAGTCAAAATGCCAGCCCGATCGGCTGGCATTTTTATTTCGCTTATTCTCGCGCTAGCGCATCCACCGGATCCAGCCTTGCCGCATTGCGTGCAGGCAACCAGCCGAACAAAATTCCGGTAAAGGTTGAGCACAAGAAAGCGGTCATCAGCGCCATCGGCGAAAAGCCAATTTCCCAGCCCGGTAAAAAGAGCTGCAACGTAAACGCAATTAATAGCGAGAGGGAGATGCCCAGCGCACCGCCCACAAGACAGACCAGCACCGCCTCGATTAAAAACTGCTGAAGCACATCGCTGGCCCGGGCGCCCACCGCCATGCGGATGCCAATCTCCCGGGTTCGCTCCGTGACCGACACCAGCATGATATTCATCACCCCGATGCCGCCCACCACCAGTGAAATGACCGCCACCAGCGTCAGGAACAGCTGAAGAGTACGTGTGGTCTTTTCCGCCGTTTTCAAGAGGCCGTCCATGTTCCAGGTAAAGAAATCTTTCTTGCCATGCCGCAGCATTAACAGGCGTGCAAGCTGCTGCTCGGCCTGGGTGCTATCGTATCCCTCTTTCACACGCACGGTGATGGAGTTCAGCCACGACTGCCCCATAATTCGCCCGGAGATAGTGGTATAGGGCAACCAGACGCGCAGGATCTTACTGCTGCCAAACATTGACTGCTTCTCTTCGGCGACGCCAATGACCGTTGCGGGCATGTTGCCCACCAGAATCACCTCGCCCACCACCTTCGCCTTATTCGGGAAGAGCTGACGACGTGAATTGGCATCCAGAATCACCACCTGCGCGCGCCCGGCAAGCTGCTCAGCGTTGAAGGTCGCCCCCTCGCTAAAGGTCATGCCGTAAACGTTGAAATAGTCGCCGCTCACCCCGTTAGCGCTGGCCGCCACATCGATATTGCCGTAGCGCAGGCGTAAGTTTTGCGACACCGCCGGCGTGGCCGAGTTGACCCACGGCTGCTTCTGGATCGCGGCCAGATCGTCATACTTCAACGCCTGCTGGAACTGCGGCTCGTCATCGCCAAAATCCTTACCGGGATAGACATCAATGGTGTTGGTCCCGATAGCGCGAATGTCGGCCAGCACCAGCTGCTTGGCCGCATCACCGACTACGACAATCGAGACCACCGAAGCGATACCGATAATGATGCCGAGCATCGTCAGCAGGGTTCGCATTTTATTGGCCGCCATCGCCAGCCAGGCCATGGTCAGTGCCTCACGAAAACTGCTGGCAAACTGGCGCCAGCCGGAGGGGGGCGGTAGCGCCACCTGCTGACTGCGTGTTTGGCCCTGCTTTGCCGGAGGATTGCTGACCAGCTCGCCATCCCGGATCTCCACGATGCGCTCTGCCTGGGCGGCAACCTGGGGATCGTGGGTGACAATGATCACCGTATGCCCCTGATCGCGGAGTTGGTGCAGGATTGCCATCACCTCTTCGCCAGAGTGGCTGTCGAGCGCCCCGGTGGGTTCGTCAGCGAGGATCACCTGCCCGCCGTTCATCAGAGCACGCGCGATACTGACGCGCTGCTGTTGACCGCCGGAAAGCTGCGAGGGTTGATAATCGACGCGCTCGCCCAGTCCCAGCCGGGTTAAGAGCGCCTGCGCCCGCTCCAGCCGTTTGCGGCGCTCTACGCCCGCGTAAACGGCTGGCACTTCGACGTTCTGTACGGCGCTCAGATGCGAGAGCAGGTGATAACGCTGAAAGATAAACCCGAAGTGCTCGCGGCGCAGTTTGGCCAGGGCATCCCCACTGAGGGTCGACACGTCGGTGCCCGCCACGCGGTAGGTGCCGCTGGTGGGTTTATCCAGACAGCCGAGAATGTTCATCAGGGTGGATTTACCGGAGCCCGAGGCACCGACGATGGCGACCATCTCCCCCGCTTCAACCTGCAGAGAGATGCCTTTCAGCACCTCCACCTCGCCATCCCCCGAAGGGTAACTCCGGCGAATTGCATTCAGTTCAAGCAAAGCGGTCATTTACCCGCTCCCGGCAGGGTCTCACTGACGACGACCTCATCCCCCTCTTCCAGCCCTTTCACAACCACCACATCCGTGTCATTGCGCGAGCCGAGGCTGACTTCACGCTCACGGGTCTCGCCGTTACGCAGCACTTTGACTTTATAGCGATTATCTCCGGTCGATTCGCCCAGCGCCGCCAGCGGTACGGTCAGCACATTTTTTTCGCCGGTGAGCTGGATATGCACCTGCGCGGTCATCTCCAGACGCAACACCCCTTTTGGGTTCGGGACCTCAAAGCGGGCATGGTAGAAAATGGCGTCGTTGACCTTTTCCGGCGTTGGCAGGATATCTTTCAGCACCCCTTCATAGCGGGTTTGCGGGTCACCCAGTACGGTAAACCAGGCTTTTTGACCGGGTTTAAGGTGGATAACGTCTGCCTCGGAGACCTGGGCTTTCACCAGCATGGTGCTCATGTCTGCGAGGGTCAGAATGTTTGGAGCCTGCTGAGCGGCAATCACCGTCTGCCCTTGCAGGGTAGTGATTTGCGTCACCTCACCGGCCATCGGCGCGACGATACGGGTATACTCGAGGTTCGTTTTGGCGCTGTCGAGGCTGGCCTGATTGCGTTTGATTTGCGCGTCAATGGTGCCAATCTGCGCCTGCTTCACCGCCAGTTCTGTGGCCGCTGTATCCAGATCCTGACGAGAGATGACCTGGGTTTTGGCCAGTTGCTGCTGGCGCGCCAGCGTCACCTGGGCCAGTTTACGCTCTGCTTCGGCTTGCCCGCGCTGGGCGCGCAGCTCCATCAGGGTCGCTTCCACCTCTTTGATCTGGTTCTCAGCCTGCTCAGGATCGATCACCCCCAGCAGTTCCCCTTTTTTCACTTTATCCCCAATTTCAACCGACAGCGTTTTCAGCTGCCCGCTCACCTGTGCGCCCACGTCGACTTTACGCAGTGCATCAAGTTTACCGGTAGCTAATACGCTTTGTTGCAGCTCGCCCGGGCGGACAATAAGCGTCTGGTAGAGAGGAGTGGGTTTATTTAGCGTCTTCCAGACAGCAATCAGCGCAACGAAAATAATAATCGCAGCAAGGATATACCGCTTTTTGAGCTTACTTCTGATCTTCATAACGATCCTGGTTCCTTCGAATGTTCCATCAAAATGAGAAGGCTAATATCAACTGGGGTTAAACAAGGTTTGAATAGTGATGAGAGTACCAGAGTTATTGATAATTCGTTAAGTTAACAAATGATGAAATCACCCCATCAATAATAATGGATGGTTTCACTATGTCGCAGCTTACTGATAACGCGCTCACGCCTTCTCGCCCCCTCACTCGCCTGGGACTGTTTTTTGATCTGCTCAGCGGTAAATGGCGGCCGGGTAAATTCTGGCACCATCGCAGCTTCCGCCGTAAATTTCTGCTGCGCTCGTTAATGATGCCACGTTTAAGTCTGGAGTGGATGAACGTTCTGGCCCAGTTGCCGGAGCTCAATCAGCTGTTGATCCGCCAGCCCCGCCTGCCCGTACGCCTGCATCGCCCCTATCTGGCGGCCAACTTAACCCGTAAGCAGAAGCTGGACGCCGTTCGTTATCACTACAGCCGCCTCTATGCCACCCTCTCCCCTGAAGAGCTGCGCAACTATCTGCGCGGCAACGGCCTGGTACTGGCGCAGCTGCAGGGCAAAGATGGCGACACTTACACCCTGGAGTTCACGATGATGATCTCGCTGGATAAAGAGGGCGACAGCACGATTTTAATGCGTAACAGCAGCGGAGAGACGCTGGCAGAGATGACCTTTACGCTCTGTGAATACCAGAATCAACCCACGCTGTTCATCGGCGGGTTACAGGGGGGCAAACGCGAATTGCCACACGAAGAGATTCAGAAGGCGACCAAGGCTTGTCATGGTCTCTTCCCGAAACGTCTGGTAATGGAAGCCGTCTGTCAGTTTGCCCAGGCGTTTAACGTCAACCAGATCCTGGCAGTCAGCAACGAAACCCATATCTATCGCAGCCTGCGCTACCGCGATAAGAAAGATAAAATTCACGCCGACTACAGCGCCTTCTGGGCCTCTGTGGCTGGCGAGTGTGATGCCAGCGGCTATTATCACATTCCCTGCGTCATCCCCCGTAAAAGCGAGGCTGACATCGCCAGTAAAAAACGGGCTGAGTATCGCCGCCGATATCAGTTACTGGATGCGGTGCCGGCGCAAATGAGCGGTCTGTTTCGTTAATCCGCCCGACCGCGCGCCAGCCAGAGCACACGGGAAAACATTTTTCGCAGTAACGTGGGAACCGAATCGACCCCTCGGCGCCCTGCTTCCATCGCGACCTCAATGGCCAGGTCAGGTTTGGATGAGCGGTGAATCGCCTTAGTAATAACCCGCCGCATGTTCATGGGGACATCGGCGGGGATCATCGCCACCCGGTGGAAGACATCGGCAAAACCCTGTCGGTACATGAAATGCTCCATATCCATCGCGGGCAGTTCGGTCAGATGATCGCGTTCCTCATCCCGATCGTGATTGAGTAACCCACGGACGGTAGCGGCATATTTTCTCCCCGCCTCGTCACCATCCACCAGGACGTGCCACTCAATGCCCATCCGGCGGGCGAATTTAATCAGCGGCTTGAGGCCGGACTGGGCGAACTCAATGACCTTAATGCCCTCAGCATCAAAATGGTGCCCGCACTGACGGGCCAGCTCGTTAATAACCCAGGTTTCGGTTTCGCCCTCTACCAGCAGCCAGCAGCGGGCAAAGAGCGAAGAGGCGCGGTTAAAACGGATATGAAAAGCGATGCGGCGACTCTCTTCAGCGTTCATTCCACCCGGTCCAAGGCGAAATGCCGAGACGCGTCCCGACTCACGCACTAGCCGACAGACCTGCTCCACCGGCGTAAGTGACAGTAGTTCACCCGAGTTGGTGGTGGTGATGCGCTGTAACGGCAGCAAATTCAGCAGGTGCCAGGCCACCGATAGCATGATGGGGTGCAGGCGCGTTTCCGGATCCTCAACCAACAACAGCGGTCGGGCATCCCTGTCCAGTCGCACGGTCCCTTTTGCCTGCAGCAAGGTAGAGAAGAGTCCCAACAGAATCACCCGATGCGATCGTCCGCCGGGTTTGTCGATCATCCGGTTAATGATATCGAGATAACGCCAGCTTCGCTGCTCATCGTGGGACCGTCGGCGCATCAACCGGTTGCGCACGGGCGAGGAGCCCTGCTCGGAGAAGTAGTGTTCAAGCAACTGCACCATAGCAGAGAGACCCTGACGGATCTGGCCATCGCTAAGATTTTGCGGACGCGCCACCAGCTCGCGCGCCAGGTAATCCAGCTCACGGGCGGTAACTTCCACCTCCGGCATAGCAGGCACCGACCCCGTGCGGATGCGGCGCATAAAGCGGGCATCCCGTAAGCGCAGCACCGGCACCAGACGGATAAGATGACGCGCCAGCTCGTCGATATTGTCCCTCTCCAGGGGATTACCCTCCGCATCGATAAAACTGCGCAGGGTCAGTACGCTCTCATCGTCCGCGAGTTCGCCCTCCAGACGGTAGAAGATACGCTGATAACCATCCTGACAAGGCACCCAGCACCCGGCAAGAGGCTGGTAGCGACGTACCCTGTGGCGGCCAGGATCGGTTTCCCGGAAGGTCAAAACAATGTGCAGATGGTGTTCCCGCCCCTGAATATCGCCCGGTGGGAACCAGAAGTCATCGCGAACGAAGTGATAGAGTTCGGCATCCGATGATAACAGCAGCGTGAGCGCGTCCAGCAGGCTAGATTTACCCCAGGCATTTTCCCCGATCAGGACGTTATTTTGTTCCAGCATCAGCGACAGGCGATTAATGCCGCGAAACCCTACGATTTCCACCCGTTCAAGCAGCATAGATCCTCCGGGACAATGACACTCTTTCCTTTAAATTATCAGCAGTATAGCGCCAGGAACCCCGGCCCGACAGTCGAAGATTGTCAGGAAAGTTATGCCAGCAAATATAAAAATAAGAATATGACAAGGCACTTTCATTTGAAATTTAAAGAGGCCAGATATTAATATTCGTCGCCCGTTATCTCCCGAAAATTAAAAAAGGAATAACCTCGCATTGCCCTGAATCAAATTTGTGGGTTTTATTTCACTGGTGAACCATGCGGTTCATTTTTAAAATAACGCCGTTAAACATCGTCATATTTTATGACGATAAATTATGAGCGATGGAAAAAGCTCGTTTTTACATTGAGGTGGTTATGTTCAGAAAATTAGCGGCGGAATGTTTTGGTACATTCTGGCTGGTATTGGGTGGCTGCGGCAGTGCTGTTCTGGCAGCTGCATTTCCGGAATTAGGGATTGGTTTCACTGGCGTTGCGCTGGCCTTCGGCTTGACGGTATTAACCATGGCCTACGCCGTGGGGCATATTTCCGGCGGCCATTTCAATCCGGCCGTGACGCTGGGCCTGTGGGCGGGCGGACGTTTCCCGGCGAAAGACATTATTGGCTACGTGGTGGCCCAGGTGGTGGGCGGGATTATTGCCGCCGCTATTCTGTATGTGATTGCCAGCGGTAAGGCAGGCTTTGATGCGGCGGCCAGCGGTTTTGCCTCGAACGGTTTTGGCGAACATTCACCGGGCGGCTTCTCAATGCTGTCAGCCATCGTGATTGAAATCGTGCTCACCGCCGGCTTCCTGTTGGTCATTCATGGCGCTACCGACAAACACGCACCGGCCGGTTTCGCGCCGATTGCCATCGGTCTGGCACTGACGCTTATTCACCTGATCAGCATTCCGGTGACCAACACCTCCGTTAACCCGGCGCGCAGCACTGCGGTGGCGATCTTCCAGGGTGGCTGGGCGTTAGAGCAGCTGTGGCTGTTCTGGGTGATGCCGATCGTGGGTGGTATCCTGGGTGGCGTGCTGTACCGCACAGTGCTGGAAAAACGCGATTAAAAATAATACCGGGTGGCTCTGCGCTGCCCGGTTTTCCATTTGCACCTTTACTGAGCAGCTCTATTTCGGTAGTGTCATCGGCGCTATTCAGCTACTCAATAAGGATTGTGTTGTTCATGTTTTCAGGATTATTAATCATTCTGCTACCACTGATAGCAGGCTACTTTATCCCCCTCCGACACGCAGCTGCATTAAAGCTAATTAATCGCCTGTTGAGCTGGATAGTTTACGTCATTCTTTTTTTTATGGGCATCAGCCTCGCCTTTCTGGATAACCTGGCGACCAATTTACTGGCGATACTCTATTACTCCTCCATCACCGTTGTGGTTATTTTGCTGTGCAATATTGCCGCCCTGTTATGGCTGGAGCGCACTATTCCGTG
The DNA here is from genome assembly GCF_017348915.1 of Leclercia pneumoniae. Classification (NCBI taxonomy): domain Bacteria; kingdom Pseudomonadati; phylum Pseudomonadota; class Gammaproteobacteria; order Enterobacterales; family Enterobacteriaceae; genus Leclercia; species Leclercia pneumoniae. The sequence goes on along the minus strand of NZ_CP071383.1, from coordinate 1,458,021 downwards.
GAAAAACCATCATCAGCAGGAAAAATTACCCTCGCGTATAGCGATGGCGCTGGAGTCATTAAAATTATGCGGAGTGGTGGTGCTCGGCTTTCTGCTTGGGCTCACCGGATGGGCGGTATTACATCACGCGACCGAAGCCAGTGAATATACCCTTATCTTCCTGCTATTCCTGGTCGGTATTCAGCTGAGAAATAGCGGCATGACCCTGAAACAGATTGTCCTGAACCGTCGTGGCATGATCGTGGCGGTCGTGGTGGTCGGCAGCTCGTTACTGGCGGGGGTCATTAATGCCTTTATCCTCGACCTGCCGCTCAACACCGCACTGGCGATGGCGTCCGGCTTCGGCTGGTACTCCCTCTCCGGCATTCTGTTGACCGAATCTTTCGGCCCGGTCATCGGCAGCGCCGCCTTCTTTAACGATCTGGCCCGCGAGCTGATTGCCATTATGTTGATTCCGGGTCTGGTACGACGCAGCCGCTCTACGGCGCTGGGGCTGTGCGGCGCCACGTCGATGGACTTTACCCTGCCCGTCCTGCAACGCTCTGGAGGCCTGGAGCTGGTGCCGGCGGCCATTGTTCACGGCTTTGTTCTAAGCCTGCTGGTGCCCATTCTGATGGCCTTCTTCTCAGCCTGATACCCCTCTGGCGGTAGGTCTCTGCCGCCAAAATTGCGCTAAATCAATCTCCCTCCATTTTGTATCAGAAAGCGCTTTTCTCTGATCTGGCACCAGCATAATCTTAAACATGTATATCAAATATAACTTTAACAGGTGTGATTATGTTTTGTGTGCAATGTGAACAAACCATCCGTACCCCGGCAGGCAATGGCTGCTCTTACGCGCAGGGCATGTGCGGCAAAACCGCCGAGACGTCAGACCTGCAGGATCTGCTGATCGCTTCCCTGCAAGGGCTTTCCGCATGGGCATTCAAAGCCCGCGAATACGGTATTATCGACCACTACGTCGACAGCTTCGCGCCACGCGCCTTTTTCTCCACGCTGACCAACGTTAACTTTGATTCTCCTCGCATCGTCGGCTATGCCCGCGAAGCCATTGCCTTGCGTGAAGCGCTGAAGGCGCAGTGCCTGAACGCCGACGCCAGCGCGCGCGTGGATAACCCAATGGCCGAGCTGCAGCTGGTGAGCGACGACCTGGGCGACCTGCAGCGTCAGGCCGCGGAATTTACCCCGAACAAAGACAAAGCGGCGATTGGCGAGAACATTCTCGGCCTGCGTCTGCTGTGCCTGTACGGTCTGAAAGGTGCGGCGGCCTATATGGAACACGCGCACGTTCTCGGCCAGTACGACAACGACATCTATGCCCAGTACCACAAAATCATGGCATGGCTCGGCACCTGGCCTTCCGACATGAACGCGCTGCTGGAGTGCTCAATGGAAATCGGCCAGATGAACTTCAAGGTAATGAGCATTCTGGATGCCGGTGAAACCAGCACCTACGGCCACCCAACGCCAACCCAGGTCAACGTGAAAGCGACCGAAGGCAAATGTATCCTGATCTCCGGGCATGACCTGAAAGACCTCTACAACCTGCTGAAGCAAACCGAAGGCACCGGCGTTAACGTCTATACCCACGGCGAAATGCTGCCTGCACACGGCTACCCGGAGCTGCGTAAATTCAAACACCTGGTCGGGAACTACGGCAGCGGCTGGCAGAACCAGCAGGTTGAATTTGCCCGCTTCCCTGGCCCCATCGTGATGACCTCTAACTGCATCATCGACCCTACCGTGGGCGCGTATGATGACCGCATCTGGACCCGCAGCATCGTCGGCTGGCCGGGCGTGAGCCACCTCGAAGGCGACGATTTCGGCCCGGTTATCGCCCAGGCGCAGCAGATGGCTGGCTTCCCTTACAGCGAAATCGAACATCTGATCACCGTAGGCTTTGGCCGCGAAACCCTGCTGGGTGCGGCGGATTCCCTCATCGATCTGGTGAGCCGTGAAAAACTGCGTCACATCTTCCTGATTGGCGGCTGCGACGGCGCGCGCGGCGAGCGAAACTACTTCACCGATTTCGCCACCAGCGTACCGGATGATTGCCTGATCCTGACGCTGGCGTGCGGGAAATACCGTTTCAACAAGCTGGACTTCGGCAACATCGAAGGCCTGCCGCGTCTGGTCGATGCCGGTCAGTGTAACGACGCCTACTCAGCCATCATTCTGGCCGTCACCCTCGCGGAGAAACTGGGCTGCGGCGTGAACGACCTGCCGCTGTCGCTGGTGCTCTCCTGGTTCGAGCAAAAAGCGATCGTTATCCTGCTAACCCTGCTCTCACTGGGCGTGACCAACATCGTCACCGGCCCGACCGCGCCAGGCTTCCTGACGCCGGACCTGCTGGCCGTGCTGAACGAGAAATTTGGTCTGCGTTCCGTGACCACCGTTGAAGAAGATATGAAAGAGCTGCTGAGCGCGTAAGGAGAGATTCATGACCATGCCAACCTCACAATGTCCGTGGCGGATGCAGGTCCATCACATCCATCAGGAGACGCCGGATGTGTGGACGCTGTCACTGCTGTGCCATGACTACTATCCGTACCGTGCAGGTCAGTATGCGCTGGTCAGTGTCCGCAACTCTGCGGACACCCTGCGCGCCTACACCCTCTCCTCCACGCCGGGCGTGAGCGAGTACATTACGCTTACCATCCGTCGCATTGATGAAGGGGCAGGTTCCGAATGGCTGACCCGCGACGTAAAACGTGGAGATTACATCTGGCTTTCAGACGCGCAGGGCGAGTTTACCTGTGACGATAAGGCCGATGATAAATTCCTGCTGCTGGCCGCCGGCTGCGGCGTGACGCCCGTAATGTCAATGCGCCGCTGGCTGGCGAAAAACCGCCCGCAGGCCGACGTGCAGGTGATCTTCAGCGTCCGCTCGCCAGAGGATGTGATTTTTGCCGAGGAGTGGCGTAACTACCCGGTCACGCTGGTGGCAGAAAATAACGCTACCCACGGTTTTGTCTCGGGTCGATTGAGCCGGGAATTGTTGCAAAGCGTGCCGGATATTGCCTCCCGCACCGTGATGACCTGCGGCCCTGCGCCGTACATGGATATCGTGGAAAAAGAGGTTAAAGCGCTGGGTGTGACCCGCTTCTTTAAAGAGCAGTTCTTCACCCCTGTCGCCGAAGCGGCAACCAGCGGGCTTAAGTTCACTAAGCTGCAACCTGCGCAAACCTTCTTTGGCCGCGTGGGCACCACGCTGCTGGAGGCGCTGGAGAGCAACAAGGTGCCAGTGGCCGCGGCCTGTCGCGCTGGCGTGTGCGGCTGCTGTAAGACGAAGGTCGTGTCCGGCGAGTATACGGTGAGCAGCACCATGACGCTGACGGACGCCGAAATCGCCGACGGCTACGTGCTAGCCTGCTCCTGCCATCCGCAGGGGGATTTAGTCCTCGCCTGATAAAAACGCCCGGTGACATCGCCGGGCGTTTTTACTTTCATTTCCACGCCGGATGGCTTGCCAGGGCGTAACGACCCGCTCCCAACAGCGCTACCGCCAGTGCCCCCACGAAGAAGTAGACCAGGCTTTCAATGGCCCAGGCCCCTACCGCATCCAGCGCTAAGGTTTTGCCTGTTCCCACCATTAGCCACGCGACGACCATAGTAAATGCCAGAACCAGCGCCGCCGGTCGAGTCAGGATCCCCAGAATAATCAGGATCGGTGCCACCACCTCCCCCACCAACACCCCGTAAGCGATAAATCCCGGTAAACCTTTAGCGACCAACATGCCGCTAATACCCTCCACGCCACCGAAAAGCTTATGCAGGCCGTGAAAGAGCATTAACCCGCCCACGGCAAGGCGTAACAACAGCTTGCCCATATCGTCGTGTGTTAGCGTTTTATTAACAGCAATTAACAATGATTTAACCATTTGAAATTACTCCTGTTTTATCTGAACTGCAGCCAGAATATGTCTAATTGTTTCGAATGGATAGCAGCTGATACCAAGGGGGCAGAGCGGTAATTTTCTTCTAAGCTTGTAAGCGATATCACAAAAAGGAGTTGGATCACCATGAAACAGACCGTGGCGGCATATGTTGCAAAAACGCTGGAACAGGCAGGGGTAAAACGCATCTGGGGGGTCACCGGCGACTCCCTCAATGGCTTGAGTGATAGCCTTAACCGCATGGGGACCATTGACTGGATGCCCACCCGCCATGAAGAGGTGGCCGCCTTTGCCGCCGGGGCAGAAGCACAGCTGACGGGAGAGCTCGCCGTGTGCGCTGGCTCCTGCGGACCGGGCAACCTGCACCTGATTAACGGTCTGTTTGACTGCCACCGTAACCACGTACCGGTGCTGGCCATCGCCGCTCACATCCCCTCAAGCGAAATCGGCAGCGGTTATTTCCAGGAGACTCATCCTCAGGAGCTGTTCCGGGAATGTAGCCACTACTGCGAACTGGTCTCCTCCCCAGAGCAGATCCCGCAGGTACTGGCCATCGCCATGCGCAAAGCGATTCTGAACCGTGGCGTTTCGGTAGTGGTGCTGCCGGGCGACGTGGCCCTGAAGCCCGCCCCAGAAACGGCCAGCAGCCACTGGTATCCTGCCCCGTTACCGGTGGTCACCCCGGCAGAAGAAGAGCTGAAAAAGCTGGCGCAGGTGTTGCGATACTCCAGCAATATCGCGCTGATGTGCGGCAGCGGCTGCGCGGGGGCGCATGATGAACTGCTGGCCTTTGCGGAAAAGCTAAAAGCGCCCATCGTCCATGCCCTGCGCGGGAAAGAGCATGTTGAGTATGACAACCCCTATGACGTGGGGATGACCGGCCTTATCGGCTTCTCATCCGGCTTCCACACGATGATGAATGCCGACACGCTGATCCTGCTGGGTACCCAGTTCCCTTATCGTGCCTTTTACCCCACCGACGCAAAAATCATTCAGATTGATATTAACCCCGGCAGCATCGGTGCCCACAGTAAGGTGGATATGGCCCTGGTGGGGGATATTAAAGCGACGCTCGCCGCGCTGCTGCCCCATCTGGAAGAGAAAACCGAGCGTAAGTTCCTCGATAAAGCGTTAAGCGACTATCGCGACGCCCGTAAAGGGCTGGACGATCTGGCGAAGCCGAGCGACAAAGCCATTCACCCGCAATATCTGGCGCAGCAGATCAGCGATCTCGCCGCCGAGGACGCGATTTTCACCTGTGATGTGGGCACGCCCACCGTCTGGGCCGCACGCTACCTGAAAATGAACGGCAAGCGTCGTCTGCTCGGCTCGTTTAACCACGGCTCGATGGCAAATGCCATGCCGCAGGCGCTGGGCGCCCAGGCGACCGAACCGCAGCGTCAGGTCGTGGCGATGTGCGGCGACGGTGGGTTTAGCATGCTGATGGGCGATTTCCTGTCGGTGGTACAGATGAAGCTGCCGGTCAAAATTGTGGTCTTTAACAACAGCGTGCTGGGTTTTGTGGCGATGGAGATGAAGGCCGGGGGATATCTGACCGACGGCACCGAACTGCATGACACCAACTTTGCCCGTATCGCCGAAGCCTGCGGTATCCCCGGGATCCGCGTCGAAAAGGCCTCCGACGTCAACGAGGCGCTTACGCGCGCGTTCGCTATCGACGGCCCGGTGCTGGTGGATGTGGTCGTCGCCAAAGAGGAGTTGGCGATCCCGCCGCAAATCAAGCTGGAGCAGGCGAAAGGTTTCAGCCTGTATATGCTGAGGGCGATTATTAGTGGTCGCGGCGACGAGGTGATGGAGCTAGCCAAAACCAACTGGCTCAGGTAAAAATGTCTCACATTGCCTGTCTAACTATAGGGATGTGAGATGATTGATTTACGTAGTGATACCGTTACCCGCCCGTCGCGCGCCATGCTCGAAGAGATGATGGCCGCCCCGGTCGGGGACGACGTCTACGGCGATGACCCCACCGTTAACGAACTCCAGCGCTACGCCGCTGAACTGAGCGGTAAAGAGGCTGCACTGTTCCTGCCTACGGGCACCCAGGCCAACCTGGTGGCCCTGCTTAGCCACTGCGAACGCGGCGAAGAGTACATTGTCGGCCAGGGGGCGCATAACTACCTGTACGAAGCCGGTGGTGCAGCGGTACTGGGCAGTATCCAGCCGCAGCCCATCGACGCTGCCGCCGACGGCTCCCTGCCGCTGGATAAAGTGGCGGCCAAAATCAAAGCCGACGACATCCATTTCGCCCGCACAAAACTGCTAAGCCTGGAAAATACCCATAACGGTAAAGTGCTGCCGCGCGAGTATCTCAAAGCGGCGTGGGAATTTAGCCGCGAGCGCGGGCTGGGCCTGCATGTGGATGGGGCGCGTATCTTCAACGCGGTGGTGGAATATGGCTGCGAACTGAAAGCCATCACCCAGTACTGCGACTCCTTCACCATCTGTCTCTCGAAAGGTCTCGGCACCCCCGTTGGCTCGCTGCTGGTAGGCGATGTCCAGTACATCAAACGGGCCAACCGCTGGCGCAAGATGACCGGCGGCGGGATGCGTCAGGCAGGGATCCTGGCGGCAGCGGGCTTGTACGCTCTGAAAAATAACGTCCAGCGCCTGAAAGAGGATCACGATAACGCCGCCTGGATGGCCGCGCAACTGCGCGAGATCGGGGCCGATGTGATGCGTCATGACACCAACATGCTGTTTGTGCGGGTGGGTGATGAGCGTGCCGCCGCGCTGGGCGAGTATCTGAAAGCCCGGGGGGTGCTGATCAACGCCTCCGGCGTGGTACGTCTGGTGATGCACCTTGACGTCAGTCGCGCTCAGCTCGCCGAGGTGGTAAGCCACTGGCAGGCCTTCCTACAGCGCTAAGGAGCCCCGCGTGCCACAACGAATTCTGGTGCTGGGCGCCAGCGGCTATATCGGCCAACACCTGGTCACGGCCCTCAGTACGCAGGGGCATCGGGTGCTGGCGGTGGCACGCAGCATTGAACGGCTGCAAAAACAGAACCTGCCGGGTGTCTCCTGCCATAGCGTCGATCTCAACTGGCCGAAAGAGTTGTCCGTGCTGCTGGAAGGAGTGGATACGCTCTATTATCTGGTGCACAGCATGGGCGAAGGGGGCGATTTTATTGCCCACGAGCGTCAGGTAGCGATGAACGTGCGCGATGCCCTGCTGGCGACGCCGGTCAGGCAGATTATTTTCCTCAGTTCATTACAGGCGCCGGAGCAGGAGCAGTCAGACCACCTGCGCGCACGCCAGCTCACCGCCGAGACCCTGCGCGGGGCGAATATTCCCCTTACCGAACTGCGGGCGGGGATTATCGTTGGGGCGGGCTCTGCCGCCTTCGAAGTGATGCGCGATATGGTCTATAACCTGCCGGTGCTCACGCCGCCGCGCTGGGTGCGCTCGCGTACCACGCCCATCGCGCTGGAAAATCTGCTGCACTATCTGGTGGAACTGCTTAACCATCCTGCGCAGCGCCACCGGGTTCTGGAGGCCGCCGGGCCAGAGGTGCTCAGCTATCAACAGCAGTTTGAACATTTTATGCGGGTGAGCGGTCGCCACCGGCCGCTGATCCCTATCCCCTTCCCGACCCGCTGGATTTCGGTGTGGTTTTTAAACGTCATCACCTCCGTGCCCCCGACAACCGCCAAAGCCTTGATTCAGGGGCTGAAGCACGATCTGCTGGCCGACGACGCTGCGCTGCGGGCGTTGATCCCCCAGCCGTTAATCCCGTTTGACGATGCGGTTCGCAATACGTTGAAAGAAGAAGAGAAACTGGTCAACTCCAGCGACTGGGGCTTTGATGCGCAGGCCTTTGCCCGCTGGCGGCCGGAGTATGGCTACTTCCCTAAACAGGCGGGCTGTACCGTGAAAACTGACGCCAGCCTTAGCGATCTGTGGGCGGTTGTGAATCAGATTGGCGGCAAAGAGCGCTATTTCTTTGGCAACCTGCTCTGGCAGACCCGCGGCGCGCTGGATCTGCTGGTGGGCCACCGGCTGGCGAAGGGCCGTCCGGCACGGGCGATGCTGGAGGTGGGCGACGCGGTAGATAATTGGAAAGTGATTATCGTTGAGCCGGAAAAGCAGCTGGCCTTACTCTTTGGTATGAAGGCCCCCGGGCTGGGGCGGCTGTGCTTTACCCTGAAGGACAAAGGCGAACACCGCGAGCTTGACGTCCGCGCCTGGTGGCACCCGCACGGCATGCCGGGTCTGTTCTACTGGCTGTTGATGATTCCGGCGCATCTGTTCATTTTTCGCGGCATGGCAAAACGTATTGCCCGCCTGGCGGAAAAACCTCAGCCCTGATGCCATCGCGTCAGGCCCCTGGTCAAACCCGGAACCGGGCCGAATAACAAAGCCAGGGCACAGGCAGCCTGACGGATAAGGGTATAAATAAAACTCTTAATCTTTCGCCTTTACCATTGCATCGTGGCGTATTTCACGGAAGAATGCGCACGAAATTCTTTTCAACACAGTGGATTGATATGAAGGTACTGGTTACCGGCGCCACCAGCGGCTTAGGTCGAAATGCGGTCGAGTTTCTGCGCAACAAAGGCATTAGCGTCAGGGCCACCGGTCGCAACGAAGCGATGGGTAAACTGCTGCAGAAGATGGGGGCTGAGTTTGTCCATGCCGACCTGACGGAGCTGGTCTCCTCGCAGGCCAAAGTGATGCTGGCCGGAATTGACACCCTGTGGCACTGCTCCAGCTTTACCTCTCCGTGGGGCACGCAGGAAGCCTTCGATCTTGCTAACGTGCGCGCCACGCGTCGTCTGGGCGAGTGGGCCGTGGCCTGGGGCGTGCGTAACTTCATTCATATCTCTTCGCCGTCGCTCTATTTCGATTATCACCATCACCGGGATGTTAAAGAGGACTTTCGTCCTCAGCGCTACGCCTGCGAGTTTGCCCGCAGTAAAGCGGCCAGCGAAGAGGTGATCGATCTGTTGGCGCAGTCAAATCCCCATACCCGCTTTACGGTACTGCGTCCGCAAAGTCTCTTTGGGCCGCACGATAAGGTCTTTATCCCGCGCCTGGCGCAGATGATGCACCACTACGGCAGCGTGCTGCTGCCACGTGGCGGCGATGCGCTGGTGGATATGACCTATTACGAAAATGCCGTCCATGCCATGTGGCTGGCGAGTCAGAGCAGCGCCGACGCTCTCCCCTCCGGACGGGCCTATAACATCACCAACGGCGAGCCTCGCTCCTTACGCAGCATCGTACAGCGGCTGATAGACGAGCTAAATATTCACTGTCGGATCCGCTCCGTGCCCTACCCGATGCTGGATATCATTGCCCGCAGCATGGAGCGGCTTGGCAATAAAGCGTCGAAAGAGCCCGCCCTCACCCACTACGGCGTCTCTAAGCTGAACTTTGATTTTACGCTGGATATTAGCCGCGCCGAACGCGAGCTGGGGTATGCGCCCGTGGTGACGCTGGATGAGGGTATTGTGCGCACGGCCGCATGGCTGCGGGATCACGGTAAACTGCATCGCTGATGCGTCAACAAGGGTCGCGGCGCCCAGCTATGGCGGGCAGGCATTTTTAACTGCTGGTATTTTTGCCAGACTTTCCGGGCATACAGCATCCGCTGCGGGTAATTCTCTTTTTTTAACCCGGCGTTGTAGGCCCCGACCGCCTCCCAATTATTGCCATACACCTTAATCATGCCGGACAAAATAGAGGCCCCGACCATAATCGAGGTGCAGGGCTCTAATATCAGTTGGTATTCGCTAATTCCCCGACTCTCCAGCGCCGGAAAGTGGATGCTGTTGATCTGCATCAGGCCGACATCCCGGGTACCGTCGGCATTTTTGCCAATTGCCCAGGGATTCATCCCGGATTCGACGTGCGCAATGGCGTACAGGAGATAGGGATCGACGTGATAGGCCTGTGCGGCTTTGTCCCAGCAGTTGGCGTAAGCGCCCTGGCTGACGAGGAGCATAATGAGCAGTAACGTTTTCATCAGTACCTGCTTTGGGGTGAGAGCAGTGCGCCGGGTGACATAGAAAAAAACACCCCCCATCCGGGGGGTGTTGCGTGCTACAGAGAGATTAATTGCAATCTGACGCCGGGCCGGTTTTCACCCAGACATCGCTGTTGCCCGGTTTATCACCGCGGGTCCACCACTTCGCACGGTATTGATTACCTTCGTACGTGGTGGTGTCGCCGCCGTTATAGACCACATCAGAGCGCCAGTTGAATTTCACCTGGCTGACCAGCTCCCAGGCCTGTGCGCCGAATCCAGGCTGATTGCCCTGCGTCCAGTACTTCGCTTTCCGCACCAGGTTGTCGAAGCTGACGGTATCGCCGGCGTTATAGACTTTATTCGCTGCCCAGGCCGCATATTGGCTGGCGTTAGCATCAACGGGGGCGTCGCAGTTACCGGTCGCTGTCCCTTCGTCTGCTGGCGTCGTTCCTTCGTCTGCCGGTGTGGTTCCTTCGTCAGATGGCGTGGTCTCTTCGTCCGCTGGCGCTGGCGCCGCTTTCGGGTTGACCGTCACCGGGACGTTAGACTGCACGCTGGTTTTCCCGTCAGAAACGATCACGCTCAGGGTATAGGTCGAGGCATTGCTCACTTCCGGGGCGGTGATACGCACGTTAGCGGTATCTGTTCCGGTCGCATTCATATCTGCCGGTACGCTCCAGCTGTAAGTCAGCGCATCGCCATCCGGGTCCGTCGCCTGAGCATGCAGGGAGACAGCTTCACCCGCCTCAACCGTTACCGGATCCATCGCATTGACGATCGGCGCCTGGTTGGCTTTAGGCGCTTTATTCACCACCTGCACATCAATCGCGTTGCTCAGCCCTTTGGCGTCGGTCACGGTCAGGCGGAAGACGAAAGTCTGATCGCTGGCGACAGCCGGAAGATTGAAGTTAGCAATCGCCTGAGTGCTGTTGGCCAGAGTCACCGCCGTACCGGACACCTGGGTCCATTTCCAGGTCAGCGCATCGCCATCCGGATCGGAAGAGGCAGAACCGTCCAGGGTTACGGAGGCCGGGCCCGTCACGTTCATATCTGTCGCTGACGCTACCGGCGCATGGTTAGTCACCACCGGATCCACCGGCGCAGAGCCGCCGCTTACCAGGCTTTCGTTCATGGCATTCAGGATATCGCCGTTATCAGACTCGATGGACCATGCGAACAGCCCGCCGAGGTTTTTATTCAGCACGTAGTTGCCTTTCGCTTTGACGGAGCGCGCATCGTCGTAGCTCACCAGCTCGCCGGTGGAGCGGTTAAACAGATACGGTGCCTCGGCCGCGGCGTCGTACTTATATTCCCAGCCGGGTTTGCCCAGCATATTCTTGACGATGTCGCGGTAATCGATAATCCCCGCTTCCCAGGAGCCTGCAATAGGGCCTGTTGCCGTGCCGGTGAACGGGTTATCGCCGGTGTAACCGTGCACCCCTTTCCAGCCGCGACCGTACATCGCCGCGCCGACCACGATTTTGCCTGGCTGTACGCCCTGAGCCAACATCGCATTGACCGCGTTATCGGTGGTGTAGTTGGTGTCTGGCTTCCAGGAGGCACCATACAGTGCCGTCTGATGGCCCAGTTCAGTATTGCTCCAGCCGCCGTAGTAGTCGTAGCTCATCAGGAAGATGTGGTCGATATACTGCTGCGCAGTGTTGTAGTCCACGTCTTCAATCTTATCGCCGCCCGCACCGATCGCGGTGGTCAGCTCGTAAGTCCGGCCCGTTTCAGCGGACAGCTCGTTCAGCATCTGACGCAGATCGTGCATCAGCGCGGTGTAGGTGGCTTTATCAGTCTGTGGGTTACCCAGCCCTGGGTTCTCGCCGCCGCCGCCCGGGAATTCCCAGTCGATATCGACGCCGTCGAACACTTTCCAGGTTTGCAGGAACTCTTTAACCGAGGAGACGAAGCGGGCGCGCAGTTCCGGGTTGTTCATCTGGAAGAACGGATCGGACAGCGTCCAGCCGCCTACGGAAGGCAGGATCTTCAGATCCGGATGCGCCTTTTTCATCGCCATCAGCTGACTGTAGTTACCTTTGTAAGGCTCGTCCCAGCCGGTTACGCCCTGCTGCGGCTTCTGCAGCGCCGCCCAGGGGTCATGGATAGCCACGGTATAATCCGGGCGTCCCTGACAGGCGCGTTTCAGCGCTTCCAGCGCCCCTGACGCTTTGGCGCTGTCGTTGATGCCGTCACCGCCACAGATAGGAATAAAGCCGTACAGGAGATGGTTGATGTTAGCCACCGGGATTTTATCGGCGGTAAAGTTACGGTCATACACGCCCCATTCCGGGAAATAGGCGCCCACCACCTTGTCGGTGTGCTGCGTGAACGTTTTATTATTTTCCAGCAGCGGCGTGTTCATTGGCAGGAGATGACTTCCGTCGGTATCGGCCACGATAATCAGCTTGCTGGCGCTGGTTGAACACCCGCTATCGCTACAGAGTTGCACCTGCTCCTGATAGCGTCCGCCTTTTTTGACCTTGAAGGTCGCGTTACCTGCGGTGCTACCCGCGCCTGTCCAGACCGTCTGGCCATCGAGCAGCACTTTGGCCGAGGTAGGGGCATCGCCGCTCCAGACGGTCCATTCGACTTTAACGTCAACGCCATCTTTGTGAACTTTAATAAGGTTATTGTAATCCTGGGCCGTCTGGTCTACTTGCACCAGGGCAAATTTGTCATTGCCGGTGGTAATTGAAGGCGTACCCGGCAGCGCGGCAAATGCCGAACTGGTTGCTGCCGCAACAAAAAGGGCCAGATATTTTGGCTTAATAAACTTCATTGTTATTTCCTGATCAACTTATTTTTCAGATAGGGACAGCCCATACTTTCCATCGGGCTGAAAGCATTCATTGCAATGTGTGTAATAAAACAGAAAACCCGTTACGCGAAATTAACTGTGTTGCACGTCCTCCAAATAAAAGAGACAACCCAAGCTCCTGTTAGATTGATATCTTTTGATCATACGCCGAAGGTAAATTATCTCCTTTCTTTCCTTCATCGAAAAAATCACCAAAAAAACTTGCTTCTTTTAAAGAAAGAATTGCGCGAGATAGATCGCGATCCCGGCCAAAGCTAACGCCGGGCCAAACGCAATGGCGGAATGCGTTTGGCGGTTAAAAATGAAATATCCGCTGATACCCAACAACGCCGCCACCAGCACAATAGCGGGCAAGGCTTGCCAGCCACACCAGGCGCCCAGGGCCGCCAGTAATTTAAAATCGCCGTAGCCCAGCCCTTCACGCCCGGTCGCCAGGCGAAATGCCCAGTACAGCAGCCAGAGCGACAGATAACCCGCCACCGCGCCATAGAGCGCGTCCGACAGGGGCAACTGATGATCGAGAGCGTGGCATACTAACCCGGCCCACAGTAGCGGCTGCGTCAGGCAGTCGGGCAGCAGCTGATGCTCAGCGTCTATCAATGCTAACGGCAGCAGAAACGCCATCAGCAGCCAGAGAGATGCCAGGGAGAGGAGATCGGCCCCCCACCCGGCGGTGAAGCCATAAAAGAGGGCGCAAAGCAGTTCCAGCAGAAACAAGCGCAGGGGGATGGCGGCCTAGCACTGGCTACAGCGCCCGCGCAGCGCCAGCCAGCTAATAAGCGGAACGTTCTCCCACGGACGAAGTGAATGCTGACATACCGGGCAGTGCGATGCCGGAAAGAGCAAATTTTTATCGTGTCCTTCCTCCATCACCATCGGCGGAACACGCTCTGCAACCACCCCGAGAAAACTGCCTACAATCGCCCCCAGCACCGCGCTCATCCCGCAGAACGCCAGAGGATAACTCTGGCGTATAAGCGCGAGCCCATTCACGCGGCTTTTCGCCAGGTTAACTGAATTTCAGCCTTCACATCGCTCAGGTGATCGACCGGAGTAAGGTTCATTTTCTCCAGCCGCACGCCAGAGGTGATATTGATCTCCCGCAGCCAGTTTTTCAGCACATAAATGTTGACCCGCTCGACCACAAAAGAGAGGGTCTGCCCCTCCTGACGTATATTACTGAGGGGTAACTCGATTTCGTGGGCGCTGTTTTCAACCACGCTGCGGGGATTGTCCGTTTTAATTTGCTGGACCTGAAGATGATTAATATCGATTTCGTTACGCATCCAGTTTAATGTCTCCTTTTGTCTGTCGAGTTTTAACTGCGCGGTTTGAATAATATTATCCAGGGGAACCATTGCCATATAATAAACAGCGGCACAGCACAGCGCCGCGCCACACAGTTTTATTATCGCTTTCTCTCTGGCGCTATAATTTTGATATTTGCATGTCAGTTGCGCGATGCGTTCTTTCATTTATATTTTCCGGTGAACATGGCGGTATAGGGCGCCTCCCTTGAAACAGGCTGCAGCGTAAAATCAAATTTCGTACTTGCCTGGTTCACAAAGGCCTGCAGCGCCTCGGGCGATTGCGCACTGCCGCTCAGGGTCAGGGTGTCGTGAGTGGCGTCGTACTCCAGCACATCAATGCCCATCGCAGGCACCGCCTTTTTAACGGCTTCAAGGTCGTCGAGCTGGAGGAAGAAGCCCCGGCTCTGCTTTTTAAGATTCTGACCAAAATGGTATTTAATGTTGGTCTGATGGCGCAGGCTGGGGAAGTAGTGCTGATAGAGCTGCACAATATCTTCCTGCACCTGGTTCTCCTGCTGTACCAGCTTCCACGCCAGCGCGGCACGCGGCCCTAACAGAAGCGTCAGGGACAACAACCCCGCCGCGATCATCGCTGTTCTCATCCCTTTTTTGGCGGCCAGGTGACGCGGTTTCGGACTAAACGCTCCGTGGAGCAAATTAACCCGACAGCGTTGCCACTGGGGCTGGATTAGCACCAGAGGGTGTTGCCAGGGCAGGGATCCTTGCGCCGTCAGCCCTGCAGGCAGCGCGCCATAACTGTGCAGCACGCTCTCTCCCGCGCGCTGTAAGACCAGCGGTAGCAAGGCTGCGTCCAGTACCGACGCCTCGCCTGAGAGGAAACGGACCCAGTATTCGCCCTCCAGTACCGCCACCGTACTGCCTCCCGGCGTGGCCGGCAGCAGCCAGGCATCCGGCAAGACCTGAACGGGGGTAAGCCCCGCCGCGTACAACGGCGCCAGCCACTGGCGTAGCCGCGACGCATCGATGGCCACTGCATCCACCTCGCGCCCCTTTTTCCCGAGCACCGTCCAGTGAAGGTTGTCCACGTCGCCGATCAAGGTCTCCTCGGCCATCCAGGAGAAAGGGGCGGAGGCGTTGGCACCGATTTTTTTCGGCAGTGTAAAGTGGCGGAAAATAAACTCGCTGGCAGACAACAACACGCAAACGCGCCCGGCGAGAGGATGATCCGCCAGCGTGTTCAGCGCCTCCGGACCATCCAGCATCTCCACCTGCTGGCTTCCGGATTCGCACCACCCTGTTTTTCCGCCCTCATCCCGGTCGGGACGAATAAAAAGCACCTGTTTCATAACGTTCAACTTTGGTTATTCAATCATTCGGTAACGACGCTGCCATGTCACAATCTCGCCCGCTTCAGGGTTAACCTGAAGCTGGCTCACCACTCTGAGCGTCAGGGCGTCGGTATTGCCGGTATAATTCACGCGAAAATAGCGGCTATTTACGGCGATCTGCTGGGCAACCTGCGGCAGATCGTCTTTTAACTGCGGGAAAAGTTGCTCCAGCGCCTGGCTGAAGGCTTCACCACTTTCCCACCCCGCCTCGGGACGGGCAGCGATCACCCGCGCGGCGTCATCGGCGGTTAACTTGCCGGGAAACAGTGCGGCCAGAACCGCGGCCCGATCGGGCCGAAGCGTATTCACATCCACCTTGCTGGCGCTGTCCGGCAATGCGCAAAGCAGCTTGCTCACCTTTGGCCAGGCGGCGGCAGGGAATGCCGGTAAAAGTTTGATCTCTGCAATGTTGGTCATCATCTGGTTCGCTGGCTGGCGGGCCGGTTGTAGGCCCGCCCAGGCATCGATCTCCGCCCCCCCTTTGACGGTGGTGCTGTCCCCATCGAGATAATCCATCAGTTGGGTGTAAATCTCTTCCGCCTGGTGCTGGCCGATGCCGCCGTCAGTTAGCAGTTGTTCCATGCTCTGCTCAGCCCGGGATTTTTCTGGCAGTGCCCCCGCCGGTTGCCCCGCCGTCGGCGCGTCTGCGAGCAGGTTGTTGACGTTAAAGCAGTCCTGCGCGTCCTCAACCTGCCCGGTGACCGTGTAATCTTCCCCCCGCGTCTGGAGCGGCTGGTGCCACTCCCCCCCGGGATCAAGCGGTTTACTTTCGCCGCTCGCATCCACCTGCAGGCGTGTTTTCACCTCTTTCTCCTGGGCCTGCATCGCCCAGCGCAGCTGCTGCTGACTCACCTGATAGTGCGTTTTTTGCAGGTTGCGGCAAAACTGCTGGCTCATTTTTGCCGCCAGCGCCGACATCATCACCAGCAGGATCAAGACCACCAACAGGGCCACGCCTCGCTGCTTCGCTAATTGCCTCATGGCTGTGCTCCCTTGTCAGGAGAGGGCGTCGCCTCCGGAGGCGGCGGGGTTAACGATCCTGGCGCTGGCTGCTCTTGCTGTTTCGGCGCCTCTGCCACTTCCGGCCGGTCGCTCGGGGTAGTGAAAACCCAGCGCCAGCTTTCGCCATTGTTCATGGTCAGCGTCAACTCCACGCCGTCGGGCTGATGATCGCTGTCGCTCCAGCTTTTTAACCATCCGTCGCGATAAAAGCGCCACTGCAGGGATTTCACGTCGCTGACAATGGGCACCTCGTCCGGTTCGACGCCGGCCGGGCTGTCGATCGCCGGCCAGACATCGCGATACAGCCGCCCCTCTTCCAGCCGCCAGCGCACGCGCTCCAGCTGTACCGAGCCGCTCACGCCGCTCAGGGTGGTCAGCTCAAGGGCATTTTCTTCTTCCCGAAAGCGCCCCGGTTCATTACGCGGCGCGCGCGCCTGCAGCTGAAAGAAGTCGCGCTCCAGCAGGCTCCAGGCACGCTGTAGCTGGTTCAGTTTTGCCGCGCTGGCATCGGTGGCCGAGCTGGTACGCATCGCCCCGTCCAGAATCTGCCAGACGAGCGTGCTGATCACCGCAAAGATCGTTAGCGCAATCATGATCTCCAGCAGCGTAAAGCCGCGCTGGCGCTGCATAGGTTTCACTTCAGCTCTCCTGGAGGAATGATGTGCAGGGCAATCACCGGCTGGCTTTCGTCGCCCTCCGCATATACGCGAATGTCACTGGCCCAGCCCTCTTTCGCCGTTTTGACCCGCTGTTTGCGCCAGGTCCAGCTGCGGCCCCCCATGATCTCGCTGCCCTGCGCTTCGGCGTCAGGAAACGCGGTTTTCTCCAGCTGCGCTTCCGCCAGCTGGTTTTCCGCCACCCAACTGGCCTGCAGCGTATCGGCCAGGCCATGGGTAAAGCGCACGTTCAGGGTGACAGAGTTCATCAGCGCCAGCGCGGCCGTGGAGAAGATCACCAGCGCGACCATCACCTCCAGCAGCGTCATCCCCTGCTGCTTTGCTGTACCGTTACTCATCGTTTTCAACCGATACCGGGGCAGCGCCCTGCGATACCACCCGGAACGCGTGCGTTTTATCTTCGCTTTGCAGCGCCAGCGTGAAGCGGCTGATTTCACCGTCCGGCAGAAAAACAATCTGCGGCTCGGCGTCCGTGGTGGCGGCCAGCCGCTGGGGGGAGAGCGAGACGTGCATCGCTGGCGGAAACTCGCCCTGAGTCGTAATACGGCCCGCGGATAAGGGCGCCCACAGGCGTTCGCCATTTTTATCTTCGAGCGTGACCAGCTGATATTTCTCGGCGGTAATAACTAACCCAACGATATTTCCGTCCATCACTGCGCGATCCGATCCATAATCAACAACGGCTTTTAATTGCTGGCCAAATATATCCGCGCCGCTGCGTGACGGTATTGTTGATACCACCATCATGGCGCAGCTGGCGAATATCACCAGCGCCAGAATAATTTCCAGCAACGTAAAGCCGCGTTGGTTTTTCATTATTTCTCTTTTTTATCGAGAGACCAATTGGTGATGTCATCGGCGGTATTCGCTTCGCCATCCGGTCCTGCCGAAAAGAGATCGATCGCGCCGTGTTCCCCTGGGCTTACCATCAGATAATCACTGCCCCAGGGATCCTGCGGCAGGCGGCGGATATAGCCCCCCGCGCGGTAACCGTTTGGAATTGGCGCAATTTCAGGTTTGGTAACCAGCGCCTGCAACCCCTGTTCTGTGGTGGGGTAGCGGTGGTTATCCAGCTTATACATATCCAGCGAGCCTTCGAGGGCGACAATATCACTGGTTGCCTTTTGCGCGTCGGCTTTTTCTTTATTCCCCATTAAATTGGGCACCACCATACTCGCCAGTACGCCGAGAATAACAATTACCACCATTAATTCGAGCAACGTGAAGCCCGCCTGGCGAGCCAGGTTTTTACGTTTCATAGCCATTTATTAACCTACCATGTTATTAAGTTGCAGAAGCGGTTGTAATATTGACAGCACAATGAATAAAACAATGGTCGCCATACTCACCACCAGCGCCGGTTCAAATACCGACAGCGTTAAGGTAATTCGGTGCTGTAAGGCCGACTCCTGATTTTCTGCTGCGCGATCCATTAAGTTGCCTAATTCCCCGCTCTCTTCGCCGGAGGCGATCATATAAAGCATGGTGGGCGGAAATAATTTCGCCTGTTCCAGGGCGGCATAGAGGGTTGCCCCCTGCCGTACGGTATCGGCCGCCTGCTCAAGCACCCGGCGCGCGTAGAGGTTTTCGATACCGTCCATCGCAATGTACATCCCCTCCAGCAGCGGCACGCTACTGGCCTGCAGGATACTCAGCGTGCGGATATAGCGGGCGCTGTTGATGGCGCACACCAGCTTTTTAATCGGCGAGCGGTTTACCAGCCAGCTGTGGTAGCGAAAGCGATTTTTACTGTTGCGAACCCAGCTCTTAAAGCCGATTATCCCCCCGCCGAGCGCGCCTGCTATGTAGATTCCCCAGGCCTGCAGAAAATCGCTGACGGCAATCAACGTACGGGTCGTAAGCGGCAGTTGCTGCTTCATATGGGTAAACTGTTCAATCACCTGCGGCACCACCGCTACCAGCAGAATGCTGATTACCGCGACAGCCACCACCGTCAGGGTGATGGGGTAGACCATCGCCTGCGTCAGCTTGCTCTTCATCTTCTGGCGCTGCTCGTTATACTCCGCCAGTTTTTCCAGCACATCCCCCAGGTGGCCCGTCTTTTCACCGGCCATCACCAGGGTGCAGTAGAGCTTGTCGAAGGTGCGCGGAAACTGGCTAAAGGCGTCGAAGAGGGTATGCCCCTCCACCACCTTCTCGCGGATCTCTACCACCATCGACGCCAGCTTTTTATCTTCCGTCTGTTTCGAAATGGCCTTCAGCGCACTCTCCAGCGGCAGCGCGGCGTTGACCAGCGTAGAGAGCTGGCGGGTAAACATCGACAGCACCGGCGTAGAGAGTTTTGCCCCGGTCTTTGCTTTCCCACTGGCGGCGGTCTGATGCGTTTCGCTGATGCTCACGGGCAGCAACTTTTGTTCCCGCAGGCACTGGCGAACCTGCTTTTGCCCCTCGGCCTGCATCGTGCCGCGCTGGGTTTTGCCCGCCGCGTTGGTCGCCGTCCAGGCGTAGAAAGCCATTATTCGTCCCCTCCGCGTTCGGCGGTGACGCGCATGACCTCTTCCAGTGAGGTAATGCCGCTTATCACTTTCAGCAAGCCGTTTTCACGCAGGCTATACGCCTCCTTAAACAGCTGGGTTTCGAGGGACATTTCATCTTTATCTTCGTGGATAGCCCGGCGCATGGCGGTGTCCACCACCAGGAATTCATGGATCCCTGCCCGCCCCTGATAGCCGCTCTGGCGGCAATGTTCACAGCCTACCGCGCGATAAATTTCCCTGGGCGGCGTCGCCATAAAGCTGAACAGCGCCTTTTCATTGGCATCCAGCGGGCTGGTGATTCGGCAGTGGGTACAGAGCCGCCGCACCAGACGCTGGGCAATGACCCCGAGCAACGATGAGCCAATCAAAAAGGATTCCAGCCCCATATCACGCAGACGCGTAATGGCGCCTGCCGCGCTGTTGGTATGCAGCGTCGACATTACCAGGTGACCGGTGAGGGAGGCCTGTACCGCAATTTGCGCGGTTTCGCCGTCGCGAATTTCCCCGATCATCACCACGTCCGGGTCCTGACGCAGGATCGCTCGCAGGCCGCGGGCAAAGGTCATCTCCACGCGCGGGTTCACCTGCGTCTGCCCTACCCCTTCCAGCTCATATTCGATCGGATCTTCGACGGTCAGAATATTGCGTTCATGGCCGTTCAGCGCCGACAGGATGGCGTACAGGGTGGTGCTTTTCCCGGAGCCTGTCGGCCCGGTGACCAGGATAATGCCGTGCGGGCGGTCAATCAGCCCCTTTAACTTTTCCAGCTCCTCATCAATCAGCCCGAGCTTGTTGATATCCGGCTTCAGGTTGCTTTTATCCAGCAAGCGCATCACCACGCGCTCGCCGTACTGTGACGGAATGGTCGAGACACGCACGTCAATCGCCTTACGGCCAATACGCAGGGAGATACGGCCATCCTGCGGCAGGCGTTTCTCCGCAATATCCAGTTTAGACATGACTTTAATACGCGACACCAGCAGGGGCGCAAGCTTGCGCGCCGGTTGCAACACCGGTCGCAGCGCGCCGTCCACGCGAAAGCGGATGCTCAGCGTACGTTCAAAAGTTTCGATATGAATATCCGAGGCGCCCTCTTTCACCGCCTCGCCGAGAATGGCGTTGATCAGGCGGATCACCGGCGAGTTTTCGTCGTTATCCAGCAGATCCTCGTTGTCGGGGATCTCCTCGGTTAAGGCCATCAGATCGATGTCAGCGTCCATATCGTCAACCAACTGTTGCGAGACGCCGCTGCTCTGCTGCCAGATTTTGGCCAGCAGCTCTTCAAAGGCCTCAGCCGTCAGGATGGCGGGATCGTAAGCGCGCCCGAGTACCCGGCGCATCTCCAGCAGCGCAAAGGCTGGGGCATCGTCACGGATATACACCTCATCCTGGTAATAGAGCACGCCGTTCTCTTTTGCGTAGCTGCTGCTGCAGAGAAATTGGGTCAATTCGTTCACGTTGCCCCTCACTCTTTAAAGGGGTTATGTGACGTGGCGGCGTGCGTGCTGCCTGGGGCGGCGCTTGCGGCAGACGCAGACGGGTACGCTGGCATCACCGGATTATCCACGTTAGAGACGATCCCCAGCTTTTTCTCTTCCATCCGCTGCTGCTGACGCGCGCGGATCTGGTCGTATTTCTCCTTCGATGCGGCGCTGTAGTTATCGTCGTCGCGCAGCACGGTGGTATGGATAAACACCATCAGATTGCGCTTCGACGTATCTTCCGAGGTGTAGCGGAACAGCTGGCCCACCAGCGGAATATCCCCCAGCAGCGGCACCTTTGAGACGGTCTCTTTGGTGACGTTCTCCATCAGGCCGCCGAGTACCACCGTCTGCCCACTGTGCACCATCACTTCGTTATTGATGGTTCGGGTGTTGAAGGTGGGGCCAAGGCTGGCGTCTTCGGTGGAGTTGGCATCTACGCTGGAGACTTCCTGCTCAATCTTCAGATGGATCATGTCGCCATCGTTAATCTGCGGCACGATTTTCAGCTTGGTGCCCACCGTTTTACGCTCGACGGAGTTAAAGACGTTATCGCCGCTGGTGGTCTGGGAACCGGCCAGTACCGGCACATCCTGACCCACATTGAATGAGGCCTCTTTGTTATCCAGCGTCACCACGCTCGGCGTGGAGAGGATGTCGTTTTTGGAGCCGGTGGAGAGAGCCGTCATCAGGGCGCCGAAATCACCGTTAAAGAAGCCGGTCGCCAGCCCGGTGAAGGAGGCCCCCTTCATCGTGCCGTTCTTGATCTGGCTGATAGGCAGCCCGGTCGAACCAAACTGTACGCCACCATGCTTGCCGGTCCATTGCACGCCGAGATCCAGACCGTTTCCGTCCTGAACTTCGGCAATTATGGCCTCCACCAGCACCTGCGGTCGGCGGATATCGAGCTTATCGATGACCTTCTCAAGAGAATTCATAACGTTAGGCTGGGCGGTGATCACCAGCGAATTCGTCGCTTCGTCAGCGGTGATATTCAGCTCGTTAGCGTTGCTGGTGGTTTTCACTTTCGCCGTACTGGCTTTGTCTTTCAGCTGCTCGCCAATGCCGGTCAACACTGGCACCACCTTCGCGGCGTTGGCATATTTCAGATAGAAGACGCGGGTGTTGCCCTCGTTATTCTGCTCACGATCCAGCTGCCCCACCAGCGCACGGGTACGCGCTCGCGCATCTTCCGACCCGCTGATCACCAGACTGTTGGTCTCATCATCGGCCACCACTTTGGTGGCGAGCTGCGGCGCGTTCTGCCCTTTTTGCTCTTCGTTATTGAGGTTGTTCAACATATCCGATAGCTCCCTGGCAGAGGCATACCGCAGCGGCACAATTTCGCGGCGCTGCACGCCCTCTTTATCCACGCGCTGCACCAGGTCCACCAGCCGATTGACCACCGAGGCTCTTCCGGTCAGCAGCAGCACGTTAGAGGGTTCGAAATGCACCACGTTGCCGACGCCGGTGGCATCGTTCAGCTGGCGCAACAGCGGCGCCAGTTCGCGAACCGGGACATTCTCCATGCGCACAACGCGGGTGATGATCTCATCCCCCTTGCCGGGGTTTTTGCTGTCCGCCAGCGGCGCACCTGCGGTACGGGCAACGTTTGAACGCACCACTTTCACCATCCCGTTATCCATGGGAATCACCGACAGACCGTAGAGATCCAGCACGCTCAGGAAGAACTGGTAATATTCGTCTTCCGTCAGCACGTTATAGGTGCGAACTGACACCGTACCCTGCACGGACGGATCGACCAGAATCGTTTTATTCAGATTACGGCTGACCGTATCGATAAATTCGCGAATATCGGTATTTTTAAAACTGGCACTAAAATTAGCAGCCAGCAACGAACCGGAATAGAGTGACGCGACGGTCAATGCAATACACGCCCAGGGAAATTTCTTCATCTCTTTACACTTGTTAATTGTTTACAACATTAACCCGAATATTTTCGAGGTGAGCGTGACGTTTAACCACCACGTTGGCCTCTCTTAATTTCGACCAGCTGGCGAGCATATTTTTCGCCTGTTCTTCTTTCGTCATATCAACGGAATTGATTTTTACGACCACATCCCCTTTTTGCAGCCCCACGTCGTGGAACCAGCTGGAGGCATTTCTGGGCTTTATTTGATAGCCTTCGAGTTGGCCGTGGTCGATATAGGGTTTCAGAACCAGAACATCGTTCAGATGGATATTCTCCAGCCCGGCATCGGTAGCCGGACGAGGCAGCGGCTTCGTGCCTGTCTCCCCTTTAAAGTAGTCGGGGCGCTTGAGAGCCAGCTTCTGCTCAACCCCCTGATAACTCACGACTATGTTGTCGGTATTGATCTCTTCAATCCACGCGTCGTTAACCCCCACCAGGCTCTCCCCCTCCCGATAACTCTGGACGCCGGAAGGGGTTTTCACCATGGCAAACGACAGCCAGGACTCATCGCTACTGATGATGCCTTCCACTTCCACGTTCAAGGGTTGTTTGACGATCGCCTGCTCAGCCCGTTGCTGCACGGCCGGCTGAAAGAGGGTAAATACGCTACGCTGGACCGGAGAAGAGACGGGCGTTTGTTCCGCTTCACTCATGTTATCGCTGGCCTTTTTGTAGTTTTTAAGCACGACATAACCCTGATGCCCGCTAAATAGCAGCACCATAAACATGATGACGGGGGTGAATAGTCCGGAAAAACGCTGCATCCTCATTTTTAACGGGCCTTTTAATATGCAGAAAAATAACAGCATGCCGCTGTACCAATGGCGGCAATAGTAAATATCGCTTGCGCGTACCTCCACCGGGTTCGCTATTAACTTTAATTGAGAAATCTGTTGACCCGAAAATAGCCAGATGTTAGCGACAAAGCGTGGTTATTTTTCTCCGCTGAATATTTTGCTTACGTCCGCCCCCTGCCTTATTTTCAGCCGCTATTCCTTATTAATGCCATTATTCGGTGAGTCGTTATGTATCTGAGTCATTTCAAATTCACGGGCCAGCCATTCCGGACGGTGACCCGCGCGCCAGGTGAGTTCCTGGTGCCCTATCACCAGGATGTGTTTGGTTTGCTGGATGAGAAAAGCTGCGCGCCCGGCGTGGTGGGACTCTTTTCTGACGACGATGCGCTGCTCGGCGCCTTTATTGCCGAGCTGCAGGTGCAGAAGATAGCGATGGTGACCCTCGACGCGTTTCCAAAGCTGAACGCCAGTGCGCTTCTCTATAAGCTAAACCCGAAGGCAAAAGAGGACAAAAATCGCCTGCAGGCTATCGATGCCATTCTGAGCCTCTGGCTCGACACCTTCCCCGCCTGCGGCAAAAAAGGCATGGTGCTGGCCATCAGCGCCGTACAGGCCCTGCGTGAAGGCGGCTGGGAGGTTCTGGGCATGTTGCTGACCCGTGCCCAGGAGAGAGCCTTCCCACTGAGCATTGTCATTACCGGTATGCCCGAGCAAGAGATGCGGGCGCGCCAGTCGTCAGCTCAGGGATCGCGTCTGCATACCTGTCATACGCTGCGTCCTCTCACCTGCCGCGAATTCATTGGCTATGTGCAGGCCCAAGTGACGCATCATGGGGCTGAGACCTCGCCTTTTGTTCCCGCCCGGATCCGCCGTATGCACGCCCTGACCAAAGGATCCGTTGGCAAACTGAACGCCCTGGCGCAGTTGGCGTTGCTCGCCAGCTGGACAGAGCGCGCGCCGCAGGTGGGTGCACGCCACCTGCGCCTGGCCGCGGGGGAATTGCTGCCGCGCCAGCGCAATACCCGGCGTAACGCAATGGTGGGGCTGTTTGCCTCCGTGCTGTTCGCCGCCTGCGGCTGGCATTTTACCGCCGCCATTCACGCGAAGCTCCCGCTTCAGCTGTCGGTGCCTGCACGCTGGACTCTGCATACCCCTGCCCCGGTCGCGCCGGCGCTGCCTGATATTAATAATGAAGTGGTGAATCAGCCGGATGCCCTGCACCAGCTCTATACCGTCTGGGGGTATGACGCATCCACGGATGAGAATCGCTGCGAAAGCGCTGGCCGCGTCAATCTGGCCTGTAAACAGGGCCACGCCACGCTCGCCGACCTTGAAAGAGAGGGCTATCCCTGGATCGGCGAGTTGAACAGCGGCAACCATATGAACTATGCGGTCGTGGTCCGGGCCGGGAAAGATTCCCTCGATCTGCTGATGAATAACCGCACCTGGCAAGTCAGCCGCAACTGGTATACCCAGCATGCCACCGGGAACTATACCCTGCTGCATCGCCTGACGCCGGAGGGCAAAGAGCGTATCGGCGCCAGCAGCGATTCGCAGGAGATGCGCTGGCTTGATGACCAGCTCAGCGAAGCGCTGCATGAGCCGAAAACCCATGCCACAACCTGGACCGCTGCGCTGGCAGCGCGTACTCGCGCATTCCAGAGCCAGACGGCGCTGCGTGTGGATGGCCTCGCCGGCGAACAAACGTTGATGGCGTTAATGCGCGTGAATAACAGTACCCCGGCGATCCTGACGCCGGTCAGCACCGCGTCAGTACAAGGAAAACGGTAAGATGTCCACGATTTGTCTGGCTGCCCAGCGCAGCTATTACACCCAGGAGCCGGTTTACTTCTCCTGGCGGCTGCCTTCTCCCCGGCAGGTCTTCACCCGCCTGATGGGCGGCGCATTCTGGCTCTGCGCGCTGGTCATCGCCGGGCTTTATGCGCATATGTTCTGGCAGGCTCGCCATCCGGCCCCGGCGCCAAAACCGGCGAAGGTGGTTCAGCCCGAAGCCCGCCCTTCGGAGATGCACTATGTATACATTTCGAAGCCCTTCCCGGAACCGAAACTCGTAACCTTGCCGCCGCTGCAGATGGCGTCGCCCGTTGTCGATAACGAGGCCAACTGGCAGCAGGCGCCCGACGGCGATCTTTCAACCCAACCGTTACCGGGAGCAGAAGAAGAGAGTAATGATACGTCGTTAAAAGAACGCTTTATGATGGCTTTGAAAGAGCAAGAACAGGACTATGCACAAGGAAAGGTTCCCTCACCACCCGATGAAACCGGTGATGAGGTCACGAAGGAGACTCAATAGCGCTCCGGCAAAGAGTTTAAAGAGACTAATTTGCCTTTTTCAACCACGATATAGTGACCTTTTTTCAGGTCGGAGAGAATTTTAATGATGGTACTGCGGGCGAGGTTGGTATATTCCTGAATATAATCGTAGATATTAATATCACGATTATGGTTAACCATCAGTTCATGGATCTCGAGTAAAAATTCACGCACAACAGAATAAGCGCTGCGGGCGATCAGAATATCGTCACGTTTACCCATGGCACAAATATACCAGGAAAGTACTTTGGTTAATTGCGGCCAGAGATTCTTTTCGGTGATAAGCTGAATAAAGTCCTCTTTTTTAATTGAACAAATCACGGCATTGGTTCGTGCGATGGCATAGGTATGTTCACTATTATAAAACATAGCGCTAATGCCCAGAATAAGCTGTTTCCTGATGGTAAACATGCTCAGATCGTCCGAGGTGCGGCGTAATTCAATTTCACCGCTGTGCAGCACATGGACGTAGTCTGAGCCGTAGAGAGGAATTTTTCTGCCACTTTTTTATATTACGCTCAGGAAAAGACGCTGTTGCAGACACAATAGCATCGACCTCAGGCTGAGGACGCAAATTACTTGCATAGATACTTAACATTTTTTTGTCTCTAAGGTATTTGAAGTTTTCAATAGCCCACAAAAATAAAATCATTGTGGGTTCAGATAAATTTAACCTGAATTAAATGATAAGTGTCATCCTGACGGAAAATGAAAATAATTGATTTTCTTCTGGCATTGCTTAGCAAGCTATGCAGTCATATTAAACCTGGTGATTTTTAAGTCAATTAACTAAAAATGAATCCACAATTCACTTAAGATGAATCTCAAATAAAATAAACGAATCATGCTGTTTGGGGTAATACCAAAGTATTACCCCTGTCCGTATTTCTCCAGCAATGCTTCGGCAATAGCCATGGTTTCGCGGTCGGCGAAGCCGTTCCACAGCCGGGGGCGGAAGTGCATCTGAAAGGCCATAATCACCCGCTTCTGCTGCGCCGGCGTGGCGTTAACAGCATTTTCGTAGCCGTAGCGGGCCAGCAGATCGAGAAGCTGCCTTGCCTGCACGGGCTCATGAGGAGAATGCCCGTTCAGATAAAACGCTACCCGGTGAGCATCCGGCCAGGCACCAATTCCCTGTGCTGCCAACGCCTGCCAGGGAAAGAGCGGCCCCGGATCGTCCTTTCGCTGCGGGGCGATATCCGAATGCGCCACCACGTTCTGCGGTTTGATGTCATAGCGGGCGATAATGGCTTTCGCCAGCGGAACCAGGGCGGCGATTTGCGTGGGCTCAAACGGAGTGAAGAACTTTTCGCCGCCGCTTTTCTGCCAGCCGCGGTTTTCTAGCTCGATGCCAATAGAGGTGTCGTTAATGCGCGTGGCCCCGCGCCAGAAACTGACCCCCGCATGCCAGGCGAGATCGCGCTCGGGTACCAGCTGGGATATACGCGGTTTGCCGTTATGCAGGGTGGGGATAGCCGGAATTAAGTAGTGCGAGCTGACGTCTTTGCCGGTAAGCGTGGTGAGCGAGCGGTCAAAATCGTCGGCGGTATAGTGGATCACCAGCACCTTGATACGGGGATAAGCCGCCTGGGCCTGGCGGCTGACGTCCAGCTCATAGGCGCCTTTATCGACGATAACCTGCCCGGCGTCCTTCTTCTCTTTACTGCTACATCCTGCCAGCAGTAAAGCCAGCACGCCGAGTGCAATTGCGCGCCGCATCAGCGGGTTTTCACCGCGGTGCCGCTCACGCTCACCATCAGCATGCTGCTGTCTTTACCGACGGTTTCGTAATCGATGTCGATGCCCACCACCGCATCGGCCCCCAGCGCCTTCGCCTGCTCGCCCAGCTCTTTAAACGCAATTTCCCGCGCTTTGCGGAGCTCTGACTCATAAGCGCCCGAGCGACCGCCGACGATATCGCGAATGCCGGCAAAAAAGTCGCGAAATATATTCGCGCCAAGAATAGCTTCGCCGGTTACCACGCCGCAGTACTCGGTGATCGGCTGTCCTTCCAGGGTTGGGGTCGTTGAATATTTCATCAGTTTCATCCTCGTCGCATTCTGTGCCTAAGCGTATAAGATCAAAACCATTATCGGATCGTTACGCTATCATTGAAAGGTGAGTTAATTATTAGCCAAAAGGAAATGAACATGCGCTACTCCGCTATGACGCTTTTAGTGCCGTGCGCGCTGCTGCTCAGCGCCTGCACCACGCCGGTGACACCGGCTTTCAAGGATATTGGCACCCGCAGCGGCCCCTGCATTGAAGGCGGCCCGGATGCCGTCGCTCAACAATTTTATGACACCCGCATCTCGACCCGCCGTAATGATGTTACCGCCCTGCGCCCATATCTGAGCGATCGGCTGGCGCAACAGCTGAACGAGGCCAGCCGTGACCCGCAGCACAGCGCGCTGCTGAAATCCGATCCGTTCTCCAGCCAGAGCACCCTGCCGGATAGCGCCGTGGTGGAAAGCGCGTCGACCATTCCGAATACTGACGCGCGCAATATTCCGCTGCGGGTGAAACTGACGCAGGGTAGCCAGACCTGGCAGGATGAAGTGCTGATGATCCGCGAGGGTCAGTGCTGGGCCGTTGATGATGTGCGCTATCTGGGCGGCAGCGTCCACGCCTCTGCCGGTACGCTACGCCAGTCCATCGAGAACCGCTAATAAAGCAGGTTATCCGCGCCCCGGGAAAGCGTTAACCCCCGTAAAATGTCTGGCATTTCATCTGGAATGCCGACATTTATTCTCACCCCCCTGACCTCTCGCTATTTTGTGCTATGTTTACTACTGAATACGGTTTATATTTAACTTTTAACGCATAAATATTGCATAACTATTCTGTCAACGGTACTATCTGCGGCCTCAATTGCTATAGATTGCCTGGATGAGTAAAGACTGCCCCGATGAGTATTCAACTAAATGGCATTAACTGCTTTTACGGCGCACACCAGGCGCTGTTCGATATCACGCTGAACTGTCCAGAAGGCGAAACGCTGGTTCTGCTTGGCCCAAGCGGCGCGGGTAAAAGCTCGCTGCTTCGCGTGCTGAATCTGCTTGAAATGCCACGTTCTGGCACCCTGGATATTGCCGGCAATCACTTTGATTTCGCGAAGGCACCGTCGGACAAAGCGATCCGCGATTTACGTCAAAACGTCGGCATGGTCTTCCAGCAATATAATCTTTGGCCGCACCTCACCGTACAGCAAAACCTGATTGAAGCCCCCTGCCGTGTGCTGGGCCTGACCAAAGAGCAGGCGTTAGCCCGTGCGGAAAAACTCCTTGAGCGCCTGCGCCTGAAACCTTACAGCGATCGCTATCCGCTGCACCTCTCGGGTGGCCAGCAGCAGCGTGTGGCCATTGCCCGCGCGCTGATGATGGAGCCTCAGGTGCTGCTGTTTGATGAGCCGACCGCCGCGCTGGATCCGGAAATCACCGCCCAGATTGTGAGCATCATCCGTGAACTGGCGGAAACCAATATTACTCAGGTGATCGTGACGCACGAAGTGGAAGTGGCGCGTAAAACCGCCAGCCGCGTGGTCTATATGGAAAACGGTCACATCGTCGAGCAAGGGGATGCGCGCTGCTTTGCCGAGCCGCAGACCGACGCCTTCAGAAACTACCTGTCTCACTAACATCGAGAGAACGATAATGAAAAAACTAGTGATTGCCGCCCTGCTTGCAAGCGTAAGCCTCTCCGCTGCCGCGGCTCAGACCATTCGTTTTGCGACAGAAGCCTCTTACCCTCCGTTTGAAGCGGTAGATGCGAACAACAAGATTGTTGGCTTTGACGTAGACCTGGCCAATGCGCTGTGTAAAGAGATGGACGCGACCTGTACTTTCACGAACCAGGCGTTCGACAGCCTGATCCCGAGCCTGAAATTCCGCCGCATTGATGCGGTCATGGCGGGGATGGATATTACCCCTGAGCGCGAAAAACAGGTTCTGTTCTCTACCCCATATTATGACAACGCCGCGCTGTTTATTGGTCAGAAGGGAAAATACACCTCTGTTGATCAGCTGAAAGGCAAGAAAGTGGGCGTACAGAACGGCACTACGCACCAGAAATATATCACTGACAAACACCCGGAAATCACCACCGTGGCGTACGACAGCTACCAGAACGCCAAACTGGATCTGCAGAATGGGCGTATTGATGCCGTCTTCGGTGATAACGCGGTCGTGACCGAGTGGCTGAAAACGAACGATAAGCTGGCGGCGGTTGGCGAGAACGTGACCGACAAAGCCTACTTCGGTACCGGTCTGGGTATCGCGGTACGTCAGGGCAACACCGAGCTGCAGCAGAAATTTAATACTGCGCTGGAAAAAGTGAAGAAAGATGGCACGTACGATACCATCTACAAAAAATGGTTCCAGAAGTAAGATCTGATGAACGAAATGTTTCCATTAGCAAGCGCCGCCGGGATGACCGTCGGCCTTGCCGTTTGTGCGCTGCTCATCGGCCTGGTGCTGGCGATGATCTTTGCGGTATGGGAGTCAGCGAAATGGCGCCCCGTCGCATGGATTGGCTCCGGGCTGGTGACCGTACTGCGCGGTCTGCCAGAGATTCTGGTGGTGCTGTTTATCTACTTTGGCTCGTCGCAGCTGCTGTTAACGCTGTCTGACGGCTTTACCCTCAATCTGGGGATCGTCGAGATCCCAATTCAGATGCAGATTGAGAACTTCGACGTCAGCCCGTTCCTCTGCGGTGTGATTGCCCTCTCCCTGCTCTACTCCGCCTACGCTTCGCAGACCCTGCGCGGAGCGCTTAAAGCGGTGCCTCAGGGGCAGTGGGAATCCGGCCAGGCGCTGGGGATGTCGAAAACCGCCATCTTCTTCCGTCTGGTTATGCCGCAGATGTGGCGCCATGCGCTCCCTGGGCTGGGTAACCAGTGGCTGGTGCTGTTAAAGGACACCGCGCTGGTCAGCCTGATCAGCGTTAACGACCTGATGTTGCAAACCAAAAGCATCGCCACCCGCACCCAGGAGCCTTTTACCTGGTATATCGTGGCGGCGGCTATCTACCTGGTGATCACGTTGCTGAGTCAGTACATCCTGAAGCGTATTGACCTGCGTGCAACGCGTTTTGAACGGAGACCAGGCTGATGCTGGATTACTTACCCGAGCTGATGAAAGGGCTGCACACCAGCCTGACCTTAACGATCGCTTCCATTATTGTGGCGCTGATCCTGGCGCTGATCTTCACCATCGTCCTGACGTTAAAAACGCCGATGCTGGTGTGGATTGTGCGCGGCTATATTACGTTATTTACCGGTACGCCGCTGCTGGTACAGATCTTCCTGATTTACTACGGCCCGGGCCAGTTCCCGACGCTGCAGGAGTATCCGGTTATCTGGCATCTGCTCTCTGAGCCGTGGCTCTGTGCGCTGATTGCGCTGTCGCTGAATAGCGCCGCCTATACCACCCAGCTGTTTTACGGGGCGATTCGCGCCATTCCGGAAGGCCAGTGGCAATCTTGCGGTGCGCTGGGGATGAGCAAGAAAGACACCCTGGCAATCTTGCTGCCGTACGCCTTTAAGCGCGCCCTCTCCTCCTATTCCAACGAAGTGGTGCTGGTCTTTAAGAGTACCTCTCTGGCCTACACCATTACTCTGATGGAAGTGATGGGCCACGGGCAGCTGCTCTATGGCCGTACTTATGACGTGATGGTGTTTGGCGCAGCCGGACTCATCTACCTGGTTGTGAACGGCCTGCTGACGCTGATGATGCGCCTGATTGAACGTAAAGCGCTGGCGTTCGAACACCGCAACTGAGTGCATAACGCAAAGTAACAAAGACGGGCAAGTCTCATCGCCGCCCGTCTTTTTTTATTCCCTAAGAAATATTTAATCATTTTTATTGAATATAAATTCATTTTCTGACATTGTTACTCCCAGCCGCAGACACGGCATATAACGACAAGATAGACAGACGGGAGCTTCAAAATGAAAAAGTTAGTTCTGGCCGCATTACTGGCAACCTTCGCCGCTGGCGCAACGGCTGCCGATAAAATCAGCTTTGGCGTTTCAGCCACTTACCCACCGTTCGAATCGCTGGATGCCAGCAACCAGATCGTCGGTTTTGATATCGACCTGGCTAAAGCGCTGTGTAAGCAAATGCAGGCCGACTGCACTTTTACTAACCACGCCTTTGACAGCCTGATCCCGTCACTGAAATTCAAAAAATATGACGCCGTGATCTCCGGTATGGACATCACCCCGGAGCGTAGCAAGCAGGTCTCCTTCACTGATCCGTACTATGCCAACTCGGCGGTGGTGATTGCGAAGAAAGATACCTATAAATCCTTCGAGCAGCTGAAAGGCAAACGCATCGGCATGGAAAACGGTACGACGCACCAGAAGTACCTGCAGGACAAGCACCCGGAAGTGAAAACGGTGGCTTATGACAGCTACCAGAACGCGATTATCGACCTGAAAAATGGCCGTATCGATGGGGTATTCGGCGATACCGCCGTGGTGAATGAGTGGCTGAAAACCAACCCGCAGTTGGGTACAGCCACCGAGAAAGTTACCGATCCGCAGTACTTCGGTACTGGCCTGGGCATTGCGGTTCGCCCGGATAACAAAGCCCTGCTCGAGAAACTGAACGGCGCGCTGAAAGCGATCAAAGCTGACGGCACCTATCAGAAAATCAGCGACCAGTGGTTCCCGCAGTAAAGACTCGCAGGCCGGACATGCCCCGGCCTTATTTACAGGGGCACGTAGAAGCGAAAACGCGCCCCCTGCTCCGCCTCCATCAGTCTGATCCCGCCGCCGTGTAGCTCCAGCATTCTGCGAACAATCAACAATCCCAGCCCGCCGCGATGCTCGCGCGCCTCCGGCTTTAACGCTGAGGGTCGCTGGAAGAGCTCTTCACGCATCGCGGCATCAATACCCGGCCCGCTGTCGCTCACCTCCATTTGCAGCGCCTCGCCCTCCTGCCACACCTTCAGCCAGATTTCGCCACCCGGTGGCGTATGGCGAACCGCGTTATCGAGCAGATTCGTCACCACGCGTTCAATCATCGAGAGGTCGGCGTTGACCATCGGTAACTGCTGCGGCACCTCAATTTTTAAACGTAGCTGCCGCGTCTGCACGATCAGATCGAACTTCTGCGCCACATCAGAGATCAGCTCCCCGGGGGCAAAGCGCTCGCGCTGAGGCCGAATACTGCCGTGTTCCAGCCGTGCCAGTTCAAACAGCTGCTGCGAAAGGTGGCGAACCTTCTGCCCCTGGCGCAGCGCAATGGTCAGGTAGTGCTTCGTCTCTTCTGGCGTCAATGAATCGGCTTTCAGCGATAGAGTCTCAAGATAACCCAGCAGCGAGGTGAGCGGCGTGCGTAAATCATGGGAGATATTGGCGGTGAACTCCCGGCGCTGCCGGTCGCTGTCGGCCAGACGATCCCACTGAGACGCTATCTGCTGAGCCAGTTCAATAAAGGTGTTGCGCAGTAAGGCAACCTCGCTGGCGGGGTTTTCCTCCTGCGGCTGGGCGGCCAGCTGTTTAATGGCGCGGATACTGTCCTGGTCAAGAAAGCTGACCTCCTGCGTTAAGACCCGCACCGGGCGAGTAACCCAGTACCAGACCAGCCCACCCGCCAGAGAGCCAAAGAGCACCACCAGCAACAGCGTCCAGAGAAGCGTATGCCAGAGCGTTTTTTCCCAGGCCATCTCAGCCAGCGCATTCAGCTCTTCGCCCTGTAAAATGATATAGAGATAGCCACGCAGCTCCCCATCCTGACGCAGCGGCGCGGCGCTGAAGACCTTCTGCCGATCCGGGCTGCGCGGGTCGTCGCCGTAAACCGGCATCATCTCACCGCCCATAAAGCGCAGCACCGGGTTGATATCTATCCGCTGGCGCTTGATATGCCCAGGCGGAGCAGCATCGGCCAGAATCTCACCATCCACCGAGAGGACATACAGCTCAACGCTGGGGTTGAAGGTCATCAGGCGGTCAAAGAGCGGTTTCAGGGCGGTGCGATCCACCCTTCCCTGGTTATCCAGCAGTGGCTCACGCTGGATAATATGCTGCGCCAGCCCGCCGGAGAGACGCTGAATCATGGCGTTGCCGTACTGCTTGCTGGTCCAGAGCTGCACCGAGCAAGCCACCGCGGCGCACAGCACCAGCAGTAACACAAACAGCAGCGTCAGGCGGCGGGTGAGCGTCATGATGTACTCCCCATAAACTTATAGCCCTTGCCCCAGACGGTGCGTATCACCTCCGGCTCGGCGGGATCCTTCTCGATTTTGATGCGCAGGCGGTTGATATGGGTGTTAACCGTATGTTCGTAGCCTTCGTGCTGATAGCCCCACACCTGTTCCAGGAGGGCCAGCCGGGAGAAGACCTCACCCGGATGACGGGCAAAGAAGTAAAGCAGATCGAATTCACGCGGGGTGAGATCCAGCGCCTGGCCATGCAGGGTCACGCTACGGGCCAGCGGATCAATGGTCATGCCGTGCGCCTCAATACGCCCGGCCGGCTGCTGTCCCATGGCCTGATGCCTGCGAAACAGCGCCCGAACGCGAGCGACCAGCTCCTGCACCGAGAAGGGCTTGGCCAGATAATCATCGGCCCCGGTCTCCAGACCCAGAATGCGCTCCGTTTCGCTGCTGCGGGCACTGATAATGATCACCGGCAGGTAATGGCTCATCTGACGAATGCGACGGCAGATTTGCAGGCTATCCACCCCCGGCAGCATCAGGTCGAGGATCACCGCGTCCCAGCGCGTATCTTCGATAGCCAGCAGCGCGCGGCTACCGTCTGCTTCGTGGGTAATCTGGTAGCCTTCATCTTCTAAATTGAGACGTAGCAAAGCGGCGATATCGCCGTCGTCTTCCACCAATAAGATCTGTTTCATCGGTTAGCCTTTCATTCCTGGTACCACTCAAGCTTACCCGTTTCCGGCGGCGGAAGAGTTCACATTTTGTTTAAACTTTACGTACCAGCAGGGTCAGCACTTCGTAGTGGGCGGTATGGGGGAACATGTCGAAAAGCTGCACGCGGGCAATGGCATAGCCTGGCAGATGGTGCAGATCTTTCGCCATGCTCTGGGCGTTGCAGCTGGAATAGATGATATACGCCGGCGCCATCTGGCTGAGGTAGTCGCACAGCGCCTTGCCGATGCCGCGACGCGGCGGGTTGACCAGCACCAGCTCCGGCACGCTACCCTGCCCGGTGGCGAACTGGGTAGAGTCCAGCGCCTGAAAGTGCAGATTCTTCAGCCCCAGTTCGGCGGCGGACTGCTTCGCGCAGGCGATGGCTTCAGGGGAGATCTCAATGCCGGTCAGGGTCATGTCGGGCGTGGCGCAGTGCAGGCCAAAGCCGCCAACCCCGCAGAAGAGATCCCACATGTGATTTACCGGTAAAGCCCGCACCCAGTCGCGGGCGGTAGCATAGAGGCTGGCCGCTACGGTGGGGTTGGTCTGGAAGAAACTCTGCGGGCGGATCCAGAGCGGCACGCCGTTGAAGGTTTCGGCCAGCGCCTGGGACTCGGTGAGGAAGATCTCCTCCTCCCCTTCCAGAATCGCCATATGCACCGGCTGAATGTTGGCGGTAATGACCTTCAACTGCGGTAACTGTGCCTGCAGCCACGGCAGAGCCGCACGCAGTTGCTCCAGCTTGCTGACGGAGCGCAGAACAAAGCGCAGCATCATGCCGCCGTCTTGCTGGCTTTCGGTCAACAACAGGTATTTTAACTCACCCCGTTTGCGCGCCACGTTGTAGGGGGTGAGCCCGGCGCGGGCGATAAAAGGCTTCAATGCGGCGAACACCGGCGCAAAGGAGGCAGGATAAAGCGGGCAGTCGGTCAGATCTTCCGGGGTACCATCGCGATGCAGCATCCCCAGCAGCGGTTTCTCTACGCTGCCGCTGACCACCATTTTGGCTTTATTACGGAAACCCTGCTCAGGACCGCTGACGGGTGCGCACCACGCTTCGACGGGCAACCATGTCAGCAAGGTCTGCAGATCGGCCATTTTAGCGGAAAGTTGTTGCGAGACCGGCTGTTCAATCCACTGACAGGAGCGACAGCGGCCGGCGTCATAGAGTGCGCACTGCATACAGAAACCTTAATACGTCTGGGGGCAGCGATTATACACGTTATTGCAGACGGAAAAACCGTCGGCTGGCGGCGGGCACAAACAGCAGAAGCAGCACCAGCATGTCCGGCAGTTTCTGCATCACCAGCGTTTTAAAGATCTCCTGCCTGGACTCCCCCGGAATGCTGAACAGCTCAGGGTAACCATAGCCCAGCGAGGCCGCCCACAGGTAAAGCGTGGCAATCACCTGGGTACTGAGATAGATCAGCCGTGCCCAGTTTCGCCCCTTAACCAGCGAAAAAGCGCAGAAGATTTCGATAAAGACCAGCATCAGGCTGCCGAGGAAGATGAGCGTTAAGTTCCAGGTCTGAACGCTGCGATGGATAAAATCGCCCAGTCCCCGTAGACCCAGGGTATTAAAAATCATCAGTAAATCGAGGCAGCGGATCATAATAATGGCGAGCGCCGCCACCTGCACCAGGGCAGGAACGTTAAGGCGGGCGTGTGAATGGCTTGATTTGCTTATCAGTCCCAACGTGGTGTCTTCCATGAAACGGCGCCGCGTTGTCGCGGCACCCGTTAAGCTTGTTGGCTGATTTTAGGAGCTTCAGCCGCGTCTTGCACGCTGGATATCACGTACACGCTGTTTTTCAGACCTTGCCATCAACAGCCAGGCGATCAGGCCAACAATACCTACCACGCCCAGAATCAGCGTCGCCAGGGCGTTGATCTCCGGGTTCACCCCCATACGCACGCTGGAGAAGACCAGCATCGGCAAGGTCGTGGCGCCCGGGCCCGATACGAAGCTGGCGATGACCAGGTCATCCAGCGACAGAGTGAAGGCCAGCAGCCAGCCCGAGACGACGGCGGGCATGATCATCGGCAAGGTAATCACAAAAAAGACCTTCAGCGGGGTCGCGCCGAGATCCATCGCCGCCTCCTCGATGGAGTGATCCAGTTCGCGCAGGCGCGATGAAATCACCACCGCCACGTAGGCGGTGCAGAAGGTGACATGCGCCAGCCAGATGGTGAGCATACCGCGATCCGAAGGCCAGCCAATGGCATGCCCCATGGCCACAAACAGCAGCAGCAGCGACAGGCCGGTAATCACGTCAGGCATTACCAGCGGGGCGGTGATCATAAAGGCAAAGCCGTTGGCCCCGCGGAAACGGCCAAAGCGCACCATCACCACCGCCGCAATGGTGCCGAGAATGGCCGCCATCGTCGCCGCACAGGCGGCAATCGTCAGGCTCAACCCCACCGCGCTCATCATAGCGTCATCATGGAAGAGTTCGCTGTACCAGCGCGTCGACCAGCCCGCCCACACCGTCACCAGCTTCGAGCTGTTGAAAGAGTAGATGACCAGCATCAGCATCGGCGCATATAAAAAGGTAAAGCCGATGATGAGGATCAGGATGCGCCACGGCGAGCGCACGACCGGTAAGTTGTTCATCCGTGGTCTCCCATCTGTTTCTGCTGATGTTTGTGGAACCACATGATCGGCACGATCAGCAGCAGTAACATCACAATCGCTACCGCAGAGGCCACCGGCCAGTCGCGGTTATTGAAGAACTCCTGCCACAGCACGCGGCCAATCATGATGCTGTCCGGCCCGCCGAGCAGTTCCGGGATCACGAACTCTCCTACTGCCGGGATAAAGACCAGCATCGAGCCGGCAATGATCCCCCCTTTGGTGAGCGGCACGATGATGCTGAAGAAGGTCTTCAGCGGACGGGCCCCGAGGTCCAGCGAGGCTTCCACCAGCGAGTAATCAATGCGCGTCAGGGCGGTATAGATAGGCAGCACCATAAACGGCAGATAGGCATACACCACCCCGATATAGACCGCGAGATTGGTATGCAGGATCACCAGCGGCTGATCGATTACCCCAAGCCACATCAGGAAGTTATTCAGTACCCCGTTGTTCTTCAGGATCCCCATCCAGGCGTACACGCGGATCAAGAAAGAGGTCCACGAGGGCAAGATGACCAGCAGCAGCAGGATATTGCGCGTCGAGGGCTTGCTGTGCGCCACTGCCCAGGCCAGCGGATACCCCAGCAGTAAACAGCAGAGGGTGGATACCCCGGCAATCTGCAGCGATTGCAGATAAGCCTCGAAATAGAGGGGATCGTCCGTCAGCTGCAGGTAGTTGGCGATATTCAGGGTGATCGAGAGCTGATCGTCTGCCCACTCCATCAGATCGGTATAGGGCGGGATCGCCCGCGCCATCTCGGCGAGGCTGATCTTAAAGACGATCAGGAAAGGGAGTAAAAACAGCAGAACCAGCCACAGATAAGGCAGCGCGATCACCAGCTTGCGCCCGTGCGCCATCTGCAGGCGCGTCAGCCAGCGGGTCCCGCCTGCAGCGCGCGCGGGCATCGGTGAGTCAATTTTACTCATGGCCACTCCTTATACCGTCAGCACAACGCAGCTGTCGGCATCCCAGCAGAGGCGAACTTCGTCGCCCCAGGTCGGGAGGCCTTTCCGGTAACGGTGTTCGTTTTGCAGCTGGGCGCTGATCATCTGTCCGCTCTTCAGACGCACGTGATAGATCGACAGATCGCCGAGATAGGCAATATGTACCACCTCACCCACGGCAAAGTTATAGCCATCGGCGGGGACGTCGTCGCAGAGCATGATTTTTTCCGGGCGCAGGGCCACGTAAACCGGCACGTTATCCACGACCGAGGCATCCGGGTCGACCTTCAGCGGGTGGACCAGCCCGGGCGAGTCAATCACCAGCCCGTCTTCTTCGCGGGTTTTCAGTAGCCCCTCGAAGACGTTAACCGAGCCAATAAATTCGGCGCTGTAGCGGGTTGTCGGGTGTTCGTAAATCTCTTCCGGCTCGCCAATCTGCACGAATTTGCCGCGATTCATGATGGCGATACGCCCTGCCATGGTCATCGCCTCTTCCTGGTCGTGGGTCACCATGACGCAGGTGGCTCCCACGCGTTCGAGGATATCCACCACTTCCAGCTGCATGCGATCACGCAGCTTTTTATCCAGCGCGCCCATGGGTTCATCCAGCAGCAGCAGCTTGGGGCGTTTTGCCAGGCTACGGGCGAGCGCGACACGCTGGCGTTGCCCACCCGAAAGCTGATGCGGCTTACGTTTCGCGAACTCCTGCATGTGTACCAGGCTGAGCATCTCCGCCACGCGGCTGGCGATTTCCGCTTTCGGCAGCTT
Source organism: Leclercia pneumoniae (assembly GCF_017348915.1). Lineage (NCBI taxonomy): Bacteria > Pseudomonadati > Pseudomonadota > Gammaproteobacteria > Enterobacterales > Enterobacteriaceae > Leclercia > Leclercia pneumoniae. The sequence continues at coordinate 1,418,706 of NZ_CP071383.1, read as the reverse complement.
GTCCTGCTTCAGACCGAAGGCGATGTTCTGCTCCACGGTCATATGCGGGAACAGCGCGTAAGACTGGAACATCATATTGATTGGACGCTGATAAGGCGGCACCTGAGAGAGGTCTACCCCGTCGAGCATAATCTGCCCGGCGGTGGGTTGCTCAAAGCCCGCCAGCATTCGCAACAGCGTCGACTTGCCGCAGCCCGACGCGCCAAGCAGCGCAAAAATTTCGCCTTTATAGATAGTGAGGCTGACGTCATCCACGGCGTGCTGGCCGTCGAAAGATTTGGTCAGATTACGGATTTCCAGCAGCGGGGTCAGCGCTTTACGGGTTTTCGCCTGTGGGCGGGGGGTCGCGTCGTTCACGGGGTGCTCTCCGGCATAAACTAAAACAGTACCACTGCACTAACAACGTGCAGTGGCCGGGCAGCTACGGGCTGCCCGGCAAGGACGTCAGACGTTATTTACCGCTTTTCACTTTCGTCCACGCACGGGTACGTACGCGGTCGATTTTCGGTTCCTGCACTTTCAGGGTGAAGAGCTTGGCAAAGACATCTGCTGGCGGATAGATAGCCGGATTGTCACGCACTTCCGCGCTGATCATCGGTACCGAGGCCTTGTTGCCGTTGGCATAGAAGACATGATCGCTAATGTGGGCAATCACCTCTGGCCTCATCAGATAATTGAGGAACTGATAGGCTTCGTCTTTATTTTTCGCGTCGGCAGGCATCGCAAAGACGTCAAAGAAGGCCAGCGCCCCCTCTTTCGGAATGAAGTAAGAGACATTCACGCCGTTTTTCGCCTCTTTCGCGCGGTTAGCCGCCTGCCAGACGTCGCCCGCCCAGCCGACTGCCACGCAGATATCGCCGTTCGCCAGGTCGTTAATGTACTGTGAGGAGTGGAAGTAGCGAATATTTGGACGCAGCTTCAGCAGCAGGTCGGTCGCCGCGCCGGTGTAGTCATCCGCTTTGCTACTGTTTGGATCTTTGCCCAGGTAGTTAAGCACGGTGGCAAAAATCTCTTCTGGTGCATCCAGGAATGAGACGCCACAACTTTTCAGCTTTTCGAGGTTCTCTGGCTTCAGGACCAGATCCCAGCTGTTGAGAGGCACATCTTTGCCAAGCACCGCTTTTACTTTATCCACGTTGTAGCCAATACCGGTGGTAGCCCAGAGATACGGGAAGGCGTATTTATTCTCCGGATCGTGTTTTGCGACCAGTTTCAGCACTTCAGGATCGAGGTTTTTCCAGTTCGGCAGTTTGCTTTTATCCAGCGGCTGGAAGACACCCGCGCTAAGCTGACGCTCCAGGAAGCTGGCAGACGGTACCACCAGGTCGAAGCCGGTGCTGCCCGCCATCAGTTTGCCTTCCAGCACTTCGTTGGAGTCGAAAACGTCGTAAACCACTTTGATACCGGTCTCTTTCTCAAAATTCGCGACGGTGTCCGGCGCGATATAGTCAGACCAGTTATAAACATGCAGCGTTTTCTGTTCCGCGGCGAGCGTACCGGCGGAGATCGCCATCAAGGCCCCCGCAACCAGACCCGATAACCATTTTTTATTTAAGGCGGTCATAGCTTTATTCCTTCCAGGAGTTCATTAAAACGAACTTAAAATGTGCATTCTCACTTATGCAAGAATCATGCATATTTTGTCGCTCTGCCGGGATCAGAAGAAAAAACTCTGGTGGCAGGTTTGCTCACAGTAAAAAAGCTTCGCAAGAATAAATGTAGTTCGTTCCTGCGGCTATAGCCCAGATTAAAAAACGCCTTTTATCAATTTTTCGCGCGGTAAATGTCTATGTGGTAAGCCAAAAAGGTCATTACGAAGTGATTAACGCTATCACTGAGGGGAAAAAGCAGCAGAAAAAATGGCGTTACGCAGCCACGCTGGTGGCGGCTGCGTATTACTCAGGCGAGGTTAGTGCAGAAAATGGGAGGATGAATCGTTATTCTCTGGATCTTCTTCCGCGTTATAGAGCAGGTGGTGTGCGCTGGCTTCCATCATCACCATCGAAATTTGCTCTTCGCTCTGGCGTAAGAACCCGGCGAACTGCTGATAGGTCACACCGGCCCCCACGCATAAAGACTGGCACACGACCAGCTTCGGCAGGTTATCGTCCTGAATATCGAGGAAGGCTTTCACCGTCAACGAGCTGGCGTTAATGGCCGAGAGATCGGATGCCAGCGCCAGCAGCGCCGAGGGTTTGACCTCGGCGAGGGCAGAAAACAGCACCACATCGTTAATCAGATCGAGCTTGGCATCAAACACGCCATCAAAATTCTGCATGTGGGGAATGTGTAATGCCTGACAGGTATCGCATTCAAAAAAGCTGATGCCCATATCGTCGAGCCATTGACGTAGCGTATCCAACGTGGGTACGACGAGAGTTTCCATAAAGGTTGAGCCTCTTAACTGTAATTCGCATAGCTTACGCAATATGTGCGCGGCAATCTATTTATCCGCCCGTTTTCAGGCAGAAGCCAGGCGTTGCCTGACGTTCGATCCAGGCGATCATTTTACCGGCAATATCCACGCCGGTGGTTTTTTCGATCCCCTCAAGTCCTGGCGATGCGTTCACTTCCATCACCAGCGGACCGCGGTTGGCGCGGAGAATATCTACCCCCGCAACATCAAGCCCCAGCGTATGGGCGGCTTTCAGCGCGATCTCCCGCTCACGCAGGGTGATATTGGCTACCCTGGCGACGCCACCCCGGTGCAGATTAGAGCGAAAATCGCCCTCTTTGGCCTGGCGTTCAATGGCGGCCACCACTTCATCACCCACCACCAGGCAGCGGATATCGCGGCCTTTGGCCTCTTCGATATACTCCTGCACCAGGATGTGGGCATTCAGGCCGCGAAAGGCGTCGATAACGCTCTCTGCGGCCTGGCGGGTCTCGGCCAGCACCACGCCGATGCCCTGCGTGCCTTCAACCAGCTTCACCACCAGCGGCGCGCCGCCGACCATGTCGATCAGGTCGCTGGTATCATCCGGGGAGTGGGCAATGCCCGTCACGGGCAGATCGATTCCCTGACGGGCAAGCAGCTGCAGGGACCGAAGTTTATCCCGGGCGCGGGTAATGGCGACAGACTCATTGAGCGGATAGCTACCCAGTAGCTCAAACTGACGCAGCGCGGCGGTACCGTAAAAGGTGATGGCCGAGCCAATGCGGGGGATCACCGCGTCAAAGTGCGGCAGTTGGCGCCCTTTGTAGTGAATGGAGGATGCCGCCGGGCTGATATTCATATAACAGGACAGCGGATCGAGAACTTCCACCAGATGGCCGCGTTTTGCCGCCGCTTCACGCAGGCGTTTACACGAATAGAGCGTTCCATCCCGGGACAATATGGCAATTTTCACCCTGCACCTCTCAGACATGATCTGGTAAAAGCCTGCGTATCATACACGCAGGCAGGCGCAGGAAAAATGGGGTTATCGCGTTGCCCAGCCCTGTTTGTGCAAATAATCGAGGATGAACGGACGATTCTCTTTAATGATGGTGCGCTGGATATGGTCACTCCAAGTGTCGCGACGGTTATTACTGCCGCGCGTCATATAGTAGTGGGCCAGCTCGTCGTCGTACTGGGCCAGAATCGCTTTATCAACCGGCTGGTAGTGATTCTCATGTACCACCAGCGCGGCGGGCAGGCGCGGCTTCACATCCGGGTTGTCTGCCGGCCAGCCCAGGCACAGGCCAAACAGCGGCAACACATGTTTGGGCAGCGCTAACAGCTCCGTTACCGCCTCGATACTGTTGCGAATGCCGCCGATGTAGACGCCACCCAGCCCAAGTGACTCCGCCGCCGTAAGCGCGTTCTGCGCCAGCATCGCCGTATCCACCACGCCTAACAGCAGTTGCTCCGCCAGACCGAGCTGCGCGTCCGGGCAGATCTGCAGATGGCGATTAAAATCGGCGCAAAAGACCCAGAACTCCGCCGCCTGGGCCACATGCTTCTGCCCGCCCGTCAGACCGACTAACTGTTCACGCATCGCCGGATCGGTAACGCGGATTATTGAGGTGCATTGCAGAAAACTGGAGCTGGAGGCCCCCTGCGCCCCGGCAATGATTGCGTCGCGCTGAGCGTCAGTAATGGGCTGGTCGGTAAAATGGCGAATGGAACGGTGAGCGCGTAACAGGTCAATCGTCGGGGTCATAGTGTCTCTCTTCTCCTGGCTAAAAACAGCAATGGAGCCAGTATAGGCAAAGAATCTGGCGCTGTAATTGGCGAAACATAGCCTGAAGATATCAATGCAACAGGCGAAACCTGCTTTCTATTACCGTAAGTTATCGGCAATATAGCGTTATTCGCCGTCAGGCTTTCAATTCAGGAGAGAACCATGTTTGCAGTTATTTTTGGACGTCCGGGCTGCCCGTACTGTGTACGTGCTAAAGAGCTGGCAGAGAAACTGACCGCCGAGCGTGACGATTTCAACTACCGTTATGTTGATATCCACGCGGAAGGTATTACCAAAGTGGATCTGGAAAAGACCGTGGGTAAACCGGTTGAAACCGTGCCGCAAATCTTCCTCGACCAGACCCACATTGGCGGCTTTACCGATTTTGAAGCCTACGCCAAAGAGAACCTGGGCCTGTTTGCCGCTCAGTAATGTTAAAGCGCCCTCACTTTGAGGGCGTTTTTATTTTGCGGCGCGGATGGATGAGCGCCCGCCGCACAAACATAACGACCAGCGCGCCGAGAGCAAACCAGAAGACGCCGCTTAGCAACCACGCCAGCTCCTGAAAGAAGGAGCGCCCTGAGACAGTAAACAGACGCATCACCAGCAGGCAGAACGGCGCCGCCAGCGTCGCCCCCAGCAACGGCTTCACCACCTCTCCGCTGCGCGTAAGCGCACTGGCAACGGCACCGGGTATGATAAAGAACAGCAGCCCTAACTCAGAATGCCTGCCAGCAAGAAATGCCCCTTTTACATTTAATGTCAGGCAGAGACAGACTGCCGTGTACAGTAAAAAACAGCGAGCAACTCCTGGCCAGTGACGTTTAATATCCAAACAACCCCCTGCCTCTCTTCATTCAAATAAATTTATCGTCCCCCGGACGCCCAATTTGATACGATATGCGGCATTCCTTGCCAAAACACGCTGCATGGTTGTCTAACCGTTGTCGGAGGCAGTGCACCGTAACGATTAAACTAATGGTCTGATATTATTGTTTGGGATATATTATGTTGCGAAAAAAGGCGTTGTTAGCCTCTCTTCTGATAGCAGAAACAGTAGCCTAAATACCCCATCTATTCAACCACTTACTGGTAAACAAGAAGTTATCCTCCGTGAATATAAACGTCGCAGATTTGTTAAACGGGAATTACATCCTGTTATTATTTGTCGTACTGGCGCTGGGTCTTTGCCTCGGGAAATTACGCCTCGGTTCAGTACAACTTGGTAATTCCATTGGCGTTTTAGTGGTCTCTTTATTATTAGGCCAACAACATTTCAGCATTAACACCGACGCCCTGAATCTCGGTTTTATGCTGTTTATTTTTTGTGTTGGCGTGGAAGCCGGACCCAACTTTTTTTCTATTTTCTTTCGCGACGGTAAGAATTATCTGATGCTCGCGCTGGTTATGGTCGGCAGTGCCCTGCTGATCGCGCTGGGCTTAGGGAAGCTGTTTGGCTGGGATATCGGGTTAACCGCGGGCATGCTTGCGGGTTCGATGACCTCCACGCCAGTACTGGTGGGCGCGGGGGATACGCTACGTCATCTCGGCCTGGATAATGCCCAGCTCTCTCTCGCCCTGGATCATCTCAGCCTGGGCTATGCCCTCACCTACCTGATTGGCCTGGTGAGTTTAATCGTCGGCGCCCGCTACCTGCCTAAATTACAGCATCAGGATTTACAGACCAGCGCGCAGCAGATTGCGCGCGAACGTGGTCTGGATACAGATAGCAAACGAAAAGTTTATCTGCCAGTCATCCGCGCCTATCGCGTGGGGCCAGAGCTGGTCGCCTGGGCCGACGGTAAGAACCTACGCGAGCTGGGCATTTATCGTCAGACCGGCTGCTATATCGAGCGTATTCGGCGTAACGGCATTCTGGCGAACCCCGATGGGGATGCGGTATTGCAGATGGGGGACGATATCGCCCTGGTCGGCTATCCGGATGCCCATGCCCGCCTTGATCCGAGCTTCCGTAACGGTAAAGAGGTGTTTGACCGCGATCTGCTGGACATGCGTATTGTGACCGAAGAGATCGTAGTGAAAAACCACAACGCCGTTGGTCGCCGTCTGTCGCAGCTTAAGCTGACCGATCACGGCTGTTTCCTGAACCGGGTGATCCGCAGCCAGATCGAGATGCCGATCGATGACAACGTGGTGCTGAACAAAGGCGATGTGTTGCAGGTGAGCGGTGACGCGCGCCGCGTTAAGACCGTGGCTGACCGCGTGGGCTTTATCTCTATTCACAGCCAGGTGACCGACCTGCTGGCGTTTTGCGCCTTCTTTATCGTTGGCCTGATGATTGGGATGATCACTTTCCAGTTCAGCAACTTTAGTTTTGGCATCGGCAATGCCGCTGGCCTGCTGTTTGCCGGGATCATGCTCGGCTTTTTACGTGCGAACCACCCGACGTTTGGCTATATCCCACAGGGTGCGCTGAATATGGTGAAAGAGTTTGGTTTGATGGTGTTTATGGCCGGCGTGGGCCTGAGCGCGGGCAGCGGCATTGGCCACAGCCTGGGGTCTGTCGGCTGGCAGATGCTCGGCGCAGGCCTTATCGTCAGTCTGGTGCCGGTAGTTTTAAGCTTCCTGTTCGGCGTGTGGGTGCTGCGCATGAACCGCGCCCTGCTGTTCGGCGCGCTGATGGGGGCACGCACCTGCGCCCCGGCAATGGAGATTATCAGCGATACCGCCCGCAGCAACATTCCAGCGCTGGGCTACGCGGGCACCTATGCTATCGCTAACGTCCTGTTAACGCTGGCGGGGACCTTAATCATCATTATCTGGCCGGGACTGGGCTAACGGAAAATTTGCGTAAAGATGAAAATATTTTCGCTCTGCACAGAACTTTTCCTCCAGACGTCAGTCATAACTATTGCCACTGCTTTTCTTTGATGTCCCCAATTTGTGGAGCCCATCAACCCCGCCGTTTTGGTTCAAGGTTGATGGGTTTTTTGTTGTCTAAAATCCCCCAACAAATCTCTCCTCTCCCCCTCCACTCCCGCAATTAGGTGTTACGCTTAATCACCAGGACTTATAAACAGGAGCAAGCATGCTCGCGCTTTACAACACCTTGATCGTACTCCTTACCGTTGCCGCCATGGAGCTCATCGCGGCGCTTGCGCATAAGTACATCATGCACGGCTGGGGATGGGGATGGCATCTCTCTCACCACGAACCCCGCACGGGCTGGTTTGAAGTGAACGACCTCTATGCCGTCGTCTTTGCGCTGTTAGCGATTGGCTTGATTGCATGGGGAACCTGGGGGATGTGGCCGCTACAATGGATTGGCGCAGGCATGACGCTCTACGGCGCGCTGTACTTTATGGTCCATGACGGGCTGGTGCACCAGCGCTGGCCGTTCCGCTATATACCACGCCGTGGTTATCTGAAGCGACTCTACCTGGCCCATCGTCTGCACCATGCGGTGCGGGGAAAAGAGGGCTGCGTCTCCTTTGGCTTTCTCTATGCCCCGCCAGTGGAGAAGTTGCAGGCGACCTTACGTCAGCGTAAGGCCGATGCGCAGGCTACGCGCTCGCCAAAAGCGGACGCTGCCACAGACCAGCCGGTCGCGGCGCCTGCGAGCCGAAACGAGAAGTGAGCGCCAGGGCGGCGCCCTTCATCAACAATGCGGATTTCTCCAGGGCGTTAGTGCCCTGGCGTTTATCCCAGGCCTGCTCTCCTGCTGCGCTGACCTTCACGCCAATCTCCCGGTAAACGCCGTGCGCGGAGGCAATCGCCCACGCCGAGCGCAAAGGCAGCCCGGCCAGTCCCGCCCGGGCTGACGCATAATAAGGCTCGGCCTCGGCCACCAGCCGCTGTGCCAGGCGGGCAACCTGCTGACGCTTTCCAGGGTCGGCGACCTGCTCCGGTGTAAGGCCTACCTCCGCCAGCCAGCGGGCAGGAAGATAACAGCGGCCCACGCGGGCATCTTCAACGATATCCCGGGCTATATTCGTTAGCTGAAATGCCAGCCCCAAATCACAGGCGCGATCGAGCACCGCTTCGTCGCGCACCCCCATGATCCTTGCCATCATCAACCCCACCACCCCCGCGACCCGGTAGCAATAGAGCAGCGTATCCTCGAAGGTTTCGTAGCGGGTTTCGCGCACGTCCATGGCAAAGCCCTCAAGGTGGGCCAGTGCCAGCGGCAAGGGGATATTGTGGCCCAGCGCCACCTCCTGAAAAGCGGCAAAGGCCGGCTCCGTCATCACGGCCCCTTCCCAGGCGCGGCGGGTTTCGCTTTTGAGCGTCTCCAGGCGCTGCTCCGCCGGCGTCGCTTCCGGGGTCTCAATATTGAACCCCAGCGCCTGCCCGTCTATCACATCATCGCAATGACGACACCAGGCGTAGAGCATCAGCACGCCGCGTCGGGTGGGGGCATCGAACAGTTTCGCTGCGGTGGCAAAGCTTTTCGAGCCGACGGCGATAGTCTGGTCAGCGTGCTCCATCAGGGTGTTATTCATCCGGAAAGCGCCTCCAGCATCAGTCCTGCGGTCGCTTTTGCCGAACCGATCACTCCCGGAATTCCCGCGCCCGGGTGGGTACCTGCGCCCACCAGATAAAGGTTCTCGATTTTGCTGTCGCGATTGTGCGGCCTGAACCACGCACTCTGGCGCAGTATGGGCTCAATGGAGAAGGCCGAACCGAGGTGTGCGCCTAGCTGGTCACGAAAATCAAAGGGGGTAAAGATGCGATGGGTCACCAGTTGGCTACGCAGGCCCGGCATGTAGTGCTGCTCAAGATAGTCAAAGATCCTGTCGCGCAGGCGCGGCCCCTCAGTATTCCAGTCGAGATCGGCCGTACCCAGATGGGGCACCGGCGCCAGCACGTAATAGCTGCCGCAGCCGGGCGGTGCCAGGGAGGGATCAGTCACGCAGGGGGCATGCAGATAGAGCGAAAAGTCCTCTGCCAGAGTGTTTTTATTGAAAATATCATCGATCAGGGCTTTATAGCGCGGGCCAAAGCAGACGGTATGGTGCGCCAGATCGTGCTGTTTATTGAGACCAAAATAGAGCACGAACAGCGAGTTGCTCATCCGCTTACGCTTCAGAGAGGCCGCACGCGCCGCGCCGGCAGGATGATGGCCGAGCAGCTTTTCGTAGGTGTGCACCACGTCGGCGTTAGACGCCACCGCCGCGGTCTGGATAGTTTCCCCGTTCTTTAGCTCAACGGCGCGGATGCGGTTGTCGTCGGCAATCAGCCGGGTCACCTCGGCATTTAGCCTTATCTCGCCCCCGAGATCCTGATAGAGCTTCACCAGCCCCTGCACCAACGCTCCCGTGCCGCCACGGGCAAACCAGACTCCCCACTCCCGCTCCAGGGCATGAATAAGGGTATAAATTGAGGAGGTGGCGAAGGGATTCCCCCCTACCAGCAGCGAGTGGAAGGAGAATGCCTGGCGAAGCTGTTCGTTCTCAATGAAGCGGGAGACCATGCTGTAAACGCTGCGCCAGGCCTGCAGGCGGGTTAACTGGGGGCCGGCCCGCAGCATATCGCGGAATGATAAAAAAGGAACGGTGCCGAGCTTCAGATACCCCTCTTTAAAGACCTCCCGCGAGTAGGTGTGAAATTTGCGGTAACCTTCAACGTCGCGCGGATTGAAGCGAGCGATTTGCGCCTCCAGTTTGTCCTGGACGTTGTCATAATCAAATACCTCCCCCGTCTCCCAGCACAGGCGGTAGAACGGGGTCACCGGCAGCAACTCGACGTAATCTTCCATCCGCTTTCCGGCGAGGGTAAAGAGCGCTTCAATGGCGCTGGGATCGGTAATGACCGTCGGCCCTGCGTCAAACGTAAACCCCTCTTCCTGATAGACGTAAGCACGCCCGCCAGGCTTATCGCGCTGCTCCAGCAGCAGCGTGTCAATCCCTTGCGCCTGTAGCCGGATGGCGAGCGCTAAGCCGCCGAATCCGGCGCCGATAATAATGGTTTTAGTCATGATAAAAGGCTCGCAGCCGGGGAGTAAGTTGCAAAATGGCGAGCATCGCTTCGCCGACCGGAACAGGCGGTTTGCCTGCCAGAATTCGTGCTTTATCACCGGGCGTAAGCTGCCCGGCGTAAAAACGGCCTATCAGCCCTTCATTCAGGGCGTAAAATCGCTGCATCACCCGCCAGCGGTTATCCGCCTCTCCCGCCAGAAAAAGCATGCGGTTGAGGACGCGGAAAAAACGTTGAGCGCGCCACTGGCGCAGGGCATATCGGTGAATCAGCCGGGACAAGGCTTGTGCGTTGATATCCTTCGCGTCGGCAATGGCTTCGGCAAGGGCAACGGCGTGCGGCAGGGAGTAGCCGGTGGTGGCATGAAAAAGCCCCGCCCGCAGGCCGCTGCAGGGCTGTCCCTCACGTGCCCGCCAAAAAGCGTGAACATCGCCTGAGAGCATAATCGGCAGATGCCCCTGCTCCTCGCGCACCAGCGTTTCTAACTGCCAGCCCTGCTGGCGGGCATAGTCAGCGATATGTTGCCGCGCATCGACGCTCTCAAGCCGGGCATCATCAATATAGTGGGTGTCTTCGATCAAAAGCTCAGTGGCTGAAAAAGGGAGGGTATAGACGAAGCGATACCCGCCCTGCTGGTCGACCGTCGCATCCATCAGGATCGGGCGCGTCAGGCCGTGCGGCTTCTTGAGCCGCCACTGCTGGCCGAGAAAAGACTGGCTGCCGGTACGTAAATGGGCCTCTGGCTGATAGCCTCTGCCATCAATCACCGCCGCGGCCTCCAGTAAGGTACCGTCCGTCAGCGTAACGCTCGTCGGCGTGAGGGAGGCGATGCTCACCCCGGTTTGCAGGCTATCGCCCAAATCCTGGCTGAGCACATCGGCAAAATGGTCTGAGGTGAGCGTGAGATAGTCGCTTGGCAGCGTACGCGTCAGCGCCGGAAAACGGACGTCGTAACCCGGCCAGCGGTAACTGACGAGCGGAGCCAGCCAGCGGTGCTGGTCAGGGGTCAGATCGTCCTGGTGGAAGGACCAGGTATGATTCCCGCCAGGGCGCGTCTGCGCTTCAAGCATCAGGACGCGAAGTTCAGGACGACGGTGCGATAGATGCCAGGCGATCAGCCCGTTGGCCAGCCCGCCTCCCGCCAGAATCAGATCCCATCGGCGTGTTGTCATGGGGTCCCGGCTACCAGGGTGGCCTTGCGAAGCGCCGCCAGGCTGTCGCTGCCCGTACAGAAGCAGGCAACCCGAAGCTGGGCAATCATGGTTTCAAAATGGGCGATGACCGCATCGCTGGAGATCAGCGCGCTTTGCAGAACGCCAGCCGCCTGTCCGACCAGGCTGGCCCCCAGGCAGAGCGCCTTCGCCGCCTCCACGCCGTTGGCAATACCGCCCGAGGCGATGAGCGGCATCTCCGGCAGCGCCTGGTGAAGATCTTTTAAGGCCACCGCAGTAGGAATCCCCCAGTCGGTGAACGCCATAGCCACCGCACGGTCGTGCGCCGAGATGGCGCGTTCGCCCTCTACGGCGGCCCAGCTGGTTCCGCCTGCACCGGCCACATCGAGCATAGCGACACCCGCCTCTGCCAGCTGGCGCGCAACCGGCACCGATAAACCATTGCCCACCTCTTTCACCACCACCGGTACCGGCAGCGCTTCTACCGTCTGCTGAATGGCATTAAGCACGCCGCACCAGTTGCGGTCACCGCCGTGCTGCAAGGCCTCCTGCAGAGGGTTGAGATGGATGATCAGTGCGTCAGCCGCCAGCGTCTCTACCGCGCGCTGCGCGAAATCGCGTCCCTGAGGACCAGCAATTTGCGCCGCGCCCAGATTCGCCAGCAGGACAATATCCGGTGCCGCGTCCCGGAGGGAACGGGTCAACCCCTGGGTTGCGGGGCTTTCAAGCGCTACGCGCTGCGATCCCACCCCCATTGCCAGCCCCAGCGTCTGGGCAGCCCTGGCCAGGTTTTGATTAATCAGGGTCGCCCGCTGCGTGCCCCCGGTCATGGAGCTGATGAGCAGCGGTGCCTGCAGGGTTCGGCCAAACAGGGAGGTAGAAAGATCAACCTCATCAAGGTGCAGCTCTGGCAGGGCGCAGTGTTCAAACCGCCAGCGTTCAAAGCCGCTGGTGCATTTCCTGACACCTGCGGTATTCCTGAGGACGATATCGAGATGATCGCTTTTCCGTTGCGACAGACTGGTCATTGACACTCCGAAAGGGAAAGGCTCTGGCTGATGTGCGACAACTGTTTATCAAACCATGCACGAATATAGCGGCGGGCGGCACTTCCGTGCTGACAGGCTGTCGCCAGATGTTGGTCGGCGCTGTTGACATGCTCAAGCAGCCGCTGAAAAACGGTCTGGGCGCCAAGGACCGCTACAAGCGTGGATTTATCCTCATCCTGATGGGGATCTTTACCGGTGGTATTGGAGCCGTCGGTAAGATCGTCAATCAGCTGAAATGCTTGCCCCAGATCGCGGGCAAAAAAACGTAGCCGCTCATTAACCGCAGGCGGAGCCTGGGCCGCAATCGCCGCCAGCTGCAACGTTGCGTTAAACAGGCTGCTGGTCTTCAGCTCGTTGGTCAGCAGGATCTCATCCACATTTTGCGCCTGCCGGGCTTCGTTGAGATCGCGAAATTGCCCCTGCACCAGCCCCATATGCCCGACGGACATGGAGAGCTCGGCAATGGCGCGGGCTTTGGCCTCATGCGTGAGCGCGGGCGCACGTGAGATAACGTTAAAGGCGTGGCTCAGGAGCGCGACCGCAGAAAGTATGGCGACGTTTTCGCCATACTGACAGTGAATGGTCGGCCGCCCACGGCGCATCTGCGCATTATCCATGCAGGGCATATCATCCAGGATAAGCGAGGCAACATGGACCATTTCGATGGCACAGGCCAGATCCAGTAGGCCCGGCTGCTCGCGCTTGCACCCCATGTCTGTGGCGGCCAACACCAGCAATAACGGACGCATCCGCTTGCCGGCTATAAGCGTTGCATCGCGCATTGCCGCATAGACCTGCCCTACCTGTTCACCGGCAGGGAGAAGCTGCTCAAGGCGTTGTTCAAACGCAGACAGAAGTATCTTTGCATCATCTTCATGGCTGAGAGTCATAGTCGCTTTCCCGTTATTGTTATGGCGAGCTCCGCAGAAGATGGGTAAACGGATCCCGGGGAGGATGTAGAAAGCGTAGCGCATCCTTTTGCGTTTTGTTTTTAGCGAGCGAAAAAGAATTATGGTGAGCGATATTAGATATTTTAAATCAATAGCTTAACAGGAATGGACAACCTAAAATTACACAAGAATTTACATTTGTATAGATTTGGAGCGAACAAAAAACGCTGCCGGCAGGAGGGACATGCCGGCATCAGTGATCAGGATCGCGAAGCACAGGCGGGTGCCAGAGGGAGCGTATCCATAAAACGCGCGAAAATTCTGTCAATTTTGCGGCGATGCAGGCTGCTAAATAACGAAGCAACCGGGATAAATTCAGATTCGCCAATATTATCGATGACCACCAGGTAGCCGTCTTTTTCTGAGGTACGGCGATAGAGGATATTATAATCCTTCAGGTTCATGGTCGCGATGCGATGGGCAATTAAATCATTGCGCAGTTCATAGAGGAGGTTGTCAATTTCCTCGGCGCTCAGTAAATCGTTTTTAATGTAGTGCCCCAGCGTTTTGGATATTTCGCCGTCATAATCTCTTATCAGATCAAAAACGTACCCTTCGCCAAGCGCCGTTTCCACTTTACCGTGAAAATCAGGGATCGCGCGGCTGTGCTGAATTTGCGTTAAGCGCTTGCGGTAGTAGCCAACCTCGCGGCGTACCTCTTTTACTCCGCCGTCGTCCGGATTGTAGAGAATTTTAATGCACTTACTACTATCCTGCGGATGTTGATAGCAAATGCGGTGTCGGCCACGTCCAATTGTTTTATGCAGGTTCATCATCATATTTCTCCTTATATGAATAATGATCGCCTCTGCTTTCTAAACAAATGTTAAACGAGGGCTGGGTCATTATTATCCTGACACCAGAGTCGCACAAATATGCAAATTAAGAGGGCGGGCGTCGGTAATGACTCCAACTTATTGATAGTGTTTTATGTTCAGATAATGCCCGATGACTTTGTCATGCAGCTCCACCGATTTTGAGAACGACAGCGACTTCCGTCCCAGCCGTGCCAGGTGCTGCCTCAGATTCAGGTTATGCCGCTCAATTCGCTGCGTATATCGCTTGCTGATTACGTGCAGCTTTCCCTTCAGGCGGGATTCATACAGCGGCCAGCCATCCGTCATCCATATCACCACGTCAAAGGGTGACAGCAGGCTCATAAGACGCCCCAGCGTCGCCATAGTGCGTTCACCGAATACGTGCGCAACAACCGTCTTCCGGAGCCTGTCATACGCGTAAAACAGCCAGCGCTGGAGCGATTTAGCCCCGACATAGCCCCACTGTTCGTCCATTTCCGCGCAGACGATGACGTCACTGCCCGGCTGTATGCGCGAGGTTACCGACTGCGGCCTGAGTTTTTTAAGTGACGTAAAATCGTGTTGAGGCCAACGCCCATAATGCGGGCGGTTGCCCGGCATCCAACGCCATTCATGGCCATATCAATGATTTTCTGGTGCGTACCGGGTTGAGAAGCGGTGTAAGTGAACTGCAGTTGCCATGTTTTACGGCAGTGAGAGCAGAGATAGCGCTGATGTCCGGCGGTGCTTTTGCCGTTACGCACCACCCCGTCAGTAGCTGAACAGGAGGGACAGCTGATAGAAACAGAAGCCACTGGAGCACCTCAAAAACACCATCATACACTAAATCAGTAAGTTGGCAGCATCACCCGGGCGTCCGTGGATATATCCGTCAGACGCGCAAAATAGAGGACGAGGGGGGAAACTGCGTTATTTATTTTTATTTAGGGTGTTATTTCAATATTAGCGTGGCGGGCCCCGTTTAGCCCCCCTCGCCCGCAATTCTCCCCACCATGGCGCGCAACTCCTCCCGCGTGAGCGGTTTTCTGTCCGTTACGAAGTGCAACGTCATCCCTTCGATAAAGGCATCCAGCCCCCGGGCAGTGACCGGGTCGAACCACTGCTCAAGCGTCGTCTGGCTGGTCTTCATCCAGTCCTGCATGACGCTTTTTAGCGGAGCGCTGCGATTCATAAACGCATAGAGCTGGTACATCAGCTCCATATTGTGCGGTGTGGTGACCTGGGAACTGTATATCAGGGTGGTGATCGCCTCGCACGCCATCTCGGGCCCGGTGACGCCAGCGAAGAAGTCACGGTACTGCACGGACATCTGTTGCTGAGTAAACCAGGTAAATGCCTCTTCGAGCAGCGCATCTTTGCCCGCAAAATAGTAGGTCATCGAACCCAGCGGCACGCCTGCGCAGCTGGCAATTTTACGATGGGTAACGGCATGAATACCATGTTCGGCGATGGTGTCCAGCGTCGCCTGAAGAATACGCTCCCTGCGCTGCGGATCGTTTGGTCGTCTGCTCATTTTACCCTCTGCCAGTTTGTGTACAAATGTACACAAGCTTGCTACTGTTGTCGTCAGTAATCTCCCTCTGGTGAACAAAACATGACTGCCATTTCGCCTCGCAGAGTTCTGCAGCGCCGTATGTGGGCGCTCTTTATGTTCTTCTTTATTCCCGGGCTGCTCATGGCTTCGTGGGCCACGCGTACCCCCGCTATCCGCGATATTTTATCGGTATCGACGGCAGAGATGGGGATCGTCTTGTTTGGCCTCTCCGTCGGTTCGATGAGCGGCATTCTCTGCTCTGCCTGGCTGGTAAAGCGTTTTGGTACGCGACAAGTGATTCGCACGACTATGTGCTGCGCAGTGGTAGGAATGGTGATCCTCAGCACGGCGCTCTGGTTCACGTCACCGCTGATGTTTGCCCTGGGACTTACCGTCTTCGGCGGCAGCTTCGGGGCGGCGGAAGTGGCCATCAACGTCGAAGGAGCGGCGGTCGAGCGCGAGATGGGCAAAACGGTATTGCCCATGATGCACGGTTTTTACAGTCTCGGTACCCTGGCGGGCGCAGGGGTGGGCATGGCACTCACCGCCTCTGGCGTGGCCGCAAATCTGCACATTCTTTTTGCAGCGCTGGTCTGTATCGCGCCGATTCTGCTTGGCATTACCGCCATTCCTGACGGCACCGGAAAAAACGCTGGCGAAGAGGCCAGCGGGGGCGAAAAAGGTCTGCCCTTCTATCGCGATATTCAGCTGATGTTGATTGGCGTCGTGGTGCTGGCTATGGCCTTTGCCGAAGGGTCTGCCAACGACTGGCTGCCGCTGTTGATGGTGGACGGCCACGGCTTTAGCCCTACCTCCGGCTCGCTGATTTATGCCGGGTTTACGCTGGGTATGACCGTAGGACGCTTCACCGGCGGCTGGTTCATCGACCGTTACAGCCGCGTCAGCGTAGTGCGCGCCAGCGCCCTGCTGGGTGGCCTGGGCATCGCGCTGATTATCTTTGTAGATGTGGACTGGGTAGCTGGCGTCTCGGTGATCCTCTGGGGACTGGGCGCCTCGCTGGGATTCCCGCTCACTATCTCGGCGGCCAGCGATACCGGTCCGGATGCGCCAACCCGCGTCAGCGTAGTGGCGACAACCGGCTACCTTGCGTTCCTGGTAGGCCCGCCGCTGTTAGGATTCCTGGGCGAGCATTACGGGTTACGTAGTGCAATGCTGGTCGTGTTAGGGTTAGTGATTATTGCTGCGCTGGTGGCGCGAGCGGTGGCAAAACCGGCGCCTCAGGCAGAATCTGCCACGGAGAATGGATAATGAGCATCAAACTGATTGCAGTGGATATGGATGGCACCTTTTTAAGCGATAGCAAGCAGTACAATCGCGAGCGCTTTTTGCAGCAGTACGCGCAAATGAAGGAACAGGGAATACGTTTTGTGGTTGCCAGCGGCAATCAGTATTACCAGCTCATCTCTTTCTTCCCGGAGATTGCCCATGAGATCGCTTTTGTCGCCGAAAACGGCGGCTGGGTAGTGAATGCCGGAGAGGATGTGTTTAACGGCGAATTGACGCAATCGCACTTCGCCACCGTCTCACGCTATCTCTGCACCCTGCCGGGAATAGAGGTGATCGCCTGCGGTAAGAACAGCGCCTACACCCTAAAACACTATGGCGATGCCTTTCACGAGATTGCGGCAAAATATTATCACCGCCTGGAAAAGGTAAAGAATTTCGATAACTTCAACGACATTTTCTTCAAGTTTGGCCTCAATGTCTCGGATGAAGAGATCCCGCGCATTCAGGCGCTGATCCACGACGAACTGGGCGACATCATGGTGCCCGTTCATACCGGCAACGGCAGCATCGACCTGATTATTCCCGGCGTGCATAAAGCCAATGGCCTGCGCCTGCTGCAGGCGCTGTGGGGCATTGAAGATCATGAAGTGGTGTCGTTTGGCGATAGCGGGAATGACGTAGAGATGCTCAAACAGGCAGGCTTTGGTTTTGCGATGGCTAACGCCGGGGATCACATCAAAGCGGTAGCCCGCTTTGAAGCGCCGCACAACAACGAAGAGGGCGTGCTGCAGGTGATTGATAAAGTGTTAAAACGCGAAGCGCCGTTTAATTAACTACTGACAGGCCGGGCCATCGCCCGGCCTGCTGGTTAATCGGGCTGCAGCGCGTTTCCAACCCGTTTATCTTTCAGGAATATCACCATCAGGACCAGCCACAGCAAACCGTTTGCCAGATTGAAGAGGCTGAACAGACCATTGCCACCGAAGCTGAACGCGTGCTTACTCACCTCGATTCCCACCGTAAAGATCAGCATCTGTAACATTCCCATCGCCGCCGAGACGGTACCCTTGCTCATGTCGCTGGCGAAGAGGGTCAGACGTACCAGCCCGGCGTTGGCCAGGCCAATACCGAACGCATAGAGGCTTAGCCCGGCGGTCATCCACAGGTAAGCGTGCGAAGAAACGACCGTTGCCACTGCGGCCAGCAGCAGGCCCAGCGTAATTGGCCAACCCCCCATAATGATGAGAGAACGCACGGTACGACGCGAGGTGAGCCGCGCCAGCACCAGGTTGCCGATAATCAGCGCGCCAAAGATCGGTACCTGCAGCAGACCATACTCATAGCTGCTGAGCTGCTCGCCGCTGATGATAATCACCGGCGATTGGGCAATCCACGCCAGCAGCGGCAGGCTAACAAAGCCGGTCGCCAGCGCCCCCGCCACGAAGCGCACATTTTTCATCACCGCTTTATAGTCGCGCCCCAGCTCCCGCATGGAAAGCGTCTCACCCAGCCGGGTCGCCGTTTCGGGCATGGCTTTCCAGAGGCCAAAGAATGAGATGGCCGCCAGCAACGCAAACAGAATAAACATCCCTTCCCAGGGCGCCACGTGGACCCAGGCGGCGCCCACCAGCGGACCGAGCAGCGGCGCAATCAGCGCGACGTTCGCCATCAGCGCGGTGATCTTGATACAGACCGCCTCCTCAAACGACTCCTGAATTGCGGCATAGCCCACGGCACCGATAAAGCAGAGGCTTACCCCCTGCAAGAAACGCAGGAAAGTAAACTGCTCAATGTTCTGCGCCAGCAGGATGGCGAGACAGGTAACAATAAACCAGACCACCCCGGTGAGCATCACCGGGCGGCGGCCAATGCGATCCGACAGCGGCCCCAGCAGCCACTGCAAAAACATCCCGCCGGCCAGATAGGCGGTCATGGACGTGGGTACCCACTCAATCCCCGCGTTGTACTGCTCGACGACCGCCAGCATACCCGGCTGGATCATATCGTTGCCGATATAGGTCGAAAATTCGTACAGCACCAGACACAGAGGAAACAGCAACGCCTGACGACCCAGACGGTTGCCGGAAGAAGAACGGTTTAACATGGAGTCTCTTTCTTAGATAAAAATCGCGCTGAGTGTAATGAAATGGCCGCCCCAGCGGTAGCAAATTAACCAGACTCAGCCGAAATTGCGCACATTTCGCTGTCGTTTAAGGTTTCCTTAAGTTGGCATCCGTATGCTT
The DNA here is from genome assembly GCF_017348915.1 of Leclercia pneumoniae. Taxonomy (NCBI): domain Bacteria; kingdom Pseudomonadati; phylum Pseudomonadota; class Gammaproteobacteria; order Enterobacterales; family Enterobacteriaceae; genus Leclercia; species Leclercia pneumoniae. The sequence goes on along the minus strand of NZ_CP071383.1, from coordinate 1,399,589 downwards.
GAGGTTTTTCCGTCATTGACCTTTATTATGACACAGATTACCCCGGCTTCAGAATTGTCTAAGTTAAAGACAACTAAGACAAAAAGACTTTACCCCTTGCCGAACCGTTTTTATGGTTATCAGCTTATTGCGCTACTGATTCTGGCCGCGCTTTTTAGCTGGTTAGGCCGGGATGAGACCCTGGACAGGCTACTGACCGGTTACTGGTACGACGCCGCGTTGCACACCTTTCCGCTCAAGCAGAATGTCTTGCTGGATGTGCTTAACCATCGGCTTGCGAAATATCTCACCATCACCCTGGCGGCAGTCACGCTGCTCTACGGGGTCTGGAGACGTAATCCGCAGCTGGTCGTCGGGGCGCTGCTGATGGGGCTGGGCACGCTGGTGGTGGGCGCGCTGAAAGCGGTTAGCCATCATAGCTGCCCCTGGGATCTGGTGGAGTACGGCGGTGATGCCGTCTCGTTTCCGCTATTTGGCACCACGCCGTTGAACAGCGGCCCCGGGCGCTGCTTCCCCGGCGGTCATTCGTCGAGCGGCTTTATGGTGATGGGGCTGTTTTTTGCCTTCTGGCACAATCGCCCCCGCCTCGCCTGGGGAATGATGGCACTCGGGGTGGTGCTCGGGCTGGTGATGGGTTACGGCCAGGTGATGCGTGGCGCGCATTTTTTCTCACACAACCTGTGGGCGGGTTGGTGGGTTTGGTTTTCCCAGCTGGCAGCCTATGCGCTGATGACCCGCTGGTTTGCAAAAGAGTGACGAGGGTATGTTAGAAAATCTGAACTATGGACTGTTTTACTGGATCAATGCCACCCCCGCTTCGCCGGCGTGGATGATCGACTTCGCCACCTTTGTGGCAAAAGACTTAATTAATATCGTCCCGGCGCTGGTGGTCATCCTCTGGCTGTGGGGACCCCGCAAACAGGTAGGTGCCCAGCGTCAACTGGTCATCAAGATTGCGATGGCGCTGGGCGTGAGCTTGCTGGCCTCCTGGGGGCTGGGCCACACCTTCCCGCACGATCGTCCGTTCGTTGATCATATTGGCTATAACTTCCTGCACCATGCCGCCGATGACTCTTTCCCGAGCGACCATGGCACAGTGATCTTCACCTTTGCCCTGGCCTTCGTCCTCTGGCATCGCCTCTGGTCCGGAATCATCTTGATGGCGGTGGCCCTCGCTATCGCCTGGTCTCGTGTCTACCTCGGCGTTCACTGGCCGCTGGATATGCTCGGCGGACTGATGGTGGGGATGATGGGCTGCCTCAGCGCGCAGATCCTGTGGAACCTTTTTGGCGAGAGGCTTTATCGCGCCCTCTCTCAGCTGTACCGCATCTGTTTCGCCCTCCCCATCCGTAAAGGCTGGATACGTGACTAACCCTGGTTCGGCAGGTTACACTTGAGCCCCCAGCGTAGCGGGGGCTTACCAACTGCCGAGGACCTATGGAAACACGTCGCGAAGAACGTCTGGCTCAACTGATTAACGCACTCAAGCGCAGCGATAAACTGCATCTGAAAGAGGCGGCCGCCCTGCTTGGCGTCTCGGAGATGACGGTGCGGCGCGATCTTAATAGTGAGAGCGGCCCGGTTGTGCTTCTCGGTGGCTATATCGTGCTGGAGCCACGCAGCGCCAGCCACTACTTACTGAGTGACCAGAAGACCCGGCTGGTAGAAGAGAAGCGCAAGGCGGCGCGGCTGGCCGCCACCCTGGTGCAGCCTCATCAGACGCTCTTTTTTGACTGCGGTACCACCACTCCCTGGATTATCGACGCTATCGATAACGCCCTGCCTTTTACCGGGGTCTGCTATTCGCTGAATACTTTTCTCGCGCTTCAGGAAAAACCGGCGTGCCGGGTGATTCTCTGCGGCGGCGAGTTCCATGCCAGTAATGCGATTTTCAAACCGCTGAATCTGCATGACACCTTAAACAACCTCTGTCCGGATATCGCCTTCTACTCCGCGGCAGGCCTGCATCCCCGTCACGGGGCGACCTGCTTCAATCTGGATGAGTTACCGGTGAAACACTGGGCGCTGAGTATGGCGCAACAGCATGTTCTGGTGGCCGACCACAGTAAATTTGGCAAAGTACGCCCGGCGCGGATGGGGGATTTAGGGCAATTTGACGTGATTGTCAGTAATTGCCGTCCGGACGATGAGATGGTGGCGCTGGCGAAGGCGCAGCAGATTAAGCTGATGTATTAATTTTTCGCCCACCTCAGAACAGTAGATATGAAAACGGCAACCTTCGGGTTGCCGTTTGCGTTTGCTTAAGAGAACCAGCTGCCAAACCACTGGTGGAATTTCATCATGACGAAATCCCACATCCGGCTAAAGAAACCGCCCTCTTCCACCGCTTCCATCACGATAAGCGGGCGCTGCTCGATAGATTTCCCGTTCAGCTGGAAGTCGATAGTGCCCACCACCTGGCCCTTTTTCAGCGGGGCGGTCAACTGAGGATCGGTCAGGGTGAAGCTGGCTTTCAGATTTTTAAGCTGACCACGTGGGATGGTCACCGAACCGGCGTCACCAGCACCGAGGTTCACTTCGCTTTTGTCGCCGAACCAGACGCGCTGGCTAACGAACGTCGCATCCGGCTTAATCGGGGTGACCGTTTCGAAGAAGCGGAAGCCCCACGTCAGCAGTTTTTCCGATTCATTAAAGCGGATGCGGTCGGTTTTGGTGCCCAGCACCACCGAGATCAGGCGCATATCCCCCTGCGTTGCCGAGGCCACCAGGTTATACCCGGCACCGGCGGTCGTACCGGTTTTCATTCCGTCGACATTGACATTGCTGCTCCAGAGCAGGCGGTTGCGGTTCGGCTGGCGGATCTTGTTGAAGGTAAACTCTTTCTCTTTATGGATGGCATACTCTTCCGGCACGTCGTGAATCAGCGCCTTACCCAGCAGCGCCATATCGCGGGCGGTACTGAACTGCCCTGGGGCATCAAGGCCGTGCACGGTTTTAAAGGTGGTATTGGTTAAGCCGAGCTTTTGCGCATAGCCGTTCATCAGACCAATAAACGAATCCTGGCTGCCCGCCACGTAATCCGCCAGCGCGATGCAGGCATCGTTGCCCGACTGGATAATGACGCCTTTATTCAGGTCCGAGACCGCCACCTGGTCGCCCGGCTTCAGGAACATGACCGACGAGCCGCGAAGCGCCGGGTTACCGGTGGCCCAGGCGTCTTTACCAATGGTGACCATATCGGTGAGCTTGATCTTTCCTGCTTTCAACGCCTGACCAACGACATAGCTGGTCATGATTTTTGTCAGGCTGGCCGGGTCGAGTTTTTCATCTGCATTCCCTTCTGCCAGCACTTTGCCGCTGGCGTAATCCATCAGGATCCACGCGCGAGCATCCACCGGCGGGGCTTCCGGTGCCGCCTGTTCTGCTGCATAGAGCGTAGGTGCAAAAAGAAAAAGAAGCGCTGAGCCTGCCGCCAGACTGCGCAGAGAAGTTGTTTTTCGCGTCATAATGCCACCCGAGTTTCCATTCAAAAATCACGCCACGTCACCGCGTCGCAAGAAACGATGAGTAATAACGTACTAATGCGTTCAATAAAACCAAATCCTGGTAAAGTTTTTAAAGTTTATGCAATAACCCCCCGATACGCTTTGACGCTGTCGATTTTTTTCTCTTTTGTTGCGTAATTGTTTGGATTATCTCACTCTATGCCCCCTGGACATTGAATCGCAACCGCCGGTTGTTTGTCATTTAAAGGGGTGATTATGATTACGCTGTGGGGCAGAAATAACTCAACCAACGTCAAAAAAGTGCTCTGGACGCTGGAGGAGCTCGATTTACCGTTCAACCAGATCATGGCCGGTTTGCAGTATGGCGTGAATCAGGAGGCGGAGTACCTGGCGATGAACCCAAACGGGCTGGTGCCGCTGCTGCGAGACGACGAAACCCACGTCACGCTGTGGGAGTCAAACACCATCGTCCGCTACCTGGCCGCACAGTATGGGCTTAACCGGCTATGGATTGATGCGCCAGCCGCCCGCGCGACCGGCGAGAAGTGGATGGACTGGGCCAATCAGACCCTCTCCCCTGCGCACCGGGTGGTGCTGATGGGGCTGGTGAGAACGCCAGAAGCTGAGCACGACCACGCTGCCATTGAGGCGGCAAAGCAGACCCTCGAAGGACTGTTTGCCATGCTGGATGAGGCGCTGGCCGCCGGGCCATGGCTCTCCGGTGACGCCTTCGGTCTGGGGGATATTGCCGTCGCGCCTTTTGTCTGGAACCTGACCAACATCGGCCTTAGCTGGACGCCGCGCCCCCACCTCGAACGCTGGATGGCCGCCCTGAGTGAGCGACCTGCCTACCGCAAAGTGGTCATGATCCCGGTGAGCTAATCAGGTACCGGACGGGCTGACTTTCAGCAGTTGCCCGTCCGTTTCATCCGTCAGCACATATAGGTAGCCGTCCGGGCCGACCCGCACATCACGAATGCGTTGATCCCTCTCCCCCAGAATCCTCCCCTCTTCCGTGACCTTGTTGCCATTCACCGTCATGACAATCACGTCTTTCTCTTTCAGCGCACCAATAAAGAGTTTGTTCTTCCATTGCGGGAAAACATCGCTGTTGTAAAAAGCCATCCCGCTCAGGGCCGGGGATTTTTTCCAGACAAACAGCGGCGGCTCAGTACCCTCGACGTGCTCACCCTTCGCCTCGGGGATCTTCAGGCCGCTGTAATTAATCCCGTGGGTCGCCAGCGGCCAGCCGTAGTTTTTACCCCTCTCTGGAATGTTGATCTCATCGCCGCCGCGCGGGCCATGCTCATTGAGCCATAGCGTGTCGCTCCAGGGGTTCATCGCCATGCCCTGCGGGTTGCGGATACCGTAAGACCAGATCTCCGGAAGTGCGCCCGAGGTATTTACGAAGGGGTTGTCATTGGGGATCTCGCCCTCGTCGGTGAGCCGCACAACCTTACCCTGCAATTTATCCAGCTCTTGCGCCGTGGGACGCTGGTTGTTCTCCCCCAGACCGATAAAGAGATAGCCTTTGCCATCAAAGACCAGCCTGCCGCCAAAGTGGTTGCCCGTCGAGAGCTTCGGCTGCTGGCGGAAGACCACCTTAAAGGCCTCCAGACGAGAGAAATCGTCGCTTAAGCGCCCGTAGCCTACGGCGGTTCCGGCTTTACCGTCGCTCCCGGCCTCGGCATAGCTGAGCCACACCCGCCGCGAGCTTTCGAAGTCCGGCGCCAGCACCACATCCAGCAGGCCGCCCTGCCCCTTAGCCCAGACGTCAGGCACGCCAACAATCGGGTCGGAGAGGCCTTTTCCGGCCTGCCAGCGTTTAAGCTGACCGTCCTTCAGGGTGATTAACATGCCCTGATTCTGGGGCAGGAAAGCGAGCGACCAGGGGTGATCGAGTTTGTTTTGCAGCACATCCACTTTCACTTCAGCAGGCGCGGCAAGCACAGCGGTGGAGACCAGCATGAATGGCAGGAAAATAAGCGAAGATCGACGCATAACGCACTCCTTTTCGACGTATGGCTTAAAGATTAGCCAGATAGCGCAGGGGCGTTAACACTTTTACATAAACTTAAACATAAGGGGGAGCGGCCTCCCCCGGGGCTTAATTCTGATTGAGCGGTTGCTGCGTCTTCAGAGACTGAATACAGCGGGTTAAATCTGTCAAACAGACTTCCAGCTTCTCTGCGTTAACGGCGATAAAAGAGGGGCAGTCGTGTCCCCCGGTCATCATGCAAACGCCTACGGCAGAGAGCGACTGCGCAGCGCGGTAAAGTACCGCCTGCTCCTCAGCGCTGCAGTGCTCACGCAAAAGAGGCGCTTTCTCACGCATGTAATTACAAAGTTCGAAGAAGTTATCTCGCAGATGGTCGCTTTCGCTGACTGACATATACCCTTTCGCTTTCCTTAGCGTCAAATAGGTGTCCAGATCGATGCGGGCGTTAATCAGTTTGCTCAGAAGATCGCGTTTGAGTCTGTCAACGGACATGCTTTTCCCCCCTTTGTCAGTTATGTACCCAGTTAGATTATGGCTGTTTTTTGTACAAATTAATGTTTCAGGTCAATAAATATTAACGAATTAACATTATTTACAATGTTACAACCTGGCCGATAAGCAGCCTGCACAGATCGCTATAAATAGCCTGTGGAACGCTGTACAATCCCTGCCCTGAGAATCCTATAACTGACTACTTTTTAATCTATGAGCAATGTTAGCCACCCGCCGAAAATCGGCTTCGTCTCCCTGGGCTGCCCAAAAAACCTGGTGGATTCAGAACGCATCCTCACTGAGCTTCGTACCGAAGGCTATGATGTGGTGCCGAGCTATGACAATGCCGATATGGTTATCGTGAATACCTGTGGCTTCATTGACAGCGCCGTGCAGGAATCCCTCGAAGCCATCGGTGAAGCCCTGACCGAAAACGGCAAAGTGATCGTGACCGGCTGCCTGGGCGCCAAAGTGGACCAGATCCGCGAAGTGCATCCAAAGGTTCTGGAGATCACCGGGCCGCACAGCTATGAGCAGGTGCTGGAGCACGTTCACCACTACGTGCCGAAACCGAAGCACAACCCGTTCCTGAGCCTGGTGCCGGAACAGGGGGTGAAGCTGACCCCGCGTCACTACGCCTACCTGAAAATCTCTGAAGGCTGCAACCACCGCTGCACGTTCTGCATCATCCCGTCCATGCGTGGCGATCTGGTGAGCCGCCCGATTGGCGAAGTGCTGGCAGAAGCGAAGCGTCTGGCCGATGCGGGCGTGAAAGAGCTGCTGGTGATCTCGCAGGATACCTCCGCCTACGGCGTGGATGTGAAGCACCGTTCGGGCTTCCATAACGGCGAGCCGGTGAAGACCAGCATGGTGGGTCTGTGCGAACAGCTGGCAAAACTGGGTATCTGGACGCGTCTGCACTATGTCTATCCTTACCCGCACGTCGATGACGTGATCCCGCTGATGGCCGAAGGCAAAATCCTGCCGTATCTGGATATTCCGCTGCAGCACGCCAGCCCGCGTATCCTGAAGCTGATGAAACGCCCTGGCTCCGTTGACCGTCAGCTGGCGCGCATCAAACAGTGGCGCGAAATCTGTCCGGAACTGACCCTGCGCTCGACCTTTATCGTGGGCTTCCCGGGTGAAACCGAAGAAGATTTCCAGATGCTGCTCGACTTCCTGAAAGAGGCCCGTCTGGACCGTGTAGGCTGCTTCAAGTACAGCCCGGTCGAAGGTGCAACGGCTAACGAGCTGGCGGATCAGGTGCCGGAAGAGATGAAAGAGGAGCGCTGGAATCGCTTTATGCAGTTGCAACAGCAGATCTCTGCCGAGCGCCTGCAGGAGAAAGTGGGCCGCGAAATCATGGTCATCATTGACGAAGTGGACGAAGAAGGCGCCATTGGCCGCAGCATGGCCGATGCACCGGAAATCGACGGCGCGGTCTACCTGAACGGTGAAACGAAGGTGAAACCGGGTGATATTATTCGCGTTAAAGTTGAAAACGCGGACGAGTATGACCTGTGGGGTAGCCGGGTTTAACTTTTGCTCTTGCCCTCTCCAGCCGGGAGAGGGCCATTAATCACTCTTAAATCGTTATCCGGTAGCGCACGTAGTCATCTACCGTGGCCAGCTTGTCGTACAGCGCCCTCGCCGGATTACCCTCTCGCGTGACCCAGTAGACCTTCGACCACCCTTTTTCCCGCGCTTCGTCAATGATCGCCTCGATCAATGCCCTGCCCGCACCCCGACCGCGCATCGACGCATCAACATAGAGATCTTCCAGATAGCACAGCGGCGTAGTGACCCAGGTGCCTTCATGCAGCACGCAAATAGCGAACCCCACCACCTGACCTTCGCTTTCGGCGATCCGGCAGATCATGCCCGACTCTGCGGAAAGTACCCGACGCCAGGTCGCCAGCGTCACGGCGTCATCCAGTTCAGAGCCATAAAACGCCAGATAGCCCTTCCAGAGCGTTAACCATGCTGCGTAATCTTCCGCCTTCGCTTCGCGTACCTTCACCATCGTTTTCTGTTCCTGCTGTGCCCAAGAGAGAGCCATGATACTGCCAGCTTAAACGGTAGGTAAACAGCGGCAAAACTTTTGAATGAAAGCGAATTCTGGTAACCACATTGTTACTTCGCTGTTGTACAATTTTGCGCTTTCGATTATAAAACTTCACTTTTGATTAAAATCACTCACAAAATGAGCATTTGTGTCACGCGTTTTTTTGGTCCCTCTTTTTTATAACCAACAGGGTAAAAGTATGTCCGTGCAAAATATTCCCAAACCTGCTGCGGCCTGGTTAGGGATTTTAGGTCTCATCATTCTGGCGATGGGGCTCTTCTTCGCCTGGTATGGCTGGGAACTGGTCAGTTTAAAAGGGAGCCCTTACTTCCTTATCGCCGGGTGCGGCCTGATACTCTCAGCTGTCCAGATTGTCCGCCAGCGGGTCAGCGGTGCCCTTCTCTATTTTGTGGTTCTGGCAGGAACCCTCATCTGGGCATTATTGGACGTGGGCATCGACTTCTGGCCGCTGGTATCACGTCTGTTGACCCTGACCGGTATCGCCATCCTGGTGGCGCTCTCTTTGCCGTTGCTGTTACGCCGGGCAGGCAAAAAGCCGTGCTGGAAAGGGACGGTCGCCATCACCGCCGTTCTGGTGGTGGCCTTCGCCGGTACCGTTGCGGGCATGTTTGTTCCCCACGATCCGGTGAGCGCATCGGGCGCGACACTGCCGCTGACGAAAGTGAAACCCGGTGAAGAACAGGTTAACTGGGCAAATTATGGCAACACGCCGGGCGCATCGCGCTTTGTGGCCCTGGACCAGATCACCCGTGATAACGTAAAAAATCTGCAGGTGGCCTGGACGTACCGTACGGGGGACATTCCGCTGAGCCCGAACGGCGGCGGCGCTGAAGATCAGCAAACCCCGCTGCAGATTGGCAATAAACTCTTCCTCTGTACGCCGCACAACAACGTGATTGCCGTAGACGCAACCACCGGCAAAGCGTTATGGAAAACCGAAATCAACGCCACGCAGAAGAAGTGGATGCGTTGTCGCGGCCTGGCCTACTTTGATGCCAACGCCCCGCTGCAGCAGCCTACGCTGCCAGACTCTTCGCCGGTTGCTGCCGTCTCCCTGCATGCCGATGCCCAGTGCCAACGCCGTATTATCATGAACAGCGTGACGCCAGAGCTGATTGCGCTGGATGCCGACACCGGCGCGTTCTGCGAAGACTTTGGTCACCATGGTCGCGTGAGCTTAAGCGCGCAGATGGGTAAAGGTGCCGATACCGGTCAGTACTACCCTACCTCAGCCCCAACGCTAGCGGGTACCACCATCGTGGTGGGCGGCCGCGTGGCCGATAACGTGGCGACCGATATGCCAGGTGGTGTGGTGCGCGGCTTCGACGTGATCACCGGCCAGCTGCGCTGGGCATTCGATCCCGGTAAGCCGGATGACCAGCAGGCGCTTGCTGCGGGCGAAACGTTCACCCGCTCAACCCCGAACGTCTGGGCGCCAATGTCTTACGATCCGCAGTCCAACACCGTATTTATGCCTACCGGCAGCGCGGCGGTTGACCTGTGGGGCGTGAAACATAACGCGCTGGATCGTAAGTTTGGTGCCTCGATGGTGGCCGTCGACGCCAGCACCGGCAAGGTGAAATGGGTTTACCAGACCGTTCATAACGACCTGTGGGACTTTGATGTCCCGATGCAGCCTACCTTCTCTGACTTCCCTACCGGCGAGGGTAAAACCACCCGGCGCTGATTTTCGGCACCAAATCCGGGCAGCTGTTTGTGCTTGATCGCGCGACCGGCAAGCCGCTGACCAAAGTTGAAGAGCGTAAGGTCACCCAGGGCCAGATCCCGAAAGAGAACTACTCTCCAACCCAGCCCTTCTCCGTCGGCATGCCGTCCATCGGCGCGGATGTGCTGAAAGAGTCTGACATGTGGGGCGCCACGCCGTTCGATCAGCTGCTGTGCCGTATTCAGTTTAAATCGAAGCGTTACAACGGCCTGTTCACGCCGCCGGGTGATGACCCCTCCCTGAACTTGCCAGGCTCTCTGGGGGGAATGAACTGGGGCGGATTGTCTCTCGATCCGGTGAACCAGTATCTCTTTATTAATGACATGCGCGTCGGGCTGGAAGTGCAACTGATCCCGGCCTCCCCTGAAATTCAGGGCGCGAAAAACGACGGTAACGAAGCGGCCGCCATCAGCCGTCCGGTGCCGCTGGCGGGCACTCCTTACGCCATTAACGCCAAAGTACGTTTTATGTCGCCTATTGAGATCCCGTGCCAGAAACCGCCGTTCGGTACCCTGACCGCCGTCGACCTGAAAACCCAGAAGATCGCCTGGCAGGTGCCGGTAGGTACCGTGAAGGACACCGGTCCGTTTGGCGTGAAGATGGGGCTGCCAATCCCTATCGGCATGCCAACCATCGGTGGTACCCTGGCGACCCAGGGAGGTCTGGTATTTATCGCATCAACGCAGGATTACTACCTGCGTGCGTTCGATACCGCCAACGGTAAAGAGGTGTGGAAAGCCCGTCTGCCGGTTGGCAGCCAGAGCACCCCTATCAGCTATAAATCGCCGGTGGACGGTAAGCAGTATCTGCTGATCACCGCAGGCGGCGCACGTAACTCGCCGGATCGCGGCGACTATGTGATTGCTTATAAACTGCCGTAACCGGTAACCCCAGCCCTCCCTGCGGGGAGGGCTGGGCCTGCATACCGCAAAGAGTGTTAAAGGGAAAACCTCAGCGGGCTGGTAGTCTCTTGCTCTTCACACCGGAGACACTATGAATACGATTATCGATCTCTTTAACGACCATAAAAGCGAACGCAGCTTCACCGACCAGGCCGTTGATGACGCCACGCTCGAGCGCATTATCAGCACCGCATACCGTGCACCCACTTCCGTACATTCCCAGCAGGTTTCCGTTGTCGTGACGCGCGATGCGCAAAAACGTGCGCAAATTGCCCAGATTGCGGGCGGCCAGCCGTGGATAGCTAAAGCGCCGGTGTTTATCACCTTCGTGCTGGATATGTATAAAACGCAGGTGGGCATGCAGCTGGCAGGCCAGGAGCAGGTGGCACATCAAAGTATCGAGAGCCTCGTTGCTGGCGCAACCGACGTAGGCATCGCGCTGGGCTCAGTCATGGCGGCGGCCCGCTCTGAAGGGCTGGGTATTGTCCCTATTGGCGGTATCCGTCTGCGTCCGCAGGCGTTGATTGATCTGCTCGAACTGCCGGAACACACCTTCCCGGTGGCGGGCGTGGTGATTGGCCATGTTGATGTTCCCTCCCATCACAAGCCACGACTTCCGCTCGAGACCTTCCGTCACGATGAAGCTTACGTTACCGCAGGGCTGGAAGAGAAGATTGCGCAGTATAACCAACAGATGACGGCGCACTGGCAGGCCATCAACCGCCCCGACGGTGAAACCTGGAGCGAAAGCGTGAGCGGTTATTACAAGCATATCTACTTCCCGGATGTGCTGCCGGCGATTGTGAAGCAAGGCTTCGGCGTCGATAAATAAACAAAAAGCCATCCTGACGGGATGGCTTTTTCGTACAGAGACTGACGTTAACTGAAGGCTTAGCGCGTGTCGACAACCTGCGTCTGCGGCTGAGGTTGGGATTCAAATCCCCCTTTCGAGGCCATAACAGAGCAACTTACCGCTGCCGCGAGGCTAAGCACGATCCAGATTTTCATAACGGGTCTCCTTTCATTACAGTGAAAAGTATTTAGCCTGGCACAAATCCCGCATTTTACTTACAGATTAGCCCTTAATCCTCGGATCCAGCGCATCGCGCAGCCCATCGCCCAGCAGGTTGAACGCCAGCACGGTGAGAAAAATAGCCATACTGGGGAAGAGCGCAACGTGGGGCGCAATCACCATATCTGCCCGCGCTTCATTCAGCATCGCCCCCCACTCCGGAGTAGGCGGTTGCGCACCCAGTCCGAGGAACGACAAGCTGGCCGCCGAGATAATTGACACCCCGATACGCATGGTGAAGTAGACCACGATCGACGAGACGGTGCCCGGCAGGATGTGATTGAAGAGGATATTGGCATCGCTGGCGCCCATGCTGCGCGCCGATTCGATAAATGTCTGCTGCTTCAGTACCAGCGTATTGCCGCGCACCAGTCGGGCAAAGGCCGGTATGGAGAATACCGCCACGGCAATGATGACATTAGCCATACCGCTGCCCATCACCGCCACCACCGCAATCGCCAGCAGAATGCCGGGGAAAGCAAACAACACGTCGCAAATGCGCATGATGAGCCGATCCCACCAGCCTTCGTAATACCCTGCCAGCAGCCCCAGTACGGTGCCGATCGCCGCGCCAATCAGTACCGCGAAGACCCCCGCTGCCAGAGAGATCTGCGCCCCGAGCAGCACGCGGCTAAAAATATCGCGCCCGAGCGAATCCACACCGAACCAATGCATCATCGACGGGCCATCGTTAAGGCGATCGTAATCGAAGTAGTTTTCCGCATCGAAAGGGGCAATCCACGGCGCCAGCACCGCCACGGCAATCAGCAGCAGCACAAACAGCCCGGCGATCATCGCCACCGGCTGGCGGCGAAAACGACGCCAGAATTCAAACCACGGGGTGCGGATCCGGTCTGGCTTCAGCCCAGGCATTGCATTCAGAACGGCCTGTCGGCGCCAGTTTAACAATCGCATCTTATTTGTACCTGATAGCCGGATTAATGGCGGCGTAGAGTACGTCCACCACTAAGTTAATGAGGATAAACTCCAGGGAAAAGAGCAGCACTTCCGCCTGAATCACCGGGTAGTCGCGCATCTCCACCGAATCGACCAGCAGGCGCCCTAACCCTGGCCAGTTGAAGACTTTTTCAACCACAATCGAGCCGCCCAACAGGAAGCCGAACTGCAGCCCCATCATGGTCACCACCGGGATCATGGCGTTGCGCAGTCCGTGCTTGAGGATAACCCACTTTTCGCTTACCCCTTTGGACCGCGCTGTACGCATATAGTCTTCGTTAAGGACATCGACGAACGAGGCGCGGGTAAAGCGCGCCATCACCGCCGCTACCGCTGCCCCGAGCGTAACGGAAGGCAGAACGTAATGTTTCCAGGTATCGGCGCCCACGGTAGGCAACCAGCCCAACTCAACGGAGAAAATCTGCATCAACAGCATCCCCAGCGCAAACGCCGGAAACGAGATACCGGTGACTGCCAGCGCCATTCCCAGCCTGTCTGGCCAGCGGTTACGCCAGACGGCAGCGACAATACCGGCGCCCAGCCCGAATAGCATCGCCCACAGCATGCTGGTGATAGTCAGCCAGAAGGTTGGCATAAAGCGGCTGGCAATCTCATCGACAACCGGACGCCGTGACACCATCGAGGTGCCAAAATCCCCCTGCAGTACATTCACCATGTAGTGCCAGAACTGCACATACAGCGGTTGATCCAGCCCCAGCTGTTTACGCACCAGGTCGATCACCGTGGCATCCGCCTCGGGTCCGGCAATCAATCGCGCCGGATCGCCCGGCAGGATATGCACGAATAAAAAGACCAGTACCGCCACGATCAGTAGCGTAGGCAGCAGACCCAGCAAGCGTTTAATCACATAATTCAGCATGCACATTCCTCTCATCCTGCGGGCGCAACGCCCGCAGGAGTGAGTGCTTTATTTTAAATCGGCGTCGTCAAAGCTAAACCCGGTATCCGGCATGATGTAGAACCCGGTCAGCGCCTTGTTATGCGCCGAGACCAGCTTCTCTACCACCAGCGGTACCCACGGCGACTCTTTCCAGATGGTATCCTGCGCATCCTTGTAGAGGCGGGCTTTCTCTTCTGCGTTGGTCGTTTTCAGCGCATCGGTCAGATCTTTATCCACCTGCGGATTGCTGTAAAACGCCGTATTGAAGAGGGTTGGCGGCCAGTTTTGCGAAGCAAACAGCGGTGATAACGCCCAGTCAGCTTCGCCGGTAGAAGCAGACCAGCCGGTGTAGAACATTCTCACGCCGCTCTCTTTCTGCCCTTTACCTTCCACTTCTGCCGCACGCTGTCCGGCGTCCATGGCGGTAACCTGGACTTTAATGCCCACCTGCACCAGCTGCTGCTGAGTAAACTGCAACACCTTCTGCGCGGTACTGTGATTATGCGAGGACCAGAGGGTGGTGCTAAAGCCGTTCGGATAACCGGCCTCTTTCAGCAGCTCCCGCGCTTTTGCCGGATCGTATGGCCAGGGCTGATAGCTTTGGGAAAAGGCGATCGACGGAGGCAGCACGCCGGTTGCCGGCGTGGCATAACCGGCAAAGGCGACCTTCACCAACGCCTGACGGTTGATGGCATAGTTGATGGCTTCACGCACTTTGGGGTTGTCGAACGGCTTTTGCGTCACGTTCATGCTGATATAGCGCTGCATGATTGACGGGCTGGCCACCAGCGCCAGTTTGCTGTTTTTTGCGAGGATCGCCGCCTGCTCATAAGGGATCGGGAAAGCAAACTGCGCTTCACCGGTTTGCAGCATCGCCGCACGGGTGTTGTTATCCACCACCGGACGCCAGGTAATGGTGTCCAGCTTCGGTAGCCCTTTCTGCCAGTACCCGGCGAATTTCTTCACCTTCACGAAATCGGTCTGGTTCCAGGTGTCCAGCTCATACGGGCCGGTACCCACCGGGTGAAAACCGATCTCTTTGCCATATTTCTTCAGCGCGGCCGGAGAGATCATTGCCGTCGCCGGGTGCGCCAGAATATTGATAAAGGCTGAGAACGGCTCTTTAAGGGTGATTTTCACCGTGGTGGCATCCACCGCCTCGGTGCTGGCGATATTCTTGTACAGGTTGTAGCGCTTCAGGCTGTTAGCCGGATCGCTGGCGCGATCGAGGTTCGCCTTCACCGCCTCAGCGTTAAAATCAGTGCCGTCCTGAAACTTCACGCCGCTGCGCAGCTTGATGGTGTAGACCAGCCCGTCGTCAGAGACGGTATAGCCCTCTGCCAGGACGTTTTTTAGCTTCATCTCTTTATCCAGGCCAAACAACCCCTGATAAAACGACTTCGCTACCGCCTGCGACAGGGTGTCGTTGGCGTCATAGGGATCAAGCGTCGTAAAATTGGAGGCCACGGCCACCACTACATCTTTAGCCGCCCAGGCTGGCGCGGCAGCCAGCGCTGCCGTTACGCTCGCGGCTAACAGCCATGTGCGAGCAACAAATTTGGTCATGGTATTCTCCTGTTGTTCCCTGCTGTCTGTCGTCTGTTATAACCGTGAAACCGCATTACCCTGCGGCGGTAACGCCACAAAATGGCCGGGGCTCACCTCGCGCAATGTCACCCGCTCGGTGAACTCTCCCCGCTTGCGAATATTGCCGGGTAGCTCATCTTGCAGCAGTACCCGCTGCGGGCGACGATGGGCCGGATCGGCCACCGGCACCGCCGCCATCAGTTTGCGGGTATAGGGGTGCTGCGGATTTTCAAACACTGCCCGACGCGGCCCAATCTCCACAATCTGTCCGAGATACATCACCGCCACCCGGTGGCTGATGCGCTCTACGACCGCCATGTCATGCGAAATAAAGAGAAAAGCGATGCCCATCTCTCGCTGCAGGTCGAGCAGCAGGTTAATAATCTGCGCCCGAATAGAGACATCCAGCGCCGAAACCGCCTCGTCGGCAATCACTACCTTCGGGTTGAGCGCCAGCGCACGCGCGATGCAGATTCGCTGTCGCTGTCCGCCTGAAAACTCATGTGGGTACCGCCAGGCATGTTCGGGCTTAAGACCCACCCGCTCCAGCAGCCAGGCCACCCGTCGCTGCGCGGCCTCCCCCTCAAGCATCTTATGCACCCGCAGCGGCTCCATGATCGAATAGCCCACCGTCTGGCGGGGATCGAGCGAGGCGTAGGGATCCTGAAAAATATACTGAATATCCCGGCGCAGCGGCTGCAGCCTGCTCGCTTCCAGGGTATCGATTCGCTCACCGTTGAAGGTGATGGTCCCCTCCTGCGCCTCCACCAGCCGCAGCAATGCCCGGCCAGTGGTTGATTTGCCGCTGCCGGACTCTCCCACCAGCGATAAGGTTTCGCCAGGCCAGAGATCGAAGCTCACGTTTTCGACCGCGTGCACTTCGCGTTTGACGCGGTTGAAGAGCCCCCCGCGCAGGGGGAAGCGGGTTATCAGATCGCGCACCTGCAGAATGGGATCCCCGGGCATCACGGTGTCCTGCTCGGTTTCAGCCTCCTGCTGGCCTCCGTTTTTCAGGGAAATCAGCGGAAAACGGCGTGGCAGATTGCTGCCGTTCATCGCCCCAAGGCGCGGTACCGCTGTCAGCAGGGCACGGGTATAAGGGTGCTGAGGATCATGAAAAATTTGCTCTACGCTGCCGGTCTCCACCGCCTCGCCCTGATACATCACCAGCACGCGATCGGCAATATCGGCCACCACGCCCATATCGTGGGTGATGAAGATCACCCCCATCGCCATCTCTTGCTGCAACACTTTAATCAGCTGCAGAATTTGTGCCTGAATGGTGACATCCAGCGCCGTGGTCGGCTCGTCGGCAATGAGCACCGCCGGGCGACACGAGAGGGCCATCGCGATCATCACGCGCTGGCGCATACCGCCAGAGAGCTGATGCGGATAGCGGGAGAGAATAGTCTGCGCCTGCGGAATACGCACCTGTTCTAACATCCGTCTGGCCTCTTCCAGCGCCTGCTCGCCATTCAGCCCCTGGTGCAGGCGAATGGACTCGGCAATCTGTTCCCCGACCGGGAACACCGGATTGAGAGAGGTCATTGGTTCCTGAAAAATCATGGCCATATCCGCACCGCGCACGTCGCGCATCTGCGACTGGCTCAGCCCGGCGAGATCGCTCACCAGGCCATTACGGCGGCGAAGCAGCAGTTGGTCGCAGGTCAGCACGCCGCCGGCCTGCTCAATCAGGCGCATTAACGAGAGGGCGGAAACCGATTTTCCCGAGCCCGACTCCCCTACAATGGCCAGCGTCTCGCCGCGTTTCAGCGTTAACGAGAGGTTTTTAACTGCCGGGATCAGCTGCCGCTCTTCAGGAAACGCGACATTCAGGTTGCGAACGGACAGCACCTGCTGCTGATCCAGTTCATCACTGTGCGGCACCTGATACCCCCTTATTCACGATAAATACCGGTCGATGGCGCATCGCCAGCGTAGCCCCAGGCGCGGTACATGCCTTCGCTGTTAAACGGCAACGCCACGTTACCTTCACGATCGACCGCAATCAGCCCGCCGCTGCCCTCCAGCGCCGGCAGTTTTTCCATCACTACCCGTTCGCAGGCTTCTGCGAGGCTTAAGCCGCCGTAATCCATTAAGGCCGCGATGTCATAGGCCGCCAGCGTGCGGATAAATACTTCGCCCGTACCGGTGCAGGAGACGGCGACGCTGGCGTTATTGGCATAGCACCCTGCGCCAGGCAGCGGGCTGTCGCCCACCCGACCGGGCAGTTTATTGGTCATGCCCCCGGTGGAGGTGGCCGCCGCCAGGTTGCCGGCTTTATCCAGCGCTACGGCGCCGACGGTACCCATTTTGGTGGACTCATCCAGCGGGGCGCCGTGGTGATCGAGACGGGTTTCACCTTCGGCACGCGCGGCCAGCAGCTGCTCGAAACGCGCCGGCGTTGAAAAGAGCTCGGGCGAAACCGGCGCCATCCCCTGCGCAAAGGCAAAATTCTCCGCCCCTTCCCCCACCAGTAAGACATGCGGGCTTTGCTCCATTACCAGCCGTGCGGCCAGCACCGGATTACGCAGACGGCTCACGCCGGCCACTGCCCCCGCTTTCAGGGTGACGCCATCCATCACGCAGGCGTCCAGCTCATGGGTTTCATCGCGGGTAAAAACCGACCCGATCCCGGCGTTGAACAGTGGGCACTCCTCCAGCAGGCGCACGGCTTCGGTTACCACGTCCAGTGCGCTTTCTCCCGCTTCCAGCATCCGCTGGCCGGTTTCCACAATAGAGGAGAGCGCCTCGATATAGCACCTCTCCTGCTCCATACTTAGCTGCGATCGGGTAATTGCCCCGGCGCCTCCATGAATTGCGATGACTGCCTTGCTCATTTCACATCACCTGTTCGCGGCTTTTTTTATAAATATCATTATCGTTGATGGAGCTTCAGATAATTTTTGAATATAGAAAGACGATACAGTGATGTAAAGCCTAAGCCCATGGTGTCATACAGTTAGCGGCACTTTTCTGCCATAATGGGCGCTTTCGTTGTCATCCCGCTGGAGTTACCTATGGATTTTACCGCCGGACTGATGCCGCTTGAGACGGCACTTACGCAGATGCTTGAACGTTTGACGCCGCTAACGGCGTCCGAAACCCTGCCTCTGTTGCAGTGTTTTGGTCGCGTAACGGCAGCCGATATCGTCTCGCCGCTGAACGTACCGGGTTTTGACAACTCGGCGATGGACGGTTACGCCGTTCGTCTGGCGGATCTGGCCGCTGGCACCGCTCTTCCGGTTGCCGGGAAAGCCTTTGCCGGGCAGCCTTTCCATGGCGAGTGGCCAGTGGGAAGCTGTATTCGCATCATGACCGGCGCGCCGGTACCGGAAGGCTGCGACGCGGTGGTCATGCAGGAAGAGACCGAGCAGACGGAGAGCGGCGTACGTTTTACCGCGCCGGTAAAAGCGGGTCAGAACATTCGCCGCAGCGGAGAAGATATCGCCCTCGGGGCAACGGTGTTTGCCGCCGGGACGACGCTGACGGTGGCTGAGCTGCCGGTGCTGGCCTCTCTCGGTATCGTCGAGGTGGCGGTAGTACGCAAAGTGCGCGTGGCGCTCTTCTCCACCGGCGATGAATTACAGCTTCCGGGCCAGCCGCTGCAGGAGGGTCAAATCTATGACACCAACCGGCTGGCGGTCCATCTGATGCTGGAGCAGCTCGGGTGTGACGTCATAAATCTCGGCATTATTCCGGACGATCCGGAAAAACTGCGCGCCACCTTTATGGAAGCAGACCGCGTTGCAGACGTGGTGATCAGCTCCGGCGGCGTATCGGTAGGCGAAGCGGATTACACCAAAACCATACTCGACGAGCTGGGGGAGATTGCCTTCTGGAAGCTGGCGATCAAGCCGGGCAAACCTTTCGCCTTCGGCAAACTGCAACAGAGCTGGTTCTGCGGGCTGCCGGGCAACCCGGTTTCGGCCGCCCTCACCTTCTATCAGCTGGTGATCCCGCTGTTGGCGAAACTCTCCGGCAGCAATGCCAGTCCTCTGCCGGTTCGCCAGCGGGTACGCACCGCAACGCGGCTCAAGAAATCCCCTGGTCGCCTCGATTTCCAGCGCGGCATCCTGGCGCACAACGCCAACGGCGAGCTGGAAGTGAGTTCCACCGGGCATCAGGGGTCGCATATCTTTAGCTCCTTCAGCCAGGGCAACTGCTTTATCGTGCTTGAGCGTGAGCGCGGCAACGTAGAGGCGGGCGAATGGGTTGAGGTCGAACGCTTTAACCACCTGTTCGGAGGCTGATATGACGGCTGAGCTGAGCGACCAGGAGATGATGCGTTATAACCGCCAGATTGTGCTGCGCGGTTTTGACTTTGAGGGTCAGGAAGCGCTGAAAGCGGCCAGCGTGCTGGTGGTCGGACTCGGTGGCCTGGGCTGCGCGGCGGCGCAATACCTGGCCGCGGCGGGGGTTGGCCAGATGACGCTGCTGGACTTCGATACTGTCTCGGTTTCAAACCTGCAGCGCCAGACGCTGCACAGCGACGCCACGCTCGGCAAGCCCAAAGTGGCCTCTGCCCACGCGGCGCTGGCACGTATTAATCCCAACGTTCAGTTCACCCTCCTTGACGCGATGCTGGATGACGAAGCGCTCTCTGCCCTGATTGCCCGGCACGATCTGGTGCTCGACTGCACCGATAACGTCGCCATTCGCCACCAGCTAAACGCCGGCTGCTTCGCCCACAAAACGCCGCTGGTCTCCGGGGCGGCCATTCGCATGGAAGGGCAAATCAGCGTTTTCACCTGGGCCGAGGGTGAGCCCTGCTATCGCTGCCTGAGCCGTCTGTTCGGTGAAAACGCGCTCACCTGCGTGGAGGCGGGGGTGATGGCCCCCCTGGTCGGTATCATCGGGTCGCTGCAGGCGATGGAGGCGATCAAGGTGCTGACGCACTACGGAACGCCTGCCGCCGGAAAAATCGTGATGTATGACGCCATGACCTGCCAGTTCCGCGAAATGAAGCTGATGCGTAACCCGGGATGTGAGGTGTGCGGAGGTTAAGCCTTGTTGTGGTCTGATCCCCTCACCCCGGCCCTCTCCCACAGGGAGAGGGAGAAAACCGTAGGCCGGATAAGCGCCAGCGCCACCCGGCAACAGAATCAAATCGACATCCGGCCAAACGCCCCCTGCCAGTCCTGTTCGAACTTCGCCACCGCCGCCTCAACCGCCGGAGAAGCAATCAACTGCTGCGCCACATCCAGCGGCAGGGTAATCGATTCGCAGCCCGCCAGCAGGCAATCCAGCGCCTGGCGCGGCGTTTTAAAGCTGGCCGCCAGCACTTTCGCCTGCGGCGCATGCAGGGTGAGCAGTTGCTGAAGTTCGACCACCGTCTGGATCCCATCCCCGCCCTGCGCATCTACGCGGTTAACATACGGCGCGACATATTCCGCTCCCGCCAGCGCAGATAACATCCCCTGCGCTGCCCCGTACACGGCGGTACCCAGCGTCGGGATCCCCTCGGCTTTCAGCATCCTGATTGCCGCCAGCCCCTCTGCCGTCACCGGCACTTTAACTACCAGGTCCGCCATCATGCCGCGCAGTTTAATGGCCTCTTCCACCATCCCTTCCGCGTGTGATGCCATGACCTGAGCAAATAAGCGCCCTTTGCCCCCCAGCGCGTCGTGCAGTTCCGGTAGCAGAACCTCCAGCGGCGTTTTTCCTGCCGCCACGATGCTCGGGTTCGTGGTCACGCCCGCCAGCGGGAAGACGCGCGCCAGTCTTTTTACAGCAGCGACGTCGGAAGTGTCGAGATAGAGTTCCATGATAGTGTCCTCAAAAATGAATCTGCATTTACCCTAGCACGGCAAAACCTCTCCTGGAGTTGACGCACATCAAGATAACTTTCATTCGAAAGTCATTTAATCTTCATACGCAAACCAGAGGCATAATCATGATCTTCAACATTCAGCGCTACTCTACCCACGACGGCCCCGGTATCCGTACCGTCGTGTTCCTGAAAGGCTGCTCCCTGAGCTGCCGCTGGTGTCAAAATCCTGAAAGCCGCCGTCGTCATCGCGATCTGCTGTTTGATGCGCGCCTTTGCATGGAGGCATGCGAGCTGTGCCAGCAGGCGACGCCAGACGTTATTGAACGCGCGTTAAATGGCCTGGTCATTCATCGCGAAAAGCTGGATGAGGCCGCGTTCAACGCGCTGATCGATTGCTGCCCAACCCAGGCGCTCACCGTCTGCGGGGAAGCGCAGCCGGTAGAGGAGATCATGGCCAGGGTGGTTCGCGACAAGCCTTTTTACGATCGCAGCGGCGGCGGTATGACTCTCTCCGGCGGCGAACCTTTTATGAACCCAGCGCTGGCGCAGGCGTTGTTTCAGGCCAGCCGGGAACAAGGCATACACACCGCCGTGGAGACCTGCCTGCATGTTCCCTGGCACAATATTGAACCCTCATTACCCTATGTCGATCTCTTCCTGGCCGACCTGAAACAGGTCGATAGCGCACGCTTTAAACAGTGGACCAACGGCTCTGCGAAGCGCGTACTGGACAACCTGAAACGGCTCGCCGCCGCGGGAAAAACCCTTACCATCCGCGTACCGCTGATCCCGGGTTTTAACGCCGATGAGGCCTCGGTGACCGCCATTGCTAATTTTGCCGCCGACGAACTCAACGTTCGCGATATCCATTTTTTACCCTATCACACGCTGGGCATGAATAAGTACAGCCTGCTCGGCGAACCCTACTCTGCCCCTGATAAACCGCTCGATAACCCTGATTTACTGGCCTTTGCACAGCAGTATGCCAGCCAGAAAGGGTTAACGGCGACCCTACGAGGATAACGTTATGACGAGCCTGAATCTCACTACCCTGAGCGATCGCATTAAGGCCCATAAAACCGCGCTGGTTCATATCGTCAAGCCGCCGGTCTGTACCGAGCGTGCTCAGCACTATACCGAGATGTACCAGCAGCATATGGACAAACCGATCCCGGTGCGCCGCGCGCTGGCGCTGGCCCACCATCTGGCGCAGCGGACCATCTGGATCAAACACGATGAGCTGATTATCGGAAACCAGGCGAGCGAAGTCCGCGCCGCGCCCATCTTCCCGGAGTATACCGTCGCCTGGATTGAGAAAGAGATCGACGACCTGGCCGACCGTCCTGGCGCAGGCTTTGCGGTGAGCGATGAGAACAAACGCGTGCTGCATGAGGTCTGCCCGTGGTGGCGTGGTCAGACAGTGCAGGATCGCTGCTACGGCATGTTCACCGATGAGCAAAAAGGGTTACTGGAGAGCGGTATCATCAAGGCCGAAGGTAACATGACCTCCGGCGATGCCCACCTGGCGGTGAACTTCCCGCTGCTGCTGGAAAAAGGGCTGGATGGTCTGCGTCATAAGGTGGATGAACGCCGTTCGCGAATCAACCTCACCTGCCTTGACGACCTGCACGGCGATCAGTTACTGAAGGCAATTGATATCGTGCTGGAGGCGGTCAGCCTGCATATTGAACGCTTTGCCGCCCTGGCGCGTGAGATGGCCGCCACTGAAACCCGCGAAAGCCGCCGCGATGAACTGCTGGCGATGGCGGAAAACTGCGATGTGATTGCGCACCAGCCGCCAGAGACTTTCTGGCAGGCGCTGCAACTCTGCTATTTCATCCAGTTGATCCTGCAGATTGAGTCAAATGGTCATTCGGTCTCGTTTGCCCGCATGGACCAGTACCTCTACCCCTTCTACCGTCGCGACGTGGAGCTGCAACAGACTCTTGATCGCGAGCACGCCATTGAGCTGCTGCACAGCTGCTGGCTGAAACTGCTGGAAGTGAACAAGATCCGCTCCGGCTCGCACTCGAAAGCCTCGGCCGGGAGTCCGCTCTATCAGAACGTGACCATTGGCGGCCAGAAGCTGGTCAACGGTGAACCGATGGATGCGGTGAACCCGCTCTCCTACGCGATTCTTGAATCCTGCGGCCGTCTGCGCTCTACCCAGCCAAACCTCAGCGTGCGTTATCACGCGGGCATGAGCAATGACTTCCTCGACGCCTGCGTGCAGGTGATCCGCTGCGGCTTTGGCATGCCGGCGTTTAACAACGATGAAATCGTCATTCCGGAGTTTATCAAGCTCGGCGTGGAAAAAGCGGATGCTTACGACTATGCGGCAATTGGCTGTATCGAAACCGCCGTTGGCGGCAAATGGGGCTACCGCTGTACCGGCATGAGCTTTATTAATTTCGCCCGCGTAATGCTGGCGGCAATGGAAGGCGGCCGGGACGCCACCAGCGGTAAGGTGTTCTTGCCCCAGGTCAAGGCGCTCTCAGCCGGCAACTTTACCGATTTCGACGAGGTGATGGCCGCCTGGGATCGCCAGATACGTTACTACACCCGTAAATCTATCGAAATTGAGTACGTGGTGGACACCATGCTGGAAGAGAATGTCCACGATATTCTCTGCTCGGCGCTGGTGGATGACTGCATCGAGCGCGCGAAAAGTATCAAGCAGGGTGGCGCAAAATATGACTGGGTTTCGGGCCTGCAGGTGGGTATTGCGAACCTCGGCAACAGCCTGGCGGCGGTGAAGAAACTGGTCTTCGAGCAGGGTACCATTGGGCAGCAGCAGCTTGCCGCCGCTCTGGCGGACGACTTCGACGGGCTGACGCACGAACAGCTGCGCCAGCGCCTTATCAACGGCGCGCCGAAGTACGGCAATGACGACGACAGCGTGGATCTGCTGCTGACGCGCGCATACCAGACCTATATCGACGAACTGAAGCAGTACCACAATCCGCGCTACGGTCGCGGTCCGATAGGCGGCAAGTACTATGCCGGGACCTCGTCCATCTCGGCGAACGTGCCCTTTGGCGCTGCCACCATGGCCACCCCGGACGGGCGTAAGGCGCATACGCCGCTGGCGGAGGGGGCAAGCCCGGCTTCCGGTACCGATCACCTCGGCCCAACGGCGGTGATTGGCTCTGTCGGGAAGTTACCGACCGAAGCGATCCTTGGAGGCGTGCTGCTAAACCAGAAGCTGAACCCGGCCACGCTTGATAACGACAGCGATCGCCAGAAGCTTATGGTGCTGCTGCGTACCTTCTTCGAGGTGCACAAAGGCTGGCATATTCAGTACAACATTGTGTCACGCGAGACGCTGCTGGAAGCGAAGAGACATCCGGATCAGTATCGCGACCTGGTGGTGCGCGTGGCGGGGTATTCGGCATTCTTTACCGCCCTGTCGCCGGATGCCCAGGACGATATCATTGCGCGTACGGAGCATACGCTGTAACGCGGCGGCCTCTCTCCCTGAGGGCGAAGGGAATTGCGCGCGCTGATGCCCTCACCCCGGCCCTCTCCCACGGGGAGAGGGAGAAAACACTAAGCGGCAGCTCCGGCTGCCGTTGTGTTTTTGACTTTCGAATGAAATTAAATTTGTGCTCCCCGTCACCTTGTTATTAGAATGTTGCTGGTCGCAGCAATATTCAGGAGCGCAATTTATGACCGTTAAAGTTATCGTCACCGATATGGACGGAACTTTTCTCAATGACGCCAAGCAGTACGACCGTGACCGCTTCAAAGCACAGTTCGAACAGCTTCAGGCCCGTGGCATAGAGTTCGTTGTCGCCAGCGGCAACCAGTATTACCAGCTCATCTCCTTCTTTCCGGAGCTTAAAGAGCAGATCTCTTTCGTGGCGGAAAACGGCGCGCTGGTCTTTGATCACGGCGAGCAGATTTTCCACGGCGAGCTTACCCGTCATGAATCGCAGATCGTGATTGGCGAACTGCTGAAAGATCAACAGCTGAACTTCGTGGCCTGCGGGCTGCAGAGTGCTTACGTCAGCGATAAGGCCCCGGACGCGTTTGTGGCGCTAATGTCAAAGCACTACCACCGTCTTCAGCGGGTCAGTGATTATCATGAAATTGACGATGTGCTGTTCAAATTCTCACTGAACCTGCCCGACTCTGATATCCCGAACCTGATCGACGCGCTGCATGTCTCTCTCGACGGCATCATGAAACCGGTAACCAGCGGTTTTGGCTTTGTGGATTTAATTATCCCAGGTTTGCATAAAGCGAACGGCATTAGCCGCCTGCTGAAGCGCTGGGCAATCTCCCCGCAGGCCTGCGTCGCTATCGGCGACAGCGGCAATGATGCCGAAATGCTGAAGTTTGTCGGTTACCCCTTCGCCATGGGCAATGCGGGGGAAGCGATCAAATCGATTTCCCGTTATCAGACCGATGACAATAACCATCAGGGTGCCCTGAACGTGATTCAGGCCGTGCTCGATAACAGCGCACCGTTCAGTCAGTGATTCCCCTTTCGTCGGCGCCCTGCCGGCGAAACGCCTTCTCTTTCTCTTCATTCTCGTCCTGTGCACCCGATCAAGTTTTTCAACTTGCATTAACTTATTTTTAACTTAAAGTATCACTTGCAATGTTTTTTGCTTTCGAATGAAAGAAAGAGAGGGTGTGATGAGCTTAACCTTTACCAGTGAAACCCTGCCCGCCGACCACAAAGCGGCAATCCGTCAGATGAAGCGTGAACTGCGCGCGCAGATTGGCGACGTACAAGCGGTATTTGATCGTCTGCACGCTAAGATCGCCGACCGCGTGGCTGAGATCGCTGCGTTGAAAAAGAGCGGCGATCCCGTCTGGCCAGTCATCCCCTTCGCCGACGTTAAAAACGGGACGCTTAGCGAGGCGCAGCGTGCCGCAGTGAAACGCCGCGGCTGCGCAGTGATTAAAGGCCACTTCCCCCGTGAGCAGGCGCTGGCATGGGATAACGCCATGCTCGACTATCTGGATCGTAATCACTTCGACGAGGTGTACAAAGGGCCAGGGGATAACTTCTTTGGCACCCTCACCGCCTCCCGCCCGGAGATTTACCCGATCTACTGGTCTCAGGCGCAAATGCAGGCGCGCCAGAGTGAAGAGATGGCGCAGGTGCAGTCATTCCTGAACCGTTTATGGACATTCGAAAGCAACGGTAAGCAGTGGTTTAACCCGGACGTAAGCGTCATCTATCCGGATCGCATTCGCCGCCGTCCACCGGGAACCACCTCTAAAGGGCTGGGCGCACACACCGACTCCGGCGCGCTGGAGCGCTGGCTGCTGCCGGCTTATCAACAGGTCTTTGCCCGCGTGTTTGATGGCAATGTGGATCAGTATGATCCCTGGAACGCTGCGCACCGCACCGATGTGGAGGAGTACACCGTGGACAACACCACCAAGTGCTCTGTGTTCCGCACCTTCCAGGGCTGGACGGCGCTGTCGGACATGATCCCGGATCAGGGGCTGCTGCACGTGGTCCCCATCCCGGAAGCAATGGCCTACATTCTGCTGCGTCCGCTGCTGGACGACGTGCCGGAAGATGAACTCTGCGGTGTCGCACCGGGTCGCGTGCTGCCCATCTCAGAGAAGTGGCATCCGCTGCTCATCGAGGCGCTGACCAGCATACCGGCGCTGGAAGCGGGCGATTCCGTCTGGTGGCACTGCGATGTGATCCACTCCGTCGCACCGGTAGAAAATCAGCAGGGCTGGGGCAACGTCATGTACATCCCGGCCGCGCCGATGTGCGAAAAGAATCTCGCCTATGCGAAGAAAGTTAAGGCCGCGCTGGAGACCGGGGCATCACCGGGAGATTTCCCACGCGAAGATTACGAAACAGACTGGCAAGACCGCTTTACCCTGAACGATCTCAATATTCACGGCAAGCGTGCGCTGGGCATAGCTTAGTTATCGTAAAGTCCTTCACGTTCTACGGCGGTGCGTCGTTTCCCCTGACGTATCCGCCGGACAGATTCCCGCACGGCCAGCGTGCCGTTGAGCAGCAAAGTGCCAACCGGCGCCTCGGGGCGCATCAGCCGCTGCTGAAGCATATGCACCGCTTCGGTTCCCAGTTCATCGCGGGGAACATGCACCGCCGTGAGCGGCACATCCTGAATGGCGGCGAGATTGAAGCCGTCGATGCTCATTACCGAGATATCCTGCGGCACCCGCAGCCCCTGTTTTTGCAGGGCGCTGATGGTGCCCGCCGCCATAAAATCCCCCCCCACTAAAAACGCGGTGGGCAGATCCCTCCCCTGCATTTGCGTGAGCCACTCGCCGATGAGCTGTTCTGTTTCGCGTGCGCTAAAGCTGGGCGCCACCAGCAGATCGCGTTTATCGCGGAACGTCAGGTTGTGTGACTGCCACGCATCGCGTATCCCGGCCAGACGTAGCTCCATCGTGTAACGCCGCAGACAGAGTACGTTTAGCACCTCCCGGTGTCCCATTTCGAACAGGTACTCAGCGGCCCGTTCGCCAATTGCCCGGTGGTCGGGTGCCACGGCGGGCAAGCGCATATGGCGGTCGCGACAGTTGATTAGCATGCAGGGTTTACCCACGTCCACCGCCAGATCGTGAATATGGGGATCGTCGATACCCAGCAGGATGGCGGCCTGGGTCTCGGTCTCATTCATTCGCGCCAGAAAGAGCTGCGCATCGCTGTCGTTCTCCTCCAGGGCGCAATAACGCAGGCGCACATCATGCGACGCCAGACCTTTGCTTACACTCTGGATCACCCGGTAGTAAAAGATATCGGACCGCTCGTCAAACGCCCGCTGCGGCGCAAAGACCACAAGGCTATTCAGCAGCAGGCGCCCAGCCGCCAGACCGTCCATCACCCCCAACTCCCGCGCACACGCCAGCACCCGGTTACGCGCTTTTTCGCTGGTATTCGCTTTACCCGCCAGTACCCGTGAAACGGTGCTGATAGAGAGCTGCGTGCGGGCAGCGATTTCGGTGATTTTTAACCTTTTATCCATTTTGTGATCTGGCTCCATTTGCTAAATGAAAAAATTTTCATAGCCTTGTTATCAGTTTGTAACTGACCTGGAGGCAATCATGCCAAAGGGTTACGGTCAATAATGAGAATTATTGCACAAAATCCACTATTACCCTCTCATTTTCTCCCTTAAGGTGAACTTGTCACACAACTTCCATACTAGTTGTATAGCAACTTTGCACTGGTAAACGGATAACAATCAACATCATAAAGCGCCGTGTGACACCTGAACCTATGTCCCCTACCGTCCGTCTTGTGGAGAGTAAAATGAGTCAGGACATCAATAACACCGTAGCGACAAGCAAAACCCGTCGCGTGATTAAGAACCTGCGCTGGTATGTACTGGTACTGTTCTTAATGGGCGTCACCGTCAACTACATCACCCGTAACTCGTTAGGCATTCTCGCTCCGGAGCTAAAAGAGAGCCAGGGGATCACTACCGAGCAATACTCCTGGATCGT
Organism: Leclercia pneumoniae; assembly: GCF_017348915.1. Lineage (NCBI taxonomy): Bacteria > Pseudomonadati > Pseudomonadota > Gammaproteobacteria > Enterobacterales > Enterobacteriaceae > Leclercia > Leclercia pneumoniae. Next base: position 1,371,169 of record NZ_CP071383.1, on the reverse strand, counting down.
GGGTGCCTTCCAGATCGCGTACACCATTTTCCAGCCTTTGTGCGGCTGGCTGATTGACGTGATTGGCCTGAAGATTGGCTTTATGGTCTGCGCCGGTATCTGGGCGCTGATGTGTATCTTCCATGCGGGTGCCGGTAGCTGGCTGCACCTGGCGATCCTGCGCTTTTTTATGGGTGCCTCGGAAGCAGCCGCGACGCCAGCCAACGCCAAAACTATCGGCGAATGGTTCCCAAAATCAGAACGTCCTGTGGCCGCCGGCTGGGCGGGGGTAGGCTTCTCGATTGGCGCCATGCTGGCTCCGCCTATCATCTACTTCGCCCACGCCTCCTTTGGCTGGCAGGGGGCGTTTATGTTTACCGGCGTGCTGGCGCTGTTGTGGGTGATCCTCTGGTGGGCGTTTTATCACAACCCGGAGCAGCACCCGAACCTGAGCAAGGATGAGCTGGCGTTTATTAAGCAGGACAACGAACCACCTGCGGTGAAGCTGCCCTTCCTGACTGCGCTGAAAACCGTCTCAAAGAACAAACGCTTCTACGGTATCGCCATCCCGGCCTTTATGGCGGAACCGGCCTGGGCTGTGCTGAGCTTCTGGGTGCCGCTCTACCTCGCTAAAGAGCACGGCATGGACCTGAAGCAGATAGCGATGTTTGCCTGGCTGCCGTTCCTCGCCGCTGACCTTGGCAGCGTGGCAAGCGGCTACCTGACCCGCCTCTACACCCGCCTGTTCGGTTGCACCCGCGTCAACTCCGTGGTGGCAAGCTCGGTTACCGGCGCATTTCTGATGATCTCGCTGGCCGTAGTGGCTATCACCCGCGATCCCTATATCACCATCGTGCTGATCTCTATCGGCGGCTTCGGGCATCAGATCATCTCCTGCATGCTGAGTGCGCTGGTCGTGGAGTCGTTTGATAAAGGCCAGATGGCGACGGTCAACGGGATGCGCGGCTCGGCGGCATGGATCGCCAGCTTCTTCTTCTCTTTGTTGATTGGTGTGACCGCCGACAAAATCGGCTTCAACCCCCTCTTTATTGCCATGGGCTTCTTTGACCTGATTGGCGCTGTTTTCCTGGTAGCATTTATTGCTGAACGTCGCGCCAAGCGCGCCTGATAGTGGATCTATTGCATATGAAAACTCTGAAAAACTGGACCGTCGCAACAGAGTCGGCGAACCATATTGAGCTGCTGGTCGATAATCAGCACCGGCTGTGTCTGTATGTGCTGGAAGAGAACCTGTTCCGCGTGCTGATTAAGCGCAAAGGCGAACTGGCGCTGGACCGCACCTGGAGTATCGCCCCGGCGCAAGATGTGCCCTGGGAAGGACGACATCGTGACGATCTGAGTGGCTTCTCCTGCCCGGCCTGGCAGCTGACGCAGCAGGGCGACATGCTGACGGTTGCTACCCAGCAGCTGCGTGTGACGGTCCACCAGCCGCTGTGGCTGGAGTGGCACTATTGCGATGACGCGGGCGAGTGGCAGCCGCTGGTGAATGACCGCCCGACCAGCGCCTACCTGCTGAATGCCCACGGCGACGGCGTGGCACACTACCTGAGCCGCCGCAAGGATGAGCGTTTTTACGGCCTGGGCGAGAAAGCCGGCGATCTGCAGCGCAACGGTAAACGCTACGAGATGCGTAACCTCGACGCGATGGGCTACAACGCCGCCAGCACCGATCCACTGTACAAACACATTCCGTTCACCCTCACCCGCCGGGATGACGTGAGCTATGGCCTGTTTTACGACAACCTGAGCAGCTGCTGGCTGGATCTGGGCAACGAAATTGATAATTACCACACCGCCTACCGCCGCTGGCAGGCAGAAGCGGGTGACATCGATTACTACATGTTTACCGGGAAACGGGTGCTGGATGTCACCAAAGCCTTTGTGCGCCTCACCGGAAAGACGTTGTTCGGGCCGAAATGGAGCCTGGGTTACAGCGGATCGACCATGCACTATACCGACGCGCCGGACGCGCAGAATCAGCTGATGCACTTTATTCGCCTGTGCGAAGAACACGCGATTCCGTGCGACTCCTTCCAGCTCTCGTCCGGCTACACCTCCATCAACGGCAAGCGCTACGTCTTCAACTGGAACCATGACAAAGTGCCGCAGCCGAAGGTGATGTCTCAGGCGTTCCACGACGCCGGGTTAAAACTGGCGGCCAACATCAAGCCGTGCCTGCTACAGGATCACCCGCGCTATAACGAGGTGGCAGAAAGAGGCCTGTTCATACGTGATTCAGAAACCAATGCGCCAGAACGTTCCAGCTTCTGGGATGACGAAGGCTCGCACCTCGACTTTACCAACCCGCAGACGGTGCAGTGGTGGCAGGAAGGTGTGACCACGCAGTTGCTGGAGATGGGGATCGACTCCACCTGGAACGATAACAACGAGTATGAAGTCTGGGACGGCGAAGCGCGCTGCTGTGGCTTCGGCCAGCCGATCGCCATCAAGCATATTCGCCCGGTGATGCCGCTGCTGATGATGCGCGCCTCGCTGGAGGCGCAGCAGCGCTTCGCCCCGCAAAAACGCCCGTACCTGATCTCCCGCTCCGGCTGCGCGGGGATGCAGCGCTACGTTCAGACCTGGAGCGGTGATAACCGCACCAACTGGGAGACCCTGCGCTATAACATTCGTATGGGGCTGGGGATGAGCCTCTCGGGGCTGTTTAACGTCGGGCATGACGTCGGCGGTTTTTCTGGCGATAAGCCGGATGCCGAGCTGTTTGTGCGCTGGGTACAGAACGGCGTGATGCACCCGCGGTTTACCATCCATTCATGGAATGATGACCAGACCGTTAACGAGCCGTGGATGTATCCCGGCGTGACGCCGGCCATTCGCAGCGCAATTGAGCTGCGCTATCGCCTGCTGCCCTATCTCTATACGCTGCTCTGGCAGGCGCATGCCGACGACGAACCGATGCTGCGTCCTACTTTCCTCGATCATGAGCATGATGCGCAGACCTTTGAAGAGTGCGACGACTTCCTGCTGGGCCGCGACCTGCTGGTGGCAAGCGTGGTCGAAGCCGGGCAGCGTGCGCGCCGCCTCTGGCTGCCGGATAACGAAGCCGGCTGGTACGATTTTTATACCCACGAGTGGTTTGCTGGCGGCCAGTGGATTGTGCGCGACGCGCCGCTGGAGAAGCTGCCGCTGCTGGTGCGTGCCGGGGCCGCGTTGCCGCTGAGCGAGCGCATCACGCACGTGAATGCTGAAAAAGACGATGCTCGCGAGCTGAAGCTGTTCCCGCTAAAAGGCGTGGGTACCACGTCTGGCCTGCTGTTTGAGGACGACGGCGAAAGCTGGGGTTATCAGCAGGGCAATGCGCTGTGGGTGGAGTGGGAGATGGTCTGCGACGGGGCGAGCATTAATCTGAAGGTGAATGCGCGGGGGGATTATCGCCCGGCGTGGAAGGCGCTGAAGGTGTCGTTACCGGCAGGGGAAACACGCAAGCTGCGGGTGAACGGTGTTGAAGGGGGTGAGTGGGCGGTGTAGTGCGGCTTGTTGCCCTCACCCTAACCCTATCCCACGGGGAGAGGGAAGAGAGAGGTAACGTCGTAGTGCGGTCTCATGCCCTCTCCCACAGGGAGAGGGAATAAAAGCACGACACCTTTCCCTGAGTATTTCGCGCTGCAGGAAGGCGGTAAGCCTGTGACTCCCCGGAAGCTTACATAAATAAGTAACCGGGGTGAGCAGGTGCAGCCAACGCATCTGCAGCGTGGAAAACGACAGGAAATTAGCCGTCGATACCTTTGCTGCGCAGGTAATCTTCGTAGTTGCCGGTGAAGTCCACCACGCGCTCTGGGGTAATCTCGATCACGCGGGTCGCCAGCGAGCTGACGAACTCACGGTCGTGAGAGACGAAGATCAGGGTGCCCTGATACATCTCCAGCGCCATGTTCAACGATTCGATAGATTCCATATCCAGGTGGTTGGTAGGTTCATCCATCACCAGGATATTTGGTTTTTCCATCATCAGCTTACCGAACAGCATGCGGCCTTTTTCACCACCGGAGAGCACTTTGGCAGGCTTTTTGATGTCGTCCTGGCTGAACAGCAGGCGCCCCAGAATGCTACGCACCGCCTGCTCGTCGTCACCTTCCTGCTTCCACTGACTCATCCAGTCGAAGACCGTCAGGTCGTTTTCGAACTCGTACTCGTGGTCCTGAGCGTAGTAACCGATCTGCGCGTTTTCGGACCACTTCACGGTACCGTTGTCCGGCTGCAGTTCGCCCACCAGCGTTTTCAACAGGGTAGATTTACCCACGCCGTTGGCACCCAGAATGGCAATTTTCTCGCCCACTTCCAGCAGCAGGTTAAAGTTTTTAAACAGCGGACCGTTTTCAAAGCCTTTAGCCAGGGCTTCCACTTCCAGCGCGTTACGGAACAGTTTCTTGTCCTGTTCGAAGCGGATGAACGGGTTCTGACGGCTTGACGCTTTGACTTCGTCGAGCTTTATTTTGTCGATCTGACGAGCGCGCGAGGTTGCCTGACGCGATTTAGAGGCGTTGGCGCTGAAGCGGCTAACGAAGGACTGCAGGTCCGCAATCTGCGCTTTCTTCTTGGCGTTGTCTGCCAGCAGACGTTCACGCGCCTGGGTTGCGGCCGTCATATACTCGTCGTAGTTGCCCGGGTAAACGCGCAGTTCGCCGTAGTCCAGATCCGCCATGTGCGTACAGACCATATTCAGGAAGTGACGGTCGTGCGAAATAATGATCATGGTGCTATCGCGGTCGTTCAGCGTCTGCTCCAGCCAGCGGATGGTATCGATGTCCAGGTTGTTCGTCGGTTCATCGAGCAGCAGAATGTCAGGGTTAGAGAACAGCGCCTGTGCCAGCAGCACACGCAGTTTCCAGCCTGGCGCGACTTCGCTCATCGGGCCGTAGTGCTGTTCTACTGGAATGCCCACGCCGAGCAGCAATTCGCCCGCGCGCGCTTCGGCGGAGTACCCGTCCATTTCGCCATACTGCGTCTCCAGATCGGCCACTTTGTAGCCATCTTCTTCGCTCATTTCGGCCAGGGCGTAGATACGGTCACGCTCCTGCTTCACTTCCCACAGCTCTCCGTGTCCCATGATCACGGTGTCGAGCACGGTGAACTCTTCAAAGGCGAACTGATCCTGACGCAGCTTACCGATGCGCTCGTTGGGGTCCATTGAGACATTGCCCAGCGTCGGCTCTAAATCGCTGCCGAGGATCTTCATGAAGGTGGATTTGCCGCTACCGTTGGCACCAATCAGGCCGTAACGGTTGCCGCCGCCAAATTTGACGGAAATATTTTCGAACAGCGGCTTACTGCCAAACTGCATAGTGACGTTGCTGGTAACTAACACGGAGAGATTCCTGCGAAAAGTGTGATAAACGCGGCATTATGCCACAATTCCGAATTGAGATCCCGATGTTGCGACGAGACGCTAAACTTTAACAATGTCGAAAAAAATGTGATTTCGTACACATCTGAATTCCCTGAATGGGGTAATGGACATATAATGCGCTCCCTATACCATTCAGCCCTTTTAACTACATGCCACAGTGGCACAGATACCTCGCATAACATGAATATGAAATTAACATCGCTATTAGCAGCGGCGTTTGCCGTCGTAGGGTTTTGCAAGACCGCTTCTGCTGTCACCTATCCTCTGCCCACTGACGGTAGCCGTCTGGTCGGTCAGAATCAGGTTGTGACCATCGAAGAAGGTAACACGCAGCCGCTGGAATATTTTGCTGCTGAATATCAGTTGGGTCTCTCCAACATGATGGAAGCTAACCCTGGCGTCGATCCGTACCTGCCGAAAGGCGGTACTGTGCTGAATATTCCTCAGCAGCTGATCCTGCCCGATACCGTGCATGAAGGTATCATCATCAACAGTGCTGAAATGCGTCTCTACTACTATCCGAAAGGGACCAATACCGTCATCGTTCTGCCAATCGGTATCGGCCAGTTGGGTAAAGACACCCCGATGAACTGGACCACCAAAGTTGAGCGTAAAAAAGCGGGCCCAACCTGGACGCCAACCGCCAAGATGCACGCGGAGTATATTGCCGCTGGCGAGCCGCTGCCGGCTGTTGTTCCGGCTGGCCCGGATAACCCGATGGGTCTGTACGCGCTCTACATTGGCCGCCTTTATGCTATTCACGGCACCAACGCCAACTTTGGTATCGGCCTGCGCGTGAGCCACGGCTGTGTGCGTCTGCGTAATGACGATATCAAATTCCTGTTCGAAAACGTGCCGGTCGGTACCCGCGTACAGTTCATCAACGAACCTGTAAAAGCGACCACCGAGCCAGATGGCAGCCGTTATCTGGAAGTGCATAACCCGCTCTCCACCAGCGAAGATCAGATCGATAACAACGTTACCGTGCCGATCACCCTGAAGAGCAACGTGCAGGCGATCACCAGCCAGGCTGACGTAGATGCCTCCGTTGTTGACCAGGCTATTCAGAACCGCTCCGGTATGCCAGTTCGCCTGAACTGATAAACCAGCGACATAAAAAAGCGGGCCCGGGGCCCGCTTTTTTTTATCCGTTATTCACAATAACAATCCCGCCGTGGTCGTACCGGTAGTGACAGTGGGCGTACTCCAGCGGCGTGCCATCCTCCAGATAGATCACCTGCTCCACCTCCAGCACCGGATCGGACGGCTCGCAGACCAGATGCTGCATATCCAGCGCGCTGGGTTTCAGGGCTCTGACGACCCGATATGACCCCATGATTTTTAGCCCCAGCGTCTCCTGCACGTAGCGGAACACCGAGCTTTCGAGATGGCTTTTGTTCAGCCCCGGCACCCGGTTGAGCGGCATGACGGTAGCGTCCAGCGACATCGGCTCGCCATTAAGCAGGCGCAGGCGGATAAAGTCATACACCGGGGCATCGGCGTTTATCATCAGTGAGGCCTGCTCTTTTTCGTTGGGAAAGCGCAGTTCGAAATGGACGACCTGACTGGAGACCGTACCAAGATGCTCCCAGGTTTTGGTGGCGCCAAAGTAGTCGCTGCCGGAGAGATCCCACTGAGAGAGCTGTAGAAAATTCTTGCGGATAAAAGTGCCTTGCCCCTGCCGGGTATAGACCAGCCCTTCGACAATAAGCTGACGCATTGCCTGCTGGATGGTCATGCGGCTGGAGCTGAACTCCGCGGCCAGCGCAAACTGGTCGGGCAGCGGTTCGTTGGCGGCATACTGCTGACTAATAATGCGTTTTTTAATTTCCCGCGCTATGGTGATGTACTTCGCCGCCATCGCCGTTTCCTTATGTTTAGTTCGCTATCTCACTGTTTTTCAATGCCACTCGCTCGGCAACCTTGAGGAAAGGCAGGTAGAAGAATACACCAAATATGATGATTGCCAACTGTACCACTACCGCTCGCCAGTCGCCGGCCGTGGCCAGCCAGGCGCTGAGTATGGGTGGCGTGGTCCAGGGGATCATGACAACACAGCGCGACATAAATCCCAGCGTGGTGCAGAGCCAGGCAAACCAGATCCCCAGCGCCGGAAGAAGCACAAAGGGAATCATCAGCGGCAGGTTAAAGACAATGGGCAGGCCGAATATCACCGGTTCATTAATGTTAAACAGCCCCGGCGCCAGCGACAGGCGAGCCACCTGTTTCGCCGACTGCTGACGCGAGAAGATAAAGATGGCGATCAGTAGTGAGAGGGTGCTCCCGGTCCCCCCCACCATGCCGAAGGTGGGGACAAAGATACTGTTGATGATATGCGGGATTGGCTGTCCATTGGCGAAGGCCAGCATATTCTCGTTGGTATTAATCAGCAGGAAGGGTTCCAGAATCACACTGTTAACCACTGACTGATGAATGCCAAGCGTAAACAGGAAGTTGCCAAAGCTGTAGATAAAGAGCGTACCCGGCAGGCTGGTGTTGATCAGCCGCAGCGGCTGCTGGATAAAAGTGGTGATCAGGTGAATCAAATCGGTGTGCAGCACGTTTGCCAGCAAGGCCGCAAGCACCGCGAACAGCGAGAGCGTAATGATGGTGGGAATGAGCGCGGTAAAGGATTTGCTCACCGCCGGAGGGACATTATCCCCCAGCGAAATGTGCAGCGCTTTTAGCCGGGAGATGGCGATAAAGATCTCCGCCGAGATTAGCCCAATCAGCACCCCGGCGAAAATGCCCGTCGAGCCGATATTGGCGAAGGTAAGAATCTGCGTAACGCTCACCGCGGTGTCGCTGCCGACGGGGACGATCTGCAGCCGCATCGGCATCATTATGATAAAGCTGCTGACGGCGATGACCACTGCCGAGACCGGATTGTCGAAATTTTTGTTACGCGCCAGCGACCAGGCAATGATCGGGGCCAGCAGGAGCGCCGCGATATTCAGCGTACCGTTAATAATCGCCTCGCCCCAGACCTGATAGTGGGCCAGCGTCTCCCCGGTGAAAATCCACGGGAAGACCACGTTATTGATCAGCACCGCCAGCCCGGCGAGGATAAAGATCGGCATCACCGTGGCAAACGCATCACGCAGAGAGCGCAGGTGCACCTGATTGGCCAGGCGCGCCGAGAACTCCACAAATCTGTCGACAAAGGACTGCATCGCAGGTGTAATTTTTGTATCAGACATACGGATAGTTCCCTTAATCAGTCACAAAAACGGCCCGGCAGCGTACGGCTTACATCTCGCGCCCGTTGCTATGGATAACCTGTTTGAGCCACGCGTAGCTCTTTTTCGGCACGCGCTTAAGGTCTTTCAGGTCATAGTTTTCGCGGTTGACGTACACCACGCCGTAGCGTTTACGCATGTCCCCCTGCGAACTCAGAATGTCGATTAAGCCCCAGCCGAGATAGCCGATCACCTCGGCGCCATCTTCAAACATCGCCGCCTTCATCGCCTCGATATGCTCCCGGTGGTAGTCGATGCGGTAGTCATCCTCAATCGGATTTACGCCATCCCAGGACTCAATCACGCCGATGCCATTTTCAATCGGGAAGACCGGCAGCCGCCAGTCGTTGTAGTAGCGGGTGATAATGGTGCGAAAGCCCAGCGGATCGATCTGCCAGTTCCACTCTGTCGCCTTCAGATAGGGGTTGTTTTTCTCGCCGTGCAGCAAGTAATAGTTAACCGGCGTCTCTTCCGGGATCGCGTCGCTGTCCAGAGTCTTACTGGCGTAATAGCTGAACGCCATATAGTCATTTTTGGTACGTGCCAGCAGGGCCAGATCCTCGGCCCGGTAGATATCTTCAAAACCTTCCTGCGCCACCACCGCCATCACCGCCGGGCTATAGCCCTGACCGGCAAAGACGCGCAGCAGGTTCTGGTTCAGGAATTCGTCATACTGTTGCGCGCAAAAGATATCGCGCGGTTTACAGGTGGCGGGATAGATCAGCTGGTGCGCCAGCATACCGCCCATTAGCTGACCTGGCCGGGACTGATGCAGGTACTCGGTCAGCGTCATATGCGCCACCATGGTGTGATGCTGGAGTGCGTACAGCTCGCGCAGGGTTTTCTCGCCTTTCATATAGCCGGAAATGCGAAACGCCTCGGGCATATGGAAGATGTTCTGCTCGTTGAAGGTCAGCCAGTATTTCACCCGATCGCCGAAGCAGTCGATCATCTTCTTGCCATAACGGATAAAGGCCTCCATCACCCGGCGATCGGTAAATCCGTTGTACTCCTGGGCCAGCGCCAGCGGCATATCGAAGTGGTAGAGACAGACCATCGGCTCAATGCCGCGGGCGATCAGATCGTTGATAAAGCGATCGTAAAAGGCGATCCCCTCGTCGTTGAAATCACCGTCACCCTGCGGGCAGACGCGGCTCCAGGCGATCTGGAAGCGATAGCAGTTCATGCCCAGATCCTGCATCAGGTCGAAGTCTTCCGCGTAGCGATGATACGAGTCGGTGGCGACTTTCCAGTCTGAGGTATTCTCTCCCGCTTCGCGAATATCGTAGACCGACATCCCCTTCCCACCCTCGTTCCACGCCCCTTCGGTCTGCATGCTGGAGACCGAGTTGCCCCATAAAAAATTGGTTGGCAAAGATGCTTTCATGCGCACTCCCTATATGACTAGTCATTTAAATTTCATGACTAGTCATATAGCCAAAGCGGATAAAGCAGGCAAAGATCGGGATCGTTTTTTGTGAGGCGTGTGGAATAAAAAAGGCCGGATCCGCGCTGCGGCTCCGGCCCTGAAAGGAAGTGGAAAATTACTGCTGTGCGAGTTGATTCCGACGATATTCTCCCTGGCGCTCCAGCATCCAGCCGGGGTACTCCCGCGGCAAGACGCTGACGGCATCAAGCTGTTTTAGCTCGTCTTCGCTCAGGCGTATTTCGGTGGCGGCAATGTTGTCATCCAGTTGATCCACCCGCTTCGCCCCAACGATCACGCTGCTGACCACCGGCTGATGCAGCAACCACGCCAGCGCAATCTGCGCCACCGAGACCCCTTTGCTCTCTGCGATAGTGCGCATCACGTCGACGCAATCGAAGGCACGCGCTTTTTCCACCGGCGGGAAGTCAAATTCCAGACGACGGCCGCCGGATTCGCTCTGTCCGTTGCGATCGTATTTCCCGCTGAGCAGGCCGCCCGCCAGCGGGCTCCAGACCATCAAGCCCACCCCTTCGCTTTGCATCATCGGCACCAGTTCGCGCTCCAGATCGCGCCCGGCGATGGTGTAGTAAGCCTGCAGAGAGGCGAACCGCGCCAGACCCAACCGCTCGGAGATACCCAGCGCCTTCATGATCTGCCAGGCCGCCCAGTTAGAGACCCCGATATAACGAACATGGCCGTGCTGCACCAGGTTATCCAGCGCATAAAGAGTCTCTTCAATGGGGGTGGCGGGATCAAAACCGTGCAACTGATAGAGATCGATATGATCGAGCTGCAGCCGGCGCAGACTCTCTTTTACGCTGCTGATGATGTGGTAACGCGAGCTACCGCGTGAGTTCACCCCGCCCGTGCCGGTTTCGCCAAAGACTTTGGTCGCCACCACCACGTTTTCCCGTGGCACCTTCAGGTTTTTTAACGCCTGGCCGGTGATCTCCTCCGAACGCCCTTCCGAGTAGACGTTGGCGGTGTCGATAAAGTTGATACCGGCATCCAGTGCGCGGCCTACCAGCTGCTCCGCGTCGCTCTGCTGGAGCTGGCCAATCTTGCCCCACATGCCGCCTTCGCCGCCGAAGGTCATGGTACCGAGGCAGAGTTCAGAGACGAACAGGCCGGTATTACCGAGTTTTTGATATCGCATTTGAGACTCCTTGTTTGTTGAGTACCCCATAGTTATACCCGGTGCACGCCGACCGCGAATGTGCGGTTCCTGTCCGTTTCTTGCCCAATTCTCGCCATCTTATCCGCGAGGTGCATCGCCAAAGACGCGGTAGTCTGGCATTTGCACCTGCTGATACGGCTCCCAGCCACCGCCCAGCGCCTTGTACAACGCGACCAGGTCAAGGGCGCTCTGCACCTGCGCCTGCGCGCGCTGTTGCTCGGCCTGCGCCAGCTGTCGTTGGGCATCCAGCACGTCGATAAAGGTGGCAATCCCCTGCCGGTAGCTGTCGCTTGCCAGATCAAAGGCGTTTTGCAGCGCATCGATGGTTTTCGCCAGCCCTGCCTCACGCTGTTGATCGGTACGGTAGCTCACCAGCGCATTTTCCACGTCGCCGAGCGCCGTTAGCACCGTCTGACGATAGTCCAGCACCGCAGCGCCCTGCTGTGCGCGCGCCACCTTCACGCTGGAGACCAGCCGACCGCCCTGGAAGATGGGAATGGAGACCTGCGGGCCAAAACTGTAGAAGTGGCTGCTCCAGTCGGTGAGCCAGTTGGTTTCGCTGTTGCGCAGACCAAACTGACCGGAGAGGGTAAAGCTCGGGAACAGCTGCGCCACCGAAACGCCGATCTGCGCCGTGGCGGCGTGGAGATTGGCCTCCGCCTCGCGTACGTCCGGGCGGCGACGTGCCAGCGTGGACGGGATCCCCGTCTGCACAATGTCCGGCAGGGCGGGCATCGGCTGGGTGGACTGCAGCTCCGCATCCAGCGCCCCCGGCGGTTTGCCGAGGAGGATCGCCAGGCCATTCATCGCCTGTCGCGCCTGCGCCTGATATTGCGGAAGCTGCGCTTCAAGCGTACCGAGCTGCGCGCGGGCATTTTCCACGTCCATCTGGGGTGACAACCCGCCGCGCTGGCGGTTGTCGGTGAGATCCAGCGTCTGCCGGGCGCTCTCAATCTGGGTATTGAGGGTGGCGATAATGCTCTGCGCGCCGCGCAGCTGCAGCCACGCCCGCGCCACTTCCGCCTCCAGTGAGACCAGCGCGTCATTACGCTGCTCAATCGCCGCCTGCTGCTGCGCTTCGGCGGCTTCGACCTGACGGCGAACCTTGCCCCACAGGTCGATTTCCCACTGGGCGTCAAAGCTGCCCTGGTAAAGGTTGATCGGCTGGGTCAGCGGGCCTAACGCGCCCCGCAGCTGCGGGTCGACATTATCAAGCTGGTCGTATACCCCGTGCGATTTCAGCTCTCCTTCCAGCCCGAGCTGCTGGCGCGTTGCTTGTAAACTGCCGTTTACCGACGGATAAAACGCCCCGCCCGCCTGGTTGATCTGTTCCCGCGCTCCGGCAATGCGCAACACGGTCTGCTGCAGGGAGAGGTTTCCGGCGATGGCGCGTTCAATCAGGCTATCGAGCTGCGGCGAGTTGAAGGTTTTCCACCAGCGTGGGTTGGTGGCGGCCGAAACGGTTTTCGAATTTACCTCGCCATCCCCCTTGTCGTTCCAGTGGGTGACCGCAGGCGGTGCGGGCTGTTGGTAGTCCGGCCCCACGGCGCAGCCTGCGAGCAACAGCATTATCATCAGAGGGTGTAAACGTCTGTGTATCATCAGTGTGCTCCTGCACTCCCCTCGCTCTTAACCGGCGAGAGCAACAAACAAAACGGGATCAGTAAAAAGGCCACCACGCTCAGAAGGGTGAAGACGTCGATGTAGGCCAAAAAGCGCGACTGCTCGATCATGGTCTGGTACATCCGCCCGGTGGCGATGCCGGTCGGGTCGCCGACCTGGGTAGTGAAATCCTGGATCGCCTGAGCGCTTTCGCGTATCGCCAGCTGGAACTGCTCGTTGAACGGCGAGGCGTGATAGGCCAGATGTGCGCTGTGCGCCTGGGAACGCTCGGTGATCGCCGCCGTCGACAGCGAAATGCCTATCGAGCCTGCGACGTTGCGGAACATGGTAAACAGCGCCGCCGCATCGGCGTTGAGCTGCCGCGGAATCGAGATAAACGCAATGGTCGTGAGCGGTACAAACAGGAACCCGAGTCCGATCGACTGGGCGCTGCGGAACAGTACCAGGGTTTCGAAATCGATATCCGGGGTCAGCGTGCGGGACCAGAAGAACGACACCGCCAGACAGGTAAAGCCGAAGGCGATGATCCAGCGCGTCTGCACCACCGGCATCAGCTTCAGCACCAGCGGTATGGTCAATACGATCAATATTGCCCCAGGCGATAGCACCATGCCCGACCAGGTGGCGGTATAGCCAAGATCCTGCTGGGCCAGCTGCGGAATAACCACCGAGCTGCCGTAGAGGATCATTGCCATCCCCGCCATCAGCAGGCTGGATACGGCAAAGTTTTTGTCCTTCATGCAGTGCAGATCGACCACCGGCTTTTTGGCATACATCAGCCAGTAAATGGCACCGATGATGCCGATAAGCGTCAGCACCGCGAAGGTGCGGATCACGTTTGAATAGAACCAGTCGTCGTCCTCACCCCGGTCGAGCATCACCTGCAGGCAGCCCAGCCCGAGCGCGATCAGGCTGATCCCCGTCCAGTCGACAGAGAGTTTCTCTTTGGATTTGCTCTCCCAGGGCGGATCTTCCAGCAGTTGGTAGATCGCCAGCACCGTGACGATCCCGACCGGAATGTTGATGAAAAAGACCCAGCGCCACGAGTAGTTGTCGGTGATCCAGCCGCCCAGCGTCGGCCCGAGAACCGGGGCGACGATAATGGCGATGGACGAGAGGCCAAAGGCTTTGCCCCTGTCCTCAGGCTTGAAGTAGTCAAGCAGCACCGACTGCTGGGTAGGCTGCAGGCCGCCGCCAAAGAAGCCCTGCATGATGCGGAACAGGATGATCTGCCACAGCTCGGTGGCAATGCCGCAGAGGAATGAGCAGATGGTGAACATCACAATGCAGATTAAGAAAAACTGCTTGCGGCCAAACAGCCGGCTCAGAAAGGCGGAGATGGGCAGGACAATACCGTTTGCCACCAGGTAACTGGTTAACACCCAGGTGGATTCGTCATAGCTGGCCGAGAGCGACCCGGCCACGTGCGGCAGCGCCACGTTGACAATGGTGGTGTCGAGGATCTCCATAAACACCGCCAGGGTGACGACAATCGCCACCGCCCAGGGGTTACTGGCGGGCTTCCAGTTATCGTGACTCTGATCCGTCATTCCACTGTGACCTTCGGTTCAACCGACAGCCCCAGCGGCAGCGGTTTGTTCGGATCCAGCCCCTTATCAATCACAATTTTCACCGGCACGCGCTGCACGATTTTAACAAAGTTGCCGGTGGCGTTTTCTGACGGGAAGGCGGAGAAACGCGAGCCGCTGCCCTGCTGGATACTGTCGATATGGCCTTCAAGCTCCATGTCAGGCCAGGCATCCACGGAGACCTGTACCTTATCGCCCGGCTTCATCCTTTCAAGCTGAGACTCTTTGAAGTTTGCCACCACCCAGACGTTCGGGGAGACCAGCGAGAAGAGCGCCGAGCCTGCCTGCACCAGAGTGCCGGGCTGCACGTTGCGTTTGGTAACAAAGCCATCAAACGGGGCGCGGACTTCGGTGTACGAAAGATTGAGGTTGGCGGTTTCGAGCTGCGCTTTCGCCTGATCCACCTGGCGTTGACGCGCTTCGACGTTGGTCTCCTGCTGGCGGATTTGCAGTTGAACCTGCTCCGCTACCTCAAGCTGCGCCTGGGCGCTGGCCAGGCCCGCCTGCGCGCTACGCAGCTGGGCGTTAGCGGAATCGATACTTTGTTGGGTGGTCGCACGCGGATCGACCCCGCGCTGACGACGATATTCCGCCTGCGCATTGGCGAGATCCGCCTGAGCTTTTAGCACCTGGGCTTTCGCTTCATCACGCTGCGCGGGGTATTGCACCTTTGAGAGCGCCAGCTGCGCCTGGGCCTGATGCAGCTGTGCGGTTGCCAGGCCAAGCTGGGCCTGCGCCTGATCGCGCTGGGCGGTGGTGTCTCTCGGGTCGATCACCACCAGCAGATCGCCCTTTTTCACGCGCTGGTTATCGCGCACGCGCAGTTCGGTGACGTAGCCTGCCGTTTTCGGCGCAATGGTCACCACGTCGCCGTCGGTAAAGGCGTCGTCGGTTGTCTCTTCATTACGGGTTAAAAACCACCACACCAGCGCCACGATAACCATCACCACCACGACAATGCCGAGGATAATTAACGGTTTTTTACCCGGACGCTTACGCTCATTATTGTTTTTTTCCTGCTCGTCAGCAGGGGACTTTTGATCTTCAGCCATAGTTCAGCAACGGTCCTGTCAGTGAGCGGCATCACACTATGCCGTTCAATAAAGCTAGGACGTTGCTATACATTTGCCAGGAAAAACTGACAAATTGCGCATTATATGAGAAGGAATAGTCCGAATCCGACCAGCGATGCCCAGACCAGCATCGGGATTGACCAGAGGTGGAAGCGCCACCAGATACGGCGATCGTTCGCCATCCGCAGGGCAATCAGGTTGGCGAGGGAACCGGGCAGAAGCCCGAAACCCCCGACGTTGACGGCCCAGGCCAGCAGTGCGCTGGGGGGGACATAATTGAGCAGCAGTATGGTCGAGGGTACGTTGCTTATCACCTGTGACAGCCCTATAGCGGTGATCCATAATCCCGTCTGCGACAGATGAGTTACGTTTTGCAGCACACCCTGCAGCGCCGGCACCTGAATCAGCAAATGCACATCAATAAACATCGCCATAAAGACCAGCAGCAGCGTCCAGTCGACGCTTACCAGGACGCGCCTCGCCAGCAGTAAGAAACCGCCGGCTACCAGCAGCGCCCCCCACAGCTCTTGTTTCAGATCGAGCGCCACCAGAAAGACCAGATAGAGTGCCAGGCAGCTCCACGCCAGACGCGGTGACGCCTGCGTGGCCGCCGTGCCGGTATGGTACTGCAGCGGTTTTGCCGGGAATGCAAACCAGCACATCACCCCCAGCGTAACCATCATCACCGCCGCCAGGGGCGCCATCTGCCAGCTAAAAGCGGCAAACGACAGGCCAGAGCGTCCCCATAAGAGAATGTTCTGCGGGTTCCCGATCGGGGTTAACAGTGAACCGGCGTTGACCGCCAGCGCTTCGAAGATGATCAATCGATTGACCGGGATCTCGCAGAGCTTGCGCAGCGTTAGCGTCAGGGGCACCACGATGAACAGCGCCACGTCGTTGGTCAGAAAAGTGGAGAGCAGCGCCGCCGAGAAGACCATAAACAGCGTCAGGCGACGTTCCGTGGCGAAGCGACGAACCATTTTGCGTCCCAGCACGTCAAAAAAGCCGCTCTGCTCTACCCCTTTGGTGAGCATCATCAGCCCGCTCAGGGTAATGATGGTGTGCCAGTCAATAGCGGCAGGCCAGCGCTGGGGGGCGAAAGGAACGCAAAAACTGAGCCCGACGCCAATCAAGACTAACAGATGAAAGAAACGATCGCGGGCCAGCGCCCCCAAGCCTGGAAAGGTCATTCAGAGGCAGGCCCGTATTTGCGGGTAAACTCGCTGAATTGCTGCAGGGTCTCTTCGCTAACGTGGTGTTCCATCCCCTCCGCATCGCGGCGGGCAGTATCGGGGCTGACGCCCAGCACCAGCAGGAAGTTTTCCACAATCTGATGGCGTTCGCGGCTGGCCTGCGCCAGTTTCTCACCTTCAGGGGTTAAGAAAACGCCGCGCCATGGGATCATCTCGATCAACCCCACCGAGGCGAGTCGTTTCAACATTTTTGCCACCGTCGGCTGGGAGACGCCGAGACGTGCGGCCATATCGACCTGGCGTGCTTCGCCCACCTCACGGATCAGATCGGAAATCAGCTCAACATAATCATCAATCAGCTCGCGACGATGCGCTTCGCGAACCTGACGAAATCCTTCAACGTGTTCTTCAACATTTACCAGCTGCGTCTTTTTTCTTGTCGTGGTTTTACCTGCACGATGGGTCATTGTGCTTCCTCAATGGGGGTGACGCTTCCAGCAGCGCAATTCAAGTGCGGCCATTGTAAACCATGCGTGAACAAGCACAAAAAATTAACGTAATAGCCATAGCTATAAAATATAGCCTGTGCTATATCTGTATGTAATGCAGTCACCTTCAGGGATCGAAGGGATCATTCATCAGGAGGTTGAGATGAACGAATTCAAGAGGTGTATACAGGTGTTTAGCCACTCTCCATTCACAGTACGCTTAATGCTGCTGAACATGATTTGCGACATGATTACTGGCAAATCACAGCAGAACGATAAACCTTCCCGCTAGGCAGCGTCGCGGTACGCCGCTTCATTTTTTTGTCACACTTCCTTTGTAGACTGGGCCGTAAGGCAAATTGCCGGATCTTTTTTACGGATTTGTAGCCCTCTTCGCAAAACATCCTCTTTATAGCTGTTGACCTTCATCGCCGCTGGCACTATCTTCTTGCAGCCCTGCACTATTTGCGGCTCGCAGACGCGGACCCCAATTCCCCTTCTCCGCACTCTCAGGCAGGTTTTGACCCTTGGCGCCAGGGTGAGCACATGGCGTTTTCATGATTGTGACCTATGAATTTAACCCTGAAAGAATCACTTGTGACCCGCGGCCGGGCCTTAAGCCCGTGGACGGGATTCTACTTTTTACAATCACTGCTGATTAATTTTGCGCTGGGCTACCCTTTCAGTCTGCTCTACGCGGTGGCCTTTACCTGCGTATTGCTGTTGCTGTGGCGTAGCGCACCGCGCGTGCAGAAAGGACTGCTGGGCATCTGCTCGCTGGTGGGGGCAATGTACTTCCCCTTCTCTCAGGCCTATGGAGCACCCAACTTTAATACCCTGCTGGCGATGCACTCCACCAATATGGAGGAGTCGACAGAGATCCTGACCATCTTCCCCTGGTACAGCTATGTGGTTGGCCTGTTTATCTTTGCGCTGGGCGTCATTGCTGTGCGACGTAAACCCGAAGCCAAAAAAGGGTGGAACCGACTGGACAGCCTCTACCTGGCCGTCAGCCTTGCCGCCTTTTTTGTCGCCCCGGTGCAGAACCTGGCATGGGGTGGCGTCTTCAGGCTGAAAGATAGCGGCTACCCGGTCTTCCGTTTTGTGAAAGACGTGGTGGTGAACAACCAGGAAGTGATCGACGAACAGGCGCGCATGAGCGCGTTGTCGCAGATGAAAGATACCTGGAACGTGACGGCGGTGAAGCCGAAATATCACATCTATATGGTGGTGATAGGCGAAAGCGCTCGCCGCGATGCGCTGGGCGCCTTTGGCGGCCACTGGAACAACACCCCTTTTGCCAGTGCGGTGAATGGCACCCTGTTTACCGATTATATTGCCGCCAGCGGCTCTACGCAGAAGTCACTGGGGCTGACGCTTAATCGGGTAGTGGATAACAAACCCCAGTATCAGGATAACTTCGTCACCCTGGCGAACCGTGCCGGCTTCCAGAGCTGGTGGTTTTCCAATCAGGGCCAGATTGGCGAATATGATACCGCCATCGCCAGTATTGCTAAGCGTGCCGACGAGGTGCAGTTCCTGAAGAGCGGTGATTTTGAAGCCGATAAAAATACCCAGGATGAGGCACTGCTGAAGATGACTGCGCAGGTTTTCAGCACGCATCGTACGCAGCCGCAGCTTATTGTGCTGCATCTGATGGGCTCGCACCCACAGGCCTGCGATCGCACCAAAGGCAAATACGCCGAGTTTGTGCAGTCGAAAGAGACCTCCTGTTACCTCTATACCATGACGCAGACCGACCAGCTGTTAAGTCAGCTGTATAGCCAGTTGCAAAATACGGGCGACAGTTTCTCGATGGTCTATTTTTCCGATCACGGGCTGGCGTTTAAAGAGCGCGGTAAAGCGGTGCAGTATCTGGCCCATGATGACGCCTTCCAGCAAAACTTCCAGGTGCCTTTTATGGTGCTCTCCAGCGACGATAAGAGCCACCGCATCATCAAGGCCCGCCGCTCGGCGAACGATTTCCTGAGCTTCTTCTCTCAGTGGACGGGAATTCAGGCAAAAGAGATCGCCAGTCACTACCGCTTTATCTCCAGCCAAAAGGCACCGCCGGTCTATGTCACGAACTTCAAGTTGCAGAAAGTGGACTATAACCATCTGGGGAGCGACATTTTCGCCACCCAAAGTCGGTAAGGATTGGGTTGTTGAAGACAAAAAAAATCCGCCACAGGGGCGGATTTTTTATTGGCTCACCGGAGTGATTAGAAGCGGTAACCTACGCCCGCGATCCAGGTGCCAACGTCAACGTTACGGATGCGGCTCTGCTCATAGGAGAAGTCCAGCGCAACGTTTTCGATTGGGTTAAACTGCATACCTGCACCGTAGGAGAAACCGTAGTCGCTGGTGTCGTCAGAAGAGCGAACCAGACCGGTGTCGGAAGTCTGCTGGAATTTACCGTAACCCACACCCACTACACCGTAGATGCTTGCCCAGTCGTTCAGACGGAAAGCAGGACCACCGGTGATGCCGTAGTACTGTGCTTTGTTATACACATCACCGGAAGAGCGATCTTTTTCGGTGTAGGTGAAGGAGCCGATCCAACCCAGTGGGTTGTTGTCCTGCTCGTAGCGGTATTTCAGGTTCAGGCCGTTAGTTTTGTTCATAACGCCCTGCATATCGCTCTGAGCGTAACCACCGGAAACGGTAGAAGTTGCCGCTACTGCGGTGCCTGCGGAAACGGCCAGAACGGCTGCCAGTGCTGAAAGACATGCAATTTTTTTCATAACCACCTCAAATGTGCTTCAAGTAAGTCCGTAAGTTTTAAATATATCAAAAATTCTTGTGAAACTCTTTCTGATTAGTGATGTCTAACGGCCCTTTTGGTGTAACTAATTATTTCCATAATCAGTTATCTCTTTCAAATCTCACCGAAAATACATCCCAAAAATGTAATAGTGCGCGTCAGATTCAATACATTCATCCAGACTATTCCTAAACTGCTTGGCAATAAGCCCGGTCTATGAATGCCATTCTACGGATTTCAGGGAACTTTTTTTCAACGAAGTCTCAACCGCGACAGCTTATTTCAATTACACTGCCACCTTTACTTCGTTTGACATAAATTGACAGGAGAAAGGATGCCTGGGTTGCCCCGCAAATCGCCGGTCTGGATGCCGGTTGTCGTTATTCTTATCGCCATGTTGTCTATCCAGAGCGGCGCATCGCTGGCGAAATCTCTTTTTCCCGTGATCGGCGCGCCGGGCGTAACGGCGCTGCGTATTGCGCTTGGCACGCTTATCCTGGTAATTATCTTTAAGCCCTGGCGTCTGCGTTTTGAAAAATCACAGCGCCTGCCGCTGCTCTTTTATGGCCTGTCGCTGGGGGCGATGAATTACCTCTTCTATTTATCAATACAGACCGTCCCGCTGGGAATTGCGGTGGCGCTGGAGTTTACCGGCCCGCTGGCGGTGGCGCTCTTCTCCTCGCGCCGCCCGGTAGACTTTGTCTGGGTGGTGCTGGCGGTATTGGGGCTGTGGTTCCTGCTCCCCCTCGGTCAGGACATTGCGCATGTGGATTTAACCGGTGCCGCGCTGGCGCTTGGCGCGGGTGCCTGCTGGGCTTTATATATCCTTACCGGTCAGCGTGCGGGGGAAGAGCATGGCCCCGCAACGGTGGCGCTGGGATCGCTGATTGCCGCTATCATCTTTGTGCCGCTGGGGATGGCGCAGGCCACCGAGTCGATCTGGCAGTGGTCGATTTTGCCCGTCGGGCTGGCGGTCGCGGTCCTTTCAACAGCGCTCCCCTACTCACTGGAGATGATCGCGCTCACCCGCCTGCCCACGCGCATCTTCGGCACCCTGATGAGCATGGAGCCCGCGCTGGCAGCCATGTCAGGTATGGTGTTTCTCGGCGAAACGCTCACCTTCACCCAGACGCTGGCGCTCTGCTCTATTATTGCCGCGTCGATGGGCTCAACCCTGACGTTGCGGCGCGAAAGCAAGGTCGAAGAGGTAGATATCAACCGCTGACGGGTAATTCTGCATGGCCAATATGCGCCATGCAGAATATAAGCCAGATTGCGCGAAATTAAATATGCCCGCACAAATTGTCATCAATCGGAAATATTCTCTCTCCTCTCTTGCCGATTTTTATAAATAAGAATCTTTTACAACGAAATATTATAAGCCTCTGATTTTCAGGACCTTTAATAAGTCTTAATTATTCTTTCTATTAAACCGATAGGCAGTACCGGGTCGCAGGCTAAAAATGTGGTGCTATACTTATCTCCAGTAATTACCTGGGACACAAACATCAAGAGGATATGAGATTATGAGTACCGCTAAACTGGTTAAAACGAAAGCGTCTAATCTGCTTTATACCCGCAACGATGTATCGGATAGCGATAAGAAAGCAACAATCGAGTTGCTGAATCGCCAGGTGATCCAGTTCATTGACCTGTCGCTGATTACTAAACAGGCCCACTGGAATATGCGCGGCGCCAACTTCATTGCCGTACATGAGATGCTGGATGGCTTCCGTACTTCACTGACTGCACATATGGATACCATGGCTGAGCGTGCCGTTCAGCTGGGTGGCGTGGCGCTGGGCACCACGCAGGTTATCAACAATAAAACTCCGTTGAAAAGCTACCCGCTGGATATTCACAGCGTGCAGGATCATCTGAAAGAGCTGGCAGACCGTTATGCCGTAGTCGCTAACGACGTGCGTAAAGCCATTGGCGAAGCCAAAGATGAAGATACCGCTGACATCTTTACCGCAGCGTCCCGCGATCTGGATCAGTATCTGTGGTTCATCGAAGCTAACATCGAGTAATACCTTGTTTTTCAGCCTTAACCCTCGCTTCGGCGGGGGTTTTGCACATCTATGGTGCAACAAATCGTCTATATGCCAGGCAAAAGTGACAGATTTGTAATAATCACCTCACACAATCGTTAACGCGAGATTGTTTTTTCATCAATATATGCGCTTAATAGCAGGGCTATAGCGATCAAAAATCACCTGCACCAAAACAGTGCTCCATTGTGGTGCAAAGAAAGCGAATTGCACCATAGAATGCGCAAGACTCTGGTGTAGCTCCTTTGTGAAACAACCACTTGCAAAGTTGGCACGATTTTTTCATATAGCCGTTCGTTCTCGCAGGGGATCGCCCCGTGGATATAAAAGGAAATGCTATGAAGTCTGTATTAAAAGTCTCACTGGCTGCACTGACCCTGGCTTTCGCGGTTTCTTCTCAGGCTGCTGATAAAAAACTGATCGTTGCCACCGACACCGCATTTGTTCCGTTCGAATTCAAGCAAGGCGACCAGTACGTTGGTTTTGACGTGGATCTGTGGGCAGCTATCGCTAAAGAGCTGAAACTGGACTACACCCTGAAGCCAATGGATTTCAGCGGCATCGTTCCGGCACTGCAGACCAAAAACGTGGACCTGGCACTGGCCGGTATCACCATTACTGATGCGCGTAAAAAAGCGATCGACTTCTCTGACGGCTACTACAAAAGCGGCCTGCTGGTGATGGTCAAAGCTGATAACAACGATGTGAAAAGCGCTAAAGATCTCGACGGTAAAGTGGTTGCGGTGAAGAGCGGTACCGGTTCTGTTGACTACGCAAAAGCAAACATCAAAACCAAAGACCTGCGTCAGTTCCCGAACATCGATAACGCCTATATGGAATTGGGCACCAACCGCGCTGACGCGGTGCTGCACGATACCCCGAACATCCTTTACTTCATCAAAACCGCAGGCAACGGCAAGTTCAAGGCGGTAGGTGAGTCTCTGGAAGCGCAGGAATACGGTATCGCCTTCCCGAAAGGCAGCGACGATTTGCGTACTAAAGTGAACGGCGCGCTGAAAACCCTGCGTGAGAACGGCACTTATAACGAAATTTATAAAAAATGGTTCGGTACTGAACCAAAATAATAACGCGTTTGCTCTTCTGTGGGGGCGAACTTCGCCCCCTGTTGTCTTCACCACGGTAAAAACAGGAACTAATCATGGAGTTTGACTGGAGCGCCATCTGGCCCGCCATTCCTCTGTTGCTTGAAGGCGCCAAAATGACCCTGTGGATTTCGGTCCTCGGTCTCATTGGCGGGTTGATTATCGGCCTCGTCGCCGGTTTCGCCCGCACCTACGGCGGCTGGATTGCCAACCACATCGCACTGGTTTTCATTGAAATCATTCGTGGCACACCTATCGTTGTACAGGTGATGTTCATCTACTTCGCCCTGCCTATGGCCTTTACTGACCTGCGTATCGATCCGTTCAGCGCGGCCGTGGTCACCATCATGATCAACTCCGGTGCCTACATTGCGGAGATCACCCGTGGGGCAGTGCTGTCGATTCATAAAGGCTTTAGCGAAGCGGGCCTCGCCCTGGGTCTCTCTCGCCGCGAGACCATTCGTCACGTTATTCTGCCGCTGGCGCTGCGCCGTATGCTGCCGCCGCTGGGTAACCAGTGGATCATCAGCATTAAAGATACCTCGCTGTTCATTGTGATCGGCGTGGCCGAACTGACGCGTCAGGGCCAGGAGATCATTGCCGGTAACTTCCGTGCGCTCGAGATCTGGACCGCCGTTGCCGTGGTTTATCTGATTATTACGCTGGCACTGAGCTTTGTTTTACGTCGTCTGGAAAGAAGGATGAAAATCCTGTGATTGAATTCAAAAACGTCTCCAAGCACTTTGGTCAGACCCAGGTGCTGCATAATATCGACCTGAAGATCGAAACGGGCGAAGTGGTCGTGATCATCGGCCCATCGGGTTCCGGTAAATCCACGCTGCTGCGCTGCATTAACAAACTGGAAGAGATCACCAGCGGCGACCTGATTGTCGATGGTCTGAAGGTTAATGACCCGAAAGTCGATGAACGCCTTATCCGCCAGGAAGCGGGGATGGTGTTTCAGCAGTTCTACCTTTTCCCGCATCTGACCGCGCTGGAAAACGTAATGTTTGGCCCGCTGCGCGTGCGCGGTGCCAATAAAGCGGAAGCTGAGAAGCTGGCAAAAGAGCTGCTGGCGAAAGTGGGCCTGGCCGAACGTGGTCACCACTATCCTTCTGAACTTTCCGGTGGTCAGCAGCAGCGTGTGGCGATTGCCCGCGCGCTGGCGGTGAAGCCGAAGATGATGCTGTTTGATGAGCCTACTTCTGCGCTTGACCCGGAACTGCGCCATGAAGTCCTGAAGGTGATGCAGGACCTGGCGGAAGAAGGGATGACGATGGTGATTGTGACCCACGAAATCGGCTTTGCCGAGAAAGTCGCTTCACGTCTGATCTTTATCGATAAAGGGCGTATTGCTGAAGATGGCAACCCGCAGACCTTGATCGAGAATCCGCCAAGCCAGCGTCTGCAGGAGTTCCTGCAGCACGTCTCCTGACGGTGCTTTGTTAATACGCTAAGCCGGGTTCGCCCGGCTTTTTTACGCCGGAATGTTCTCAAAACCATTTCTCCCTCCCCCGCCATCTATACTTATCTTTTTGCTGAATATTGTCATCGGAGGACGCCGTGCCGTGGATCCTGTTGCTGCTTGTTAGCCTGCTGTGTGCCCCTGCGCAGGCGATTACTATTCCGGGCGTCACCACGGGGACGACCCCGGCAGCAGAGGGGGCAGCCCCGGCAGAGCCCGACGTTGAACAGAAGAAAGCGGCTTACTCCGCTCTGGCGGATGTCCTTGAAAATGACGCGTCACGTCAGGAGTTGATCGGGCAGTTGCGTACCGCGGCCGCCACGCCGCCGCAGGAGACGGCGCCCAAAATCACGCCGCCGGCCATCGAAGAAGAGAAAACGGTGCTGGAGAATGTCACGGATGTTGGGCGTCACTATGGCGAAGCGCTGGCAACCCGCTTTGCGCAACTCTACCGCAACCTGATTGGCTCCCCACACAAAGCGTTTAATCCGGATACCTTTCTCAATGCCGCCAGCCATTTCCTGATCCTCGCCGGGCTGGTCTTTGCGTTCTACTGGCTGGTGCGCCTTTGCGCCTGGCCGCTGTACCGTAAAATGGGCGCGTGGGGACGAAAGAAAAACCGCGAGAAGAGTAGCTGGCTACATCTGCCGCTGATGATTACCACCGCCTTTATTATCGACTTGCTGCTGCTGGTACTCACCCTTTTCGTCGGCCAGTTGCTCAGTGATAACCTGCATGCCGGCAACAAAACCATCGCCTTCCAGCAGGGGTTGTTCCTTAACGCTTTCGCGCTGATCGAATTCTTTAAAGCTATTCTACGGCTAATATTTTGCCCTCACGTTCCGGAGCTACGTCCGTTCAACATCGACGATCGGACCGCAAAATACTGGTCGCTGCGCCTGAGTACCCTGAGCGGACTCATTGGTTATGGCCTGCTGGTGGCGGTGCCCATTATCTCCAACCAGGTCAATGTGCAGATCGGTGCGCTGGCTAACGTGCTGATTATGCTCTGCATCACCGTCTGGGCGCTCTATCTTATCTTTCATAATAAGCGGGCCATTACCGAGGGACTGCTGCACCTGGCTGACCGCTCCTTATCCTTCTTCAGTCTATTTATTCGCGCGTTTGCGCTGGTGTGGCACTGGCTGGCTTGCGCCTACTTTATTGTGCTCTGCTTCTTCTCGCTGTTCGATCCCGGCAACAGCCTGAAGTTTATGATGGGTGCCACCTTCCAGAGCCTGGCGATTATCGGGATTGCGGCCTTTATCTCTGGCCTGCTTTCACGCTGGCTGGCCAAAACCATCACCCTGTCGCCGCAGGTGCAGCGCAACTACCCGGAATTGCAAAAACGGCTTAACGGCTGGATTTCCGCCTCACTGAAGGTGGCCAGGATCCTCTGCGTGGCGGTGGCGATTATGCTGCTACTCAATGCCTGGAGCTTGTTTGATTTCTGGAACTGGCTGCACAACGGCGCGGGGGAAAAAGCGGTGGATATCGTGATCCGCATTGCACTGATCCTCTTCTTCTCTGCCGTCGGCTGGACGCTGCTCGCCAGCCTGATTGAAAACCGGCTGGTGTCAGATATTCATGGCCGTCCGCTGCCCAGCGCCCGCGCCCGCACGTTGCTGACGCTGTTCCGCAACGCGCTGGCGGTGATCATCAGTACTATCACTATCATGATTGTGCTCTCAGAAATCGGCGTGAATATCGCTCCTCTGCTGGCCGGTGCCGGGGCGCTGGGGCTGGCGATTTCGTTCGGCTCCCAGACGCTGGTCAAAGACATTATCACCGGGATCTTTATCCAGTTTGAAAACGGGATGAACACCGGCGATCTGGTGACGATTGGGCCGTTAACCGGCACGGTAGAGCGGATGTCGATTCGCTCTGTGGGGGTGCGGCAAGATACCGGGGCGTATCACATTATCCCCTGGTCTTCGATTACCACCTTCGCCAACTTTGTTCGCGGTATCGGTTCGGTGGTCGCCAATTACGATGTGGATCGCCATGAAGATGCGGAGAAGGCCAAAGGGGCGTTAAAGGCGGCGGTAGACGAACTCATGGAGCAGGAGGATATTCGGGGCCTGATTATCGGCGAGCCGTCGTTCGCCGGGATTGTAGGGCTGACGAATACCGCCTTTACGCTGCGCGTCTCCTTCACTACCCAGCCGCTGAAGCAGTGGACGGTGCGTTTCGCTCTCGACAGCATGGTGAAGAAGCA
The DNA here is from genome assembly GCF_017348915.1 of Leclercia pneumoniae. Lineage (NCBI taxonomy): Bacteria > Pseudomonadati > Pseudomonadota > Gammaproteobacteria > Enterobacterales > Enterobacteriaceae > Leclercia > Leclercia pneumoniae. The sequence goes on along the minus strand of NZ_CP071383.1, from coordinate 1,344,389 downwards.
CTTCGATCTGGCCGACGTCCGGATGCCGGTTCAAACCTATCAGGTGTTGCCGTCGCCGGCCTCCCCTGCTCCCCCCACGCTGCCGCCACAGACGCCGACGCTTTAACGGCTACGTTTGTTATCGTCGAGGAAGGACCAGGCGATGAAGCGACTTTGCTTCTGACCCTGGGCCATCTCTTTTTTCACCACTTTTACCGCACCGACCGCCGTCAGCGCACGGTAGAGCGGCGGCAGATTTTCACCGCGCGACACCAGGGTGGTAAACCACTTAACCTGTCTTGCGTACTGCGCACTCTCGGCGATCATCTTACTGATAAACGCGACCTCGCCCCCTTCACACCAGAGCTCTTGCTGCTGGCCGCCAAAGTTCAGCGCCCCATCCGCCGCCTGGCCGAGATTACGACGCTTGCGCTCGCTGCCCGCGCGTGCCGCTTCGGCGGAGTCATGGAATGGGGGATTGCAGAGGGTGGCATCGTAGTGCTCATTCTTATGAATGATGCCCGCGAAGATCGCCGTGGCCTCTTTTTGGCGACGCAGACGGATGGCGCGGCTCAGGCCCGGATTGTGGTTAATGATCGCCGTGGCGCTGGCAAAGGCTTGCGGGTCAATCTCGCTGCCGGTGAAACGCCAGCCGTATTCATGGACGCCAATCAGCGGGTAGATAAGGTTCGAGCCGGTACCGACATCCAGCACCGTGGCCTCTGCAGGTACCACGCCGCCGCGATCCGCCGCCAGCAGATCTGCCAGATGGTGAATATAGTCCGCGCGCCCAGGTACGGGTGGGCAAAGATAGCCCTCCGGAATATCCCACTGCGCGACGCCGTAAAAATGGGCCAGCAGCGCTTTATTTAACGTCTTTACCGCCTGCGGATCGGCGAAGTTCACCGTTGGCTCGCCCGCAGGTGACGAGATAATAAAATCGCGCAGCGCCGGACAGCTCTGGCAAAGGGCATTCATGTCGTAACGGCTGTGATGGCGGTTGCGTGGGTGCAACCCCGGCTTCTGGGATGTCATGGCGTTCTCCTTCAAAACAGCGGCGTAAGATACTCTTTGCTGGCACAAGGGTAAATCATTCTCTACGCATGAGAACAAAGCGTCAAAAATCAAATGCCTGGATGTCTATGATTTGTCATTGAATTGTCAAAAAATATCGTTCAAAAAATAAGCATATCTCCATCAATTTTTTGCGCTGAATCACACGCATTGCCGTCCTACACTTACCTTGACTCATCTGAAGTGATAAGAGGTGTGACCATGAAAAAATATCTCGTAATGCTCGCCGCCGGTACGCTGGCAGGCGCATCATTCGCCGCCCTGGCGGCAGAACCGCTTATGCGTGGCGATGCGAATAATCAACTCCGTCCCGCCGGCACTGTCTCCGTTTCCGGGGCTACCAACCTCGACGACCTGCAGAGTAAACTGGCGGAAAAAGCCCGTGAACAGGGTGCGACAGGATTCACCGTGGAATCGGCCAGCGGTGATAATAAAATGTTCGGGACTGCCACTATTTACAAGTAAGTTTCCGGCCATTGAGGCTGCATCTTTAGGTGTAATGCTGATCGGTTAAGCGTGGTGTAATCGTGCTCGATTGATCGGCATGACATCTTAGGGCGCAGTATTTTTATTCTCGCTCTGCCAGAGGTTTCTCCGTCTGGCGATATAAAGCCTGAATACGGCAAACTTGCGATGGGCTATAGCCGGTCGCCTGCGCAGTCTCCTGAATACTCATCTTTTTCACCTGCCGACAGTACAACACCTTTTTATGCCGCTCGCGATCCGGCGGCTTCCCTTTGAACTTACCCAGACGTTGCGCCCGGGCAATTCCCTCCTGTTGCCGAACGCGCTGATGCTGCAGTGCCTGTTGGGCAAGAGCGGCCAGGGTGTCCAGTAAGGTGTGATTAATCGCCACCGCTACCGCCGGATCTGAAGGGCCGCTCATCATCTGCCAGGTCGCCGGGAGATCCAGGCTCAGGATCCGTAGCCCGTGCTGCGTCACCTGGTTGGTCAAACGGCTCCAGTCGTGGCTCGTCAGGCGGATTAAGCGATCAATACGATCGATAAGCAGGATGTCCCCCGGCAAGCTTTCTGCCAGCAGACGCGCGAACTCGGGGCGGTCAGACGTGAGGGAAGCGAAATTTTCCCGATAGTAGCTGGCAATACGATGACCCCGGGCCTGGACAAAGCCGTCCAGTACCTCTTTCACCCGATCGGCCCAGGGATCCTCTGCAGACGCTTGTAAATAAGCTCTGATGAACATATCGCCCCCGCTATCGCATTAACGTTGTCGCACAGCTGATCTCGCATTCGGGTTATCGCATTACCCTTATTTGCCCCTATTGCTCATCGCATTAGACCAGACTCAAAAGCGAGAGGCGCTGCGCCAGAGGCAGCCTAAGCTGGCTTGCTGTCCTGAATTATAATTTATCGCCGAAAACAGGTACGGAAAGTTAGAGACAAGATGTCACCCCTGCGCATAAGGGTGCTGGCAGCGATGCAGCAATGTGAAGATTTTTAGTAGCTAATGTAAATTTATGTATTTCATTTTTTTCAGGAGAGTGATAAAAATTCACGCCAAATGATAATGTTTATCACAATTATTATCATTTGTAGGTTCATTACTGTATTCGCGTGGCATAGACGTAATGAAATGTGATTCTAAAAATTATAAGTCGCTAAACAATATGGAAAACAATCGCAATACTCCGTTCAGCAGCTTCTCTTCGCTGACGTTCTTCACGGGTCTGTGTATCGGCCTGACGCCTGTCGCTACCGCTATTGCTGCGGATCAAACCGATAAAAAATCTGACGATACGCTGGTGGTTGAAGCTCAACCGCCCTCTCTGTATGCCCCCACCCACTCCGCCGATCCGAAGTTTGCGCGCCCCATCGCCGACACCACTCGCACCATGACGGTGGTCTCTGAGCAGGTATTAAAGGATCAGGGGGTGACCAACCTGACCGATGCGCTGAAAAACGTGCCGGGCGTCGGCGCCTTTTTTGCGGGTGAGAATGGTAACTCGACTACCGGCGATGCGGTCTATATGCGCGGTGTGGACACCTCAAACAGTATTTATGTAGATGGCATTCGGGATATCAGCAGCGTATCGCGAGACACTTTCAATACGGAGCAGGTCGAGGTGATCAAGGGCCCGTCCGGCAGCGATTATGGCCGCAGCGCGCCAAGCGGCTCGATTAATATGATCAGCAAGCAGCCGCGTCTGGACTCGGGCATCGACGCCTCAGCCAGTCTCGGCAGCGCCTATATGCGCCGGGGCACGCTGGATATCAACCAGACAATGGGCGAGACCTCTGCGTTTCGCCTCAATTTGATGGGTGAAAAGACCCACGACGCGGGCCGCGATAACGTTAAAAATGAACGCTACGGTGTGGCACCGTCGCTGGCATGGGGGCTGGGTACGGAAAACCGTCTCTATCTGAACTATCTCCACGTCACGCAGCACAACACCCCGGACGGGGGTATTCCGACCGTGGGTCTGCCGGGCTACTCGGCCCCCAATGCCGCAACTTCGGCGCTGAATGGCGCTGGCAAAGTGGATACCCATAACTTCTACGGTACGGATTCCGATTACGACGACTCCACCACCGATACCGCCACCCTGCGCTTTGAACACGACATCAACGACGTCACGACCCTGCGTAACACCACCCGCTGGTCGCGCGTGAAGCAGGATTATCTGATGACGGCGGTGATGGGCGGCGCCAACAACATTACCCGGCCAGATCCTAACAATGTGGATAGCTGGACCTGGTCACGCCTGGCCAACACCAAAGATGTCAGCAATAAGATCCTGACTAACCAGACCAACCTGACCACCAAATTCTTTACCGGATCGGTGGGCCATGACATCAGCACAGGGGTCGAGTTCACACGCGAAACCCAGACCAACTACGGGGTAAATGCCATTTCCCCGCCGGCGGTCAATCTCTATCACCCAGACAGCAGCGTGCATATTGGCGGCCTCAACCGCAATGGGGCGAATGCCAACGGCCAGACCGATACCTTCGGCATTTACGCTTTTGATACCCTGCAAGTTACCCGTGATTTTGAGCTGAACGGCGGTATTCGTCTCGACAGCTACCGTACCGAATATGACAGCGCCAGCAGCTGCGGCGGTACCGGGCGCGGTGCGGTCGCCTGCCCGACGGGCGTAACAAAAGGGTCGCCGGTCACCACCGTCGATACGGCGAAATCCGGTAACCTGGTGAACTGGAAAGCGGGTGCGCTCTACCACCTGACCGACAATGGCAATGTTTACCTCAACTATGCCATCTCCCAGCAACCACCGGGGGGCAGCAATTTCGCGCTGGCCCAGGGGGGCACCGGTAGCAGCGCTAACCGTACCGACTTTAAACCGCAGAAAGCGAAAACCAGCGAGATTGGCACCAAGTGGGAGCTGCTGGATAAACGCTTGCTGCTCTCGGCGGCGGTGTTCCGTACCGATATTGAAAACGAAGTGGAGCAAAACGAAGACGGCACTTACTCTCAGTACGGCAAAAAACGCGTAGAGGGTTACGAGCTGTCGGCGGTGGGGAATATTACGCCGCAGTGGCAAATTATCGGCGGTTATACCCAGCAGCACGCCTCGGTGCGCAGCGGTAAAGATGTCGCGCAGGATGGCAGCTCCTCCCTGCCATACACTCCGGAGCACGCCTTCACCTTATGGAGCCAGTACCAGGCCACCGATGCGCTCTCTGTTGGCGCAGGCGCGCGTTACATCGGCAGTATGCATCGCGGCACCGATGGCGCCGTGGGCACACCATCCTTCAGCGAAGGCTACTGGGTCGCTGATGCGAAGCTGGGCTATCGCATCAACCGCAATCTGGATCTGCAGTTGAACGTCTATAACCTGTTTGATGAAGAGTATGTCTCTTCGATTAACAAGAGCGGATATCGCTACCATCCGGGTGAACCACGTACCTGGATGTTAACCGCCAACATGCACTTCTGATGTCGTGTGGGGCTACGGCCCCACCTTTCTCCCCACAGCCTCTTCCCGGAGAAGTTCTTATGATGTATCACATTCCTGGCGTACTCACGACTGATGAAGTCGCCCAGCTTCGCGCGCAGCTGGCGCTCGCCCCCTGGATCGATGGCCGTGCGACGGTGGGCAACCAGGGCGCGCAGGTCAAAAATAATCAGCAGGTCGATACCCAGAGCGAGTTGTACCAGAAGCTCCAGTCCGCCGTGCTACAGGCCGTCAATCAGCACTCACTCTTTTTTGCCGCCGCCCTGCCCCGTCAAATCTCCAGCCCGCTGTTTAACCGCTATCAGCAGCAGGAGACCTATGGCTTTCACGTGGATGGTGCCGTGCGTAGCCATCCGCAAAGCGGCTGGATGCGAACCGATCTCTCCGCCACCCTCTTTCTCTGTGAACCCGAGAGTTACGATGGCGGCGAGCTGGTGGTCAACGACACCTTCGGGCAGCACAGCGTGAAGCTACCGGCCGGCGATCTGATTCTTTATCCCGCCAGCAGCCTGCACTGTGTCACCCCGGTGACGCGCGGCGTGCGGGTAGCCTCGTTTATGTGGATCCAGTCGATGATCCGCGACGATAAAAAACGAGCGATGCTCTTCGAGCTGGACCGCAATATCCAGACGCTGCGCACCCGTCACGGTGAAAGTGAGGAGGTGTTGTCGTTACTCAACCATTATCACAACCTGCTGCGAGAGTGGTCTGAAATCTGATGGCGCGCCTTGACTGCCTCTTTTTTAACCCCATATTTGAAGAAGGGTTAACAGAGGCAGGAGTAAGGCGATGGCTTCCGGTTGGGCAAATGATGACGCGGTCAATCAACAGATCAACAGTACGATTGAAGATGCCGTTGCGCGGGCGCGCGGCGAGATCCCGCAGGGTGAAAGTCTGGCATTCTGTGAAGAGTGCGACAACCCGATTCCTGAAGCGCGGCGCAAGGCAGTGCCAGGGGTACGGTTGTGCATCACCTGTCAGCAGGATAAAGATTCACAAAGTAACGGATATGCAGGATATAATCGCAGAGGATCTAAGGATAGCCAGTTACGCTGACTTTTCTTTACCCTTCTTCGCAACGCAAGCGGTTTCGTTTACGTGCACGAAATTTCAGCATGCGTTTCGCAAAATGTGCCCTTACCGTTTCGTCTGTAAAGCGCTGCGCGAAGATACGTAAAGACGCGCCCTGAATTTATTAATATTCAATAACTTATTTGTCATTCAATTTTTTCGAACAATGACGTCAATTCTCTTCGATTTTATCTTTCGCAAAAAAGCGTGATACTTATCACATCGACGGAACATCGTCCCCTTTACAGAATAACCTGCGAGAGATTAACCATGAAAACCATCAAATATGCTGTTGCTGCTGTTGCCCTGTCTGCGCTTTCCTTTGGTGCCTTTGCGGCACAATCTGTTTCGCCTTCTCAGGCAAGCGGCATGAATAAAATCGGTGTGGTAAGCGCAGAAGGTGCGACCACGCTGGACGGTCTTGAAGCGCAGCTGGCTCAGAAAGCCGCAGCGGCAGGTGCAAGCGGTTATACCATTACGTCTGCGAACACCAATAACAAACTTAGCGGTACCGCGGTTATCTATAAATAATCGCCTGTTTTACTGAATCACTGCTCCAACCCTCATTGACCCTGTTGTTATTACCCTTGTTTTGGCCCGTCCTGGATTGGACGGGCTTTTTTTTTGCCTAAAATGACTGTGCGACGCGAGCTAAACCCGCTTCTACCGTCTCAACCTGCCCGGTCGCCAACAGACAGCAGGCGAGCTGTAACTTAATGGAGTGCGGCACCGGCACCTGCCCAGAAAGGCACTGGGTGATCCAGTGGGCGGTCACCTGTGGATCTTTACCCTCCGGCAAGACCACCTCGCTTTGCTCCTCGCCTCTTTCCCATACCACGCGCGTACCAGCCGGCTCAATCAGGGTGATTTGCGGACAGCGCTGCGGATTGGCATACACTTCCCCTTCCGTGCCGTGCATTAATAGCGCCCGTCCGCCAATGTCAGCGAAAAAGCTCGCCACCCGGGTGACATACTCCGGATGAGACACGCTGGAAAGACGCAGCGCCTTGTCCTCTTCAAAAGGGGTCACCAGTTTTGCCAGGGTATGTGCGCTATTGCGAACCCCCATCCGCCAGCGCAGGGCGAGCTGCTTGTCCAGCGACGGGCAAAGCGCATGTACGGGAATATAAACCGGCTGGTTTCCTTCAAGTTTGGCCTGAGCTTGCCCGGCCGTCAGGGTGGGTTGAATGCCCAGGAGTGCCAGGATGGTTTCGGTCAGCACGCGCGTAGGATCTTCACTGACGCCATGCACCACCACCGGGAAGCCGAGTTTATTAAGCAGGATGGCCAGAAGCGGCGTGAGGTTGGCCTGTTTGCGCGCGCCGTTATAGCTTGGGATCACAATCGGCATCGGTTTCGCCACCGGCGGCGTCAGGCGCAGGGTGCGTGACTGCATCGCCTCATAAAACCCACGCATCTCTGCTTCGCCCTCACCCTTGATTCGCAGCGCGATCAGGATGCTGCCCATCTCAAGGTCAGGTACCTCGTCATTAAGCATGGCGCTATAGAGCGCACGTGCGGTCTCCTGATCCAGGTCGCGGGCGTGGTTCTTTCCCCGACCTACCTCTTTGATAATTTTACGATAATCCACGGCATCTCTCCTTGCGGCATGATGTAAACACTATAGCCCTGATAAACAGCGCCCCGAAAGCTTTTTATCCGCCGCGTTGAATGCGCTGTTTTTTCAATAAAAAAATGAATGCAAGCGCTTAATGAAATATTAGTGGTTCGGGCAAAAGATTCTTACAGAGGGACAATCTGATTAAATAAGCAGCGAAAAGTTGTTGAGGTAACACAATCAGGATTACGTATGAACAAGGTTGCTTTAGGTTTTTTTATTGCTGCAACAATAGGATGTTCGGCATCCGCATTGGCGGCGACAGATGGCGAAGGACAAATTAACTTTACGGGCGAAATTATCGATTCCGCCTGTCAGGTCGTGAATGGAATAAGTAACCCGCTGAATGTCGAATTGGGCCAGGTCTCTAAAACGGTCTTTACCGGTGCAGGCTCCACCAGCACGCCGACACGATTTGATATTCAACTAAAGAATTGCCCGGAATCCGTCACCTCCGCTGCCATTAATTTTGGCGGCACCCCGGACAGTGATAACAACAGTGCGCTGGCATTGACACCCGATGCGGACGCAGCGACAGGCGTGGCAATTCAATTGCTGGACTCCACCGATCAACCGGTCAGCTTATACACCCCCTCTCGTCAATATCCACTGACGGCGGGAAGGGTGATGCTGCCAACTTACTGATTTAGTGTATGATGGTGTTTTTGAGGTGCTCCAGTGGCTTCTGTTTCTATCAGCTGTCCCTCCTGTTCAGCTACTGACGGGGTGGTGCGTAACGGCAAAAGCACCGCCGGACATCAGCGCTATCTCTGCTCTCACTGCCGTAAAACATGGCAACTGCAGTTCACTTACACCGCTTCTCAACCCGGTACGCACCAGAAAATCATTGATATGGCCATGAATGGCGTTGGATGCCGGGCAACCGCCCGCATTATGGGCGTTGGCCTCAACACGATTTTACGTCACTTAAAAAACTCAGGCCGCAGTCGGTAACCTCGCGCATACAGCCGGGCAGTGACGTCATCGTCTGCGCGGAAATGGACGAACAGTGGGGCTATGTCGGGGCTAAATCGCTCCAGCGCTGGCTGTTTTACGCGTATGACAGGCTCCGGAAGACGGTTGTTGCGCACGTATTCGGTGAACGCACTATGGCGACGCTGGGGCGTCTTATGAGCCTGCTGTCACCCTTTGACGTGGTGATATGGATGACGGATGGCTGGCCGCTGTATGAATCCCGCCTGAAGGGAAAGCTGCACGTAATCAGCAAGCGATATACGCAGCGAATTGAGCGGCATAACCTGAATCTGAGGCAGCACCTGGCACGGCTGGGACGGAAGTCGCTGTCGTTCTCAAAATCGGTGGAGCTGCATGACAAAGTCATCGGGCATTATCTGAACATAAAACACTATCAATAAGTTGGAGTCATTACCGGCGGGAAGTACGGTAAACGATCTGGAATTTGCAGGACGTTATATCCAGACAGGGCCTACGGTAACAGCCGGCCCGGCTAATTCTGTTTCGACCTTTACCGTTATCTATAACTGAAATGATCCCTCCCGAGATATCAGCCTGTGCCAGGGCTGATATCTCTTATTCACGTTGAGATATATTTATGCGTCACGGTTATTTACTGAGCTCTTTTTTACTGGTAGCCGCAACAGCGCATGCCGGTGTAATTATTAACGGCACACGCCTGGTCTATCAGGGAGAAAAAAAGGAGTCTTCTCTTGGTATTTCGAATCCAGACGATACGGATTATCTGGTGCAATCCTGGGTCGATGCCGGCGGTAAAAACCTGGCCAAAGCCCCTTTTCTGATCACCCCTCCACTGTTTCGTCTGAATGGCAATGAGGAGAATGTATTACGTGTGGTGCGCACGGGGGGAAATTTGCCCGAAGATCGTGAATCACTCTTCTGGCTAAATATTAAATCCATCCCCTCTTCTAAAAAAATGGATGGGGTGAACACGCTGCAAATTGCTATCAATACCCGCATAAAGCTCATCTACCGCCCTGCCGCCGTGAAAGGCAAGCCGGAAGCCGTTGCCGATCGGTTGTCCTGGCATCGGGAAGGAAATGACCTGGTGGTGAATAACCCCACGCCGTTTTACATGAATTTCCAGAGCGTGACGCTGAACGGTCACAACGTTAAAAAAGCGACCTGGGCCGTGCCGAAAGGCGAAACCCATATCGCGCTGCCGGCCCATAGCAGCGGAAATACCCTGGCGTATTCGGTCATTACCGATTACGGCAGTATTAGCCAGACATGGACAAAAACAATTAACTAATTACTGCCTCTGGCGCAATACGTTATGTATAGTCATAAAAAACCGTTCTCCTGGAAAATACCTTCGTTGCCAGCCCTGCTTATGGGGCTGGTAATGTTCTGTATTGCGCAGCAAAGTTCGGCGGATGACTACTTTAACCCGGCGCTGCTGGATATTGATAATCCTCAGCAGGCGAAAACCGATCTATCAATATATGAAAAAGGACCCGGCCAGGCCCCTGGAAAATATCTGGTCTCTATTTTCATTAATAACACTGAAATTGCTACCCGCGACGTCACCTTCACCTTACGCAAAGCGCAGGCAGGTAATAGCACGCTGCAACCCTGCTTCAGTCTGGACGAACTCAAAAAGCTGGGGATTAAGACCTCCCTCTTTCCGCAACTGACCGCAAAAGGCGGGTGTGCCGATTTAGGCGCTATTCCCGCCGCGACCGCCACCTTTCGTATCAGCCACCAGCAGCTGCTATTGAGCATTCCGCAATCTGCGCTGGGCCAGATACCGCGTGGCTATATCGACCCGAAGGAGTTTGATGAAGGTATCACCGCCGGTTTGCTGAACTACAGCGCAACGGCCAGCCAGAGTCAGGCGCGTACCCCAGACACGCCGGATAACAGCAGCCAGTACGTTAACCTTCGCCCCGGACTTAACCTTGGCGCGTGGCGTTTACGTAACTACTCGACCTGGAATCGCAGCATCACCGGTCACGAGGAGCAGCACCATTTCTCTTCGGTCTATACCTATGCCCAGCGCGATATCGTGGCGATGAAAAGCGACCTGACGCTGGGGCAGAGCAGTTCACCGGCCGACGTTTTTGATAGCGTCTCTTTTACCGGGATGCAGTTAAATTCCGACAGCGACATGCTGCCAGATAGCGAAAAAGGCTATGCCCCAATTATTCGCGGTACCGCCCACAGTAACGCGCAGGTCGTTGTGCGCCAGAACGGTTACGTTATTTATCAGAACACCGTCGCCCCGGGCGCCTTCGAGATAAATGATCTCTACCCCACAGGCAGCAGCGGCGACCTGCAAGTCACGGTGAAAGAGACGGACGGCAGCGAGCGCCACTTCGTGGTGCCCTACGCCTCAGTGCCGGTTTTGCAGCGTGAAAAACATCTGCGCTACAGCGTCACCGCCGGGCGTTACCGCTCGTATGACAGCAACGTGGAAAAGACGCCGTTCGCCCAGGGCAGCGCCATCTATGGTTTATCGCACGGAATGACACTCTACGGCGGCGTGCAGCAGAGTAGCCATTACCAGGCCCAGGCGCTGGGCACCGGTAAAAACGTTGGCGATCTGGGTGCGTTCTCCATCGACGTGACGCGGGCGAAGGCGTTGCTCAAAAAACAAAAGCGCAGCCAGGGTCGATCGTGGCGCGTGCGGTATAGCAAAGATTTTGCCGGCACAGGCACCAACTTTTCGCTGGCTGGCTATCGCTACAACAGCAAGGGGTTCTATACGCTACAGGAGACGATGGAGTCCTGGACCCGTTCCGACGACTGGAGCGCGCCAGAACAGCGCAAGGATCGCGCTGAAGCGACCATCGACCAGGTGCTGCCGGAGGGCTGGGGCGCCTTCACGCTGAGTCTGGTGAAAGAGCGTTACTGGAGCCAGGACCAGGATATGACCTCCATGAGCCTCAGCTACAACAATAGCTGGGATGGGGTGACCTACAGCCTGAGCTACAGTCTGAATAAAAATACGCACGACAGTGATGAGAACGGGGATGCGGTCAGCAATGACAATCTTTTCGCCCTGAGCGTCTCTCTACCGCTCGATCGCTGGATGCACAACACCTGGGCCAGCTACAACCTGAATAACAGTAAAGAAGGCACTACCCAGACCCTCGGCCTGAACGGCACGGCGCTGGCGCAGAACAACCTTAACTGGAATGTTCAGGAGGGGCTCAGCAATACTGGCGCTGGCAGTTCCACCAGCCTGAACGCCGATTACAAAGCCACCTATGGCGAAGCCAGTGGCGGCCTCAGTCAGGATAAGTACCAGCGCACCGCCAACCTTGGCCTGCAGGGGGGCGTCGTGGCCCATGCAAATGGCGTGACCCTGAGCCAGCCGCTGGGCGAAACCATCGCGCTGGTTAAAGCACCGGGCACCCACGGAACAGAAGTGACTAACCAGACCGGCGTCGAAACAGACTTCCGCGGCTATACCGTGGTGCCGTTTGTTACCGCCTATCGCCACAACACTATCGCACTGAATACGGAAACCCTGCCGGACGATGCCGACGTGACTCATGCGGCACAGGTGGTGACCCCGACGCGCGGCGCGATAGTACGCGCCACCTTTAGCACCCGCGTAGGTCGACGCGTATTAATGACGCTAACGCACAACGGCAAGCCGCTGCCCTTTGGCGCAACGGTGACCACAGAGGACAAGGATAACGAGTTTATCGTAGGCAATGATGGCCAAACCTGGCTTACCGGTTTACCTCAGCGCGGACATCTGACCGTCAACTGGGGGCAGGATGCCCGCGACCACTGCGTAGCGGACTACGTGCTAACGGACGAGAAAGATAAAACACACATTATTAACGCTGCCGCGCAGTGTCAGTAAATTACCCTGAAGGTTTGATTATGCAGCTTGTTAAACAGTGCCTTTTGTTACTCGTTCTGGTCACCGGCGCACTCATTATGCCGCATGCCAAAGCGGCCTGTCTCTCGTCGGATATGCCGAAGCAAATTAATATTTCGTCGATTTCCGTGCCCACGACGCTCCCCGTCGGATCGACGATCCCGGGGACTGACCAGTCCGTGCATATAGCCGGTCATTGTGACAACGGCCTTGAGGGGGGGATGGAGATTGTCGCCTGCTATTACGGTACCGGCAGTGAAATATCCGGCATGGCGGGAGTGTATGAATCTGGCGTGGAAGGCATTGGCGTCGCCCTGGTGAACGATAAAGGGCAGCGTATTACCGGCGCAGGCGGCGTCTATTGCGACTCGCGCAGTACGCCCATCAGCTATGTATCAACCGACGGGAACGCCAGCTTTGATTTTAACCTTTCGCTTCAGCTCATTAAAACGAGCATGAAGGTGGTGTCGGGTACGCTACAGCAAAGCCAGACCAAGTTCGGGCTTGGCGTTTACGGTCACGACGGGATCGGTAGCCCCAACTCCATCGCCTATGCCGGCAACGTCAATCTCAACATCGTCACCTGTTCCGTATCGCCAAAAAACCTGACCGTTAACCTCGGGGATTTCCCCATCAGCGACTTTACCGGGGTGGGTACCCTTTCTACCCCGGCGAAAACGTTTAATGCCACCGTTAACTGTACTTCAACGGTACAGCCAGAGATCAAAATTACCAGCGCCAACGGCTATGAACCGGGTCTCGACGGCGTACTCAAACTCACCCCGGAAAACGGGATGGCCACAGGGGTCGGCGTAAGAATGCTGTTTGACGATCATATCGCCACCTTCAATCAGTATGTCCCTACCCAGGGCGAGGCGATCGAGAATCAGACGCTGGATATTCCCTTCCAGGTTCGCTACATCCAGACCCGCGACGAGGTCACGCCCGGCCCGGCCAACACCGTTGCGACCATTACGCTCGCCTACCGGTGATAATGATGAAAACACGTATTTTTCTGCTGACAGCCGCGCTAATGGCGCAGAGTTATGCTGAGGAGATCCAGGTGCAGATGGTGGGGAATATCTATGCCAATACCTGCACCGTTGATAGCGCCAGCAAAGCGTTAACCGTTGATTTAGGCCAGGCGGCATCCAGTAATTTCAAAGATGTGGGGGATACCGGCGTGTGGAAGGATTTTACCCTGAAGGTGACCCATTGCCCGAAAACCCTCACGCTGGCGAACGCTTTTTTTTACGGGCAGGCGGACAGCCAACACCCCACCAAATTCGCCAATATGGGCAGCGCCAAAGGTCTGGCCCTGGAGCTTGCAGACCCGCAGGACAATATGTTCATTGCCCCGCAGGCAAGCTTTAACGTGCTGATCGACCAGACCGACCACTCCGCGACCTTTCCGCTCGCGGCCCGCTATTACACCACATCGTTGCCCGTCACCGCCGGCACCTTCAGCAGCGTGGTGCAGGTGACATTCACTTACCAGTAGGACTGCGCCCCTTAGCACGGATGCTCCTTTTACGCCCGACGGTCAGTTTTGTCGGGCGTTTTTTTACCGGCGGCACGTCAGGCTGCTCAATAGGGAAAACAGGCAGCGCGTTCAGCAATCGCTGGCCGTAATTTTTACTCAGCAGGCGTTTGTCATAGATAACCACTTCCCCCCAGCAGCCGTGGCTACGGATCAGACGCCCCACCTGCTGAATCAGATTAAACGACGCTGCAGGCAAGCTTTGGACTTCAAACGGGTAGCGGTTCAGGCTCTTGAGCCACTCCCCTTCGGTAATCACCACCGGGCTGTCGATCGGCGGGAACGCAATCTTATGAATATGCACCTGGGTGAGGTAATCCCCTTTCAGATCCAGCCCTTCGGCAAAGGACTGCAACCCCACCAGCACGCTCCGCTCGCCGTTTTCTATCCGCTTGCGGTGCAGTTCCACCAGCCGGTAGCGGGGCTGGTCGCCCTGTACCAGCAGCAGCAGGCGGAGATCGGGCACTTCTTCCAGAAAACGCTGCATGGCGCGGCCGCTGGCAAACAGCACCAGCATGCCGGGATATTTTTTGCTTTCGAGCTGCTCACGGAAGAAGGCGGCCATCTCGGCGATGTGCTGCTCTTCGTTATCGATCAGCGGTTCATACTGCATACGCGGAATAACAATTTTACCCTGCTCGCAGTGGTTGAAGGGCGAATCGAGCGCCACGAAACGATCTCCCGCTTTCTCTCTCAGGCCGCTCATCTCCTGCAGACGCGAGAAGCTGTTAAGCGAGCGCAGGGTGGCCGAGGTGACCACCACATGCGGTACGCTGCGCCAGAGCAGCTTTTCCAGCTGATCGCTAACGCGGATCCCCACGCAGTGGAAGAAGAGGTGAATCTGTCCGTCGCGAACGTCGCGGGTCGCCCATTTGGTCACCGGGGCGCCGGAGGCCTGAACCATAGAGGCCAGCCGCCACAGTTTGCTCTGCCCCTCGAACATCCCCAGCGCGCGGTTCATCTGTAATAACACCCGGTGCAGACGCACCACGTCGTGGCTGCCGGTCTTCTCGCTCAGATCGTTTAAAAACAGCTCTGCCAGCCCGCGCAGTTTTTCCAGCAACTTCGCCAGCTCCTGGCAAATCGCCATGATCTCCTGCGGCAGTTCCCCCATGGCGAAGCGGTGTTCGGCCTGCTGGGTTGCCGGAAGATAAAGATCGAGAATGTTATTCAGGGAAGCGATGTGGGTGTAGACCGTTTCGCAGTGCTCGCTGAGCCGTTCCGGCACCGCCAGCGGCGGGATCGTTTTTGGACGGAACTGCTCCATGCAGGTGGCAACCAGCTTGCAGAACAGATCCAGCTGCAAGCGAAACCACGGGGCGGTGATCTCGGCGCTCATCTCCAGCGCATCACGCGCCACGTCCGGCAGATGATGTCCTTCATCCAGCACCAGCAGCAGGTTCTTCGGCTCCGGCAGAACGGCTTCGCTCTCCAGCGCCGCCATTACCAGCGCGTGGTTAGCCACAACGACCTCTGCTTCCTGAATTGCACGCCGGGCGACAAAGAACGGGCACTCGCGGTAGTAGTGGCAGTTGCGGTTCAGACAGCTGGCTTTGTCGGTGCTTAAACGCCGCCAGAGATCATCGCTGATGGCCTGATCGGTATGATCCCGCAGGCCATCCCACTTGTAGCTGTCGAGATCGCCTTTCAGTTTCGCACACTGCTCCTGCTCGGCCTTATTATTCGGGGTCAGTTCGTCATCCAGAAAGGCCAGCAGATCCTGCTGCGTGGCTTCGCTGCTGGCGAGGGCCGTCAGGTTACGCGGGCAGACATAGCGCCCACGCCCAAAGGCGGCAGTAAAGCGCAGCTCAGGAATAATTTTGCGCAGCAGAGGCAGGTCTTTGCTGAAGATTTGATCCTGCAAGGCTACGTTGGCGGTACTGACCACCAGCGTTTTTTGCTCTTCACGGGCAATGGCGATACCCGGAATGAGATATGAGAGGGTTTTCCCGACGCCGGTTGGGGCTTCAATCGCCAGATGCCGGCCCTCGTCGCCCGCAAGCGTCTTCGCCACATCGGCAATCATTTGCCGCTGCGGTGCTCGGGGAATAAAGTCGGGTATCTGCTGTTGCAGCGCCTTATACCAGGCGGCAATTTGCGCTTTTAGCGCAGCGGTTAAAGCCATCGGGGAACCTGAAATACTGTATAAACAGCCACTATTGTGGCACGTTCACCTGCCAGCGGCAAAAAAAAAAGCCCGGCTCTACGGCCGGGCTTCCAGATTACTGTCCTGCCGCCGGTTTACGCGGACGGCGACGGCGCTGCCCTTCTCCGGCGGGCTTGCCTTCGCCATCACGGCGCGGCGGTTTGCTGGCAGGCTTAGCGGCTGCCCCTTCAGTACGGCGCGGCTGCTGTTGACCACGGCCGCCTCCGCCTTGCCCGCGTCCACCGCCCTGGCGACCGTTCTGGATCGGTTCGGCTTTGATAGAGGGATCCACTTCATAACCTGGAGTCTGGATGCGCGGGATCTCTTTCTTCAGCAGGCGCTCAATATCGCGCAGCAGCTTATGCTCATCGACGCAGACCAGCGACAGCGCTTGACCCGTGGCGGCAGCACGGCCGGTACGGCCAATACGGTGAACGTAATCTTCTGGCACGTTCGGCAGCTCGTAGTTCACTACGTGCGGCAGCTCTTCGATATCCAGACCACGGGCGGCGATATCGGTGGCGACCAGTACGCGGATGTCACCCGATTTAAAGTCGGCCAGCGCGCGGGTACGTGCCCCCTGGCTCTTATTGCCGTGGATCGCCGCACTGCGAATGCCGTCTTTGTTCAGCTGTTCTGCCAGATGGTTGGCACCGTGCTTGGTGCGGGTAAAGACCAGCACCTGCTGCCAGTTGCCCTGACCGATCATCTGGGAGAGCAGCTCGCGTTTACGCTTCTTATCAACAAAGTGCACATACTGGGTCACTTGCTCAGACGCAGTGTTACGACGCGCCACTTCCACTTCCAGCGGGTTGTGAAGCAGTTTTTCTGCCAGCGATTTGATCTCATCCGAGAAGGTCGCAGAGAAGAGGAGGTTCTGACGACGCGCCGGCAGTTTAGCCAGTACGCGGCGGATGTCGTGGATAAAGCCCATATCCAGCATACGGTCGGCTTCGTCCAGCACCAGAATCTCTACGCTATCCAGCTTCAGCGCATTCTGGTGTTCCAGATCGAGCAGACGGCCCGGCGTTGCCACCAGCACATCCACGCCGCCACGCAGTTTCATCATCTGCGGATTAATGCTCACGCCGCCGAAGACCACCAGCGAGCGAATATTCAGATAGCGGCTGTATTCACGGACGTTCTCGCCCACCTGAGCAGCAAGCTCACGGGTTGGGGTCAGAATCAGGGCACGAACCGGACGGCGGCCTTTCGCATGCGGCTGATTCTCGATCAGACGTTGCAGCAGCGGCAGCGTAAAGCCTGCGGTTTTACCGGTACCGGTCTGGGCGCTCGCCATCAGGTCACGGCCTTGCAGCACGGCGGGGATCGCCTTCTGCTGAATAGGGGTAGGTTCGCGATAGCCCTGCTCTGCGACGGCGCGCAGAATATCAGGATTCAGGCCAAGGGTATCAAAAGACATAACAACTCCGAACCGCCCCGACCGTCACAGGTGTAGTTTTCAGGGAGATAAGACGAATAGACAGGACAAAAACCACAATGTCACGAAGCTGCGGAGTGTAGCAGATTTTGTGACTTGGCGCATAAAATATCCCTGACGGCGGGCATGACAAAATAAATCTCCGGCCGGCTGGACAAGGCGAAAATTTAACCATAAAGTTAATCAATCGATTGATTAATTTTTTGGCGCGACGATGAATACAATCCCCACCACCAGTAAAGGCGAACAAGCCCGCAGCCAGCTGATTGCCGCTGCACTCTCCCAGTTTGGCGAGTATGGCCTGCATGCTACCACTCGCGATATCGCCGCACAGGCGGGGCAGAACATCGCCGCCATCACCTACTATTTTGGCTCAAAAGAGGATCTGTACCTCGCCTGCGCCCAGTGGATCGCCGATTTTATTGGCACCCATTTCCGCCCGCATGTGGAGGCCGCGACAACCCTGCTTGCGCAACCCGTGCCGGATAAAAGCGCGGTGCGCGCCCTGATCCTGCAGGCGGCCAGGAACATGATCCAGCTGCTGACCCACGACGACACGCTGAACCTCAGTAAATTTATTTCCCGCGAGCAGCTCTCCCCCACCTCGGCGTATCAGCACGTGCATGACCAGGTTATCGCCCCGATGCACAGTCATTTGACCCGGCTGATTGCCGCCTATACCGGGCGCGCAGCGGAGGATACTCAAACCATTTTGCACACCCATGCGCTGCTGGGCGAGATCCTCGCCTTTCGCCTCGGGCGCGAGACCATCCTGCTGCGCGCAGGCTGGAGTCATTTTGATGAAGAGCGGGCAGAGCAAATTTTTCAGGTCGTGAGCTGCCATATCGATCTCGTTTTAGAGGGATTAACGCAAAGGAGTCCGGAGTGATGAAAAAACCCGTGGTTGTTATCCTGGCCGCGCTGGCGCTGGTTGCCATCGTGACGGGAGGCTGGCTCTGGTATCAGGGCCATCAGGATAAAGGGCTGACCCTGTACGGTAATGTGGATATTCGTACCGTTAATATGAGTTTCCGCGTGGGGGGGCGGCTGGCGTCGTTAACGGTAGATGAAGGCGATGCCATCACCACCGGGCAGACGCTGGGACAGCTGGATAAAGCGCCGTTTGAAAATGCACTGCTGCAGGCCAAAGCGGGCGTCTCCGTTGCGCAGGCGCAATATGACCTGATGCAGGCGGGCTATCGCGAAGAAGAGGTGGCGCAGGCCGCCGCAGCGGTGAAACAGGCGCAGGCGGCTTATGACTATGCGCAGAAGTTCTATCAACGCCAGCAAGGGCTGTGGGGCAGCCGGACAATTTCCGCTAACGATCTGGAAAATGCCCGCTCCTCCCGCGACCAGGCCCAGGCCACGCTGAAATCGGCGCAGGATAAGTTAAGTCAATATCGCACCGGTAACCGCCCGCAGGATATCGCCCAGGCAAAAGCCAGCCTTGAACAGGCTCAGGCCCAGCTGGCGCAGGCCGAACTGGATCTGCGTGATACCACCCTTACCGCCCCCGCAAACGGCACGCTGATGACCCGCGCCGTCGAGCCGGGCAGCATGCTTAACGCCGGCAGCACGGTGTTGACCCTCTCCCTGACTCGCCCGGTATGGGTGCGCGCTTATATTGATGAACCCAACCTGGGTCAGATGCAGCCGGGGCGCGAGCTGCTGCTCTACACGGATGGCCGCCCGGATAAGCCTTATCACGGTAAAGTGGGCTTCGTCTCGCCCACCGCTGAATTTACGCCAAAAACCGTCGAAACGCCGGATCTGCGTACTGACCTGGTGTATCGCCTACGCATTATCGTGACCGATGCCGACGACGCCCTGCGCCAGGGGATGCCGGTGACCGTTACGCTCAACGATGGGGATGGTCATGAATGATGCGGTTATTGAACTCACAGGACTGCTGAAGACGTTTCCCGGAATGGACCGCCCGGCCGTGGCGCCCCTGAACTGTACCCTGCAAAAGGGCTACGTGACCGGGCTTGTCGGCCCGGACGGTGCCGGAAAGACAACCCTGATGCGTATGCTCGCCGGGCTGCTCAAGCCCGACGACGGGCAGGCGCGGGTACTGGGGTTAGATCCCATCGAAGACGATCGCGCCCTGCACGCCTTACTGGGCTATATGCCGCAAAAATTCGGGCTGTATGAAGATCTGACCGTGATGGAAAACCTGACCCTCTATGCCGACCTGCGCAGCGTCACCGGCGAAACCCGGCAAAAAACCTTCCAGCGGCTGCTGGAGTTTACCGCGCTGGGGCCTTTTACCGGGCGGCTGGCGGGCAAGCTCTCCGGCGGGATGAAGCAGAAACTGGGGCTGGCCTGCACCCTAGTAGGCGAGCCGAAGGTTCTGCTACTGGATGAGCCTGGCGTGGGCGTAGATCCGATCTCCCGGCGTGAACTCTGGCAGATGGTGCATGAGCTGGCTGGCGACGGCATGCTGATCCTCTGGAGTACCTCCTATCTGGACGAGGCCGAACAGTGCCGGGATGTCCTGTTGATGAACGAAGGCAAGCTGCTCTACCAGGGCGATCCTACTGCCCTCACCGCCGGCATGAACGGTCGCAGCTTTCTGCTGCACAGCCCCGACGAAAACAACCGCCGTCTGTTGCAGCGGGTCCTGACGCTACCCCAGGTGAGCGACGGCATGATTCAGGGGAAATCGGTACGCTTGATCCTGAAAAAAGAGGCCAGCGCGGAGGATATTCGTCGCGCCCCGGGGATGCCGGACATTGTGATGAATGAGACCGCCCCCCGCTTTGAAGATGCGTTTATCGATCTGCTGGGTGGCGCGGGGACTGAGGAGTCCCCGCTTGGGGCCATTCTGCATACGGTTGAAGGCACGCCCGGCGAGACGGTGATTGAAGCCAAATCACTGACCAAAAAATTTGGCGATTTCGCCGCCACGGATGACGTTAACTTTGCCGTGAAGCGCGGAGAGATTTTTGGCCTGCTGGGGCCGAACGGCGCTGGGAAATCCACCACCTTCAAGATGATGTGTGGCCTGCTGGTGCCGACGTCCGGCAAGGCGCTGGTGCTGGATATGGATCTCAAGGTCAGCTCGGGCAAGGCCCGTCAGCATCTGGGCTATATGGCGCAGAAATTCTCGCTGTACGGCAACCTGACAGTAGAGCAGAACCTGCGTTTCTTCTCCGGGGTCTATGGCCTGCGGGGGCGAGCACAGAACGACAAGATTGCGCGCATGAGCGAAGCCTTCGGACTGAAAAGCATCGCCAGCCACGCCACCGATGCGCTCCCCCTTGGCTTTAAGCAGCGTCTGGCACTGGCCTGCTCCCTGATGCACGAGCCTGACATTCTGTTTCTGGATGAGCCCACCTCGGGGGTGGATCCCCTCACCCGCCGTGAGTTTTGGCTGCATATCAATAGCATGGTGGAAAAAGGGGTGACGGTGATGGTGACCACCCACTTTATGGACGAAGCGGAGTATTGCGATCGCATTGGGCTGGTCTATCGCGGCAAGCTGATTGCCCACGGTACGCCGGACGATCTTAAAGCGCAGGCCGCCGATGAAGCGATGCCTGACCCGACGATGGAGCAGGCTTTCATCACGCTGATTAACGACTGGGATAAGGAGCAAGGCCATGGCGCATAACGCCCTCTCCTGGCGCCGGGTGCGCGCACTCTGTATCAAAGAGACGCGGCAGATCGTGCGCGACCCCAGCAGCTGGCTGATTGCGATGGTGATCCCGCTACTGCTGCTTTTTATCTTCGGCTATGGCATTAACCTCGACTCCAGCAAGCTGCGGGTGGGCATTTTACTGGAGCAGCAGAGCGAAGAGGCGCTCGACTTCACCCATACCATGACCGGCTCACCCTATATCGACGCCACCGTCAGCGATAATCGCCAGCAGTTGATCCAGATGATGCAGGCCGGGCGTATTCGCGGTCTGATTGTGATCCCGGTGGATTTCGCCGCCCGAATGGCCACGCCGGGCGACAGTGCGCCGATCCAGGTGATCACCGACGGCAGCGAGCCCAACACCGCCAACTTTGTGCAGGGGTATGCGGAGGGGATCTGGCAGCTCTGGCAGATGCAGCGTGCCGAAGACCGGGGCGAGACCTTTGAGCCGCTTATCGATGTGCAGACCCGCTACTGGTTTAACCCGGCGGCCATCAGCCAGCACTTTATCATTCCCGGCGCGGTGACCATCATCATGACGGTGATTGGCGCCATCCTCACGTCGCTGGTTATCGCCCGTGAATGGGAGCGCGGCACCATGGAGGCGCTGCTCTCCACGGAGGTCACGCGTACGGAGCTGCTGCTGTGCAAGCTCATCCCCTACTATTTCCTCGGCATGCTGGCGATGCTGCTCTGCATGCTGGTGTCGGTCTTTATTCTGGGGGTGCCTTATCGCGGCTCGCTGATTGTGCTCTTTTTTATCACCTCGCTTTTCTTGTTGAGCACGCTGGGAATGGGGCTTCTCATCTCCACCATCACCCAAAACCAGTTTAACGCTGCCCAGGTGGCGCTGAATGCCGCTTTTTTACCCTCGATTATGTTGTCCGGGTTTATTTTCCAGATCGACAGTATGCCGGCGGTGATCCGCGCCGTGACCTATATCATTCCGGCGCGCTATTTCGTGAGTACGCTACAGAGCCTGTTTCTGGCAGGTAACATTCCGGCGGTGCTGGTGGTCAATCTGCTGTTTTTGATCGCCTCGGCGGTGATGTTTATCGGCCTCACCTGGATGAAAACGAAACGGCGACTGGATTAAGGAGCAGCCATGTTTCATCGTTTATGGACGTTAATTCGTAAAGAGCTACAGTCGCTGCTGCGTGAGCCGCAGACCCGCGCCATTCTGGTGCTACCGGTGCTCATTCAGGTGCTGTTATTCCCCTTCGCCGCCACCCTGGAGGTGACCAACGCCACTATTGCTATCTATAACGAAGACAATGGTAAACATTCGGTAGAGCTGACCCAGCGCTTTGCCCGCGCTAAAGCCTTTACTCACGTGCTGCTGCTGAAAAGCCCACAGGAGATCCAGCCTACCATCGATACCCAAAAGGCGCTGTTGCTGGTGCGCTTCCCGGCCGATTTTTCGCGCAACCTGGACAGGCTGCAAACCGCCCCTATGCAATTAATTCTGGATGGGCGGAACTCCAACAGTGCCCAGATTGCCGCGAACTATCTGCAGCAGGTGGTGAAGGAGTATCAGCAAGAGCTGATGGCGGACAAACCCAAACCGAACAACAGCGAACTGGTGGTGCGCAACTGGTATAACCCTAACCTCGACTACAAGTGGTTTGTGGTGCCGTCGCTTATCGCCATGATCACCACCATTGGGGTGATGATCGTCACTTCGCTCTCCGTGGCCCGTGAACGGGAACAGGGCACGCTCGACCAACTGCTGGTCTCGCCGCTGGCCACCTGGCAAATCTTTGTTGGTAAAGCGGTACCGGCGCTGATTGTCGCGACGTTCCAGGCGACCATCGTGCTGGGGATCGGTATCTGGGCCTATCACATCCCCTTCGCGGGGTCGCTGGCGCTGTTTTACTTCACGATGGTGATCTATGGTCTGTCGCTGGTGGGATTTGGGCTGTTGATCTCGGCGCTTTGCTCTACGCAGCAGCAGGCCTTTATCGGGGTGTTTGTCTTTATGATGCCCGCCATTTTGCTGTCGGGGTATGTTTCGCCGGTCGAGAACATGCCGGTATGGCTACAGAATCTGACGTGGGTAAACCCTATTCGTCACTTTACCGATATTACCAAGCAGATCTACCTGAAGGACGCGAGTCTGGATATTGTCTGGGGAAGTTTGTGGCCGCTACTGGTGATAGCGGCCACGACGGGCTCAGTGGCCTACGCGATGTTTAGACGCAATATCGCGTAGCTTTTTCTCCCGGGTCAGCAGTGACACCACTGCCGGCCCGGCGAGGATGGCCAGGCCTGCCAGAGCCAGTAATATATTGTTCTGCAGCACGCGTGACAGCAGCCACAGCACAATCATGGCTGCGCCGAAGTACCAGGTGGTGGTCAGCTCTTCAAGCACATCTGCCACTTCACGCCAGCGTTGCTCATGGTGACGCTGTAAAAAGAGCATCAGCAGGACGGTCACCCCGTACAGCACGCATAAACCTAACCCAACGCGCACCAGCGCTCCGCTGGTCCACGCCAGCACCAGCACAGCGACAACCGCTAAATGCAACATAATCTGCCAGCAACTCAGGCCGGTTGCGACGCGAATGCGTTGTTGCCACTTCATGGCTTCTCTCCTGGAGGATTTTTCTCTGCTTCTTCAGACTACCGCACTTTACGGAAAATTCCGTAACCCAGCATCTTTTTGTGACGACGACTACACTTTATTTTCATCAGGATAGTAACGCCGGAGGGAGCTTATGAGCCAACAAAGCCGCCATTTTTCGCTAAAAGTGTTGACGATCAACATCCATAAAGGCTTTACGGCATTTAACCGCCGCTTTATTTTGCCGGAGCTACGCGACGCGGTTCGCACCGTCAGCGCGGATATCGTCTGCCTGCAGGAGGTGATGGGGGCGCACGAAGTGCATCCGCTGCACGTGGAGAACTGGCCCGATACCAGCCACTATGAGTTTCTTGCCGATACCATGTGGAGCGACTATGCCTACGGGCGCAACGCGGTCTACCCCGAAGGGCACCATGGCAATGCGGTGCTTTCACGCTATCCTATTGAACATTACGAAAACCATGACGTTTCGGTGGGCGAGAGCGAAAAGCGCGGGCTGCTCTATTGCCGTATCGCCCTGCCGGAATTCGACGCCCCCCTGCACGTGGCCTCTGTCCATCTGGGGCTACGAGAGGCGCACCGCCGGGCGCAGCTGGATATGATGTCCACCTGGGTCAATGGCCTGCCGGAGGGCGATCCGGTGGTGGTGGCCGGGGATTTTAATGACTGGCGCCAGCGGGCTAACCATCCGTTGAAAGCCCGAGCGGGATTAGATGAGATTTTTACCCGCGCCCACGGTCGACCGGCACGCACTTTTCCCGTTAGCTTTCCGCTGCTGCGTCTCGACCGTATTTATGTGAAAAATGCCCATGCCAGCGCCCCTACCGCGCTGGCGCTGAGAAACTGGCGTCACCTGTCCGACCATGCCCCTTTGAGTGCGGAGATCCACTTATGAAATGCTCATGGCAAGAGGGTAACCGGATACGGCTTCTGGAAAACGGAGATAACTTTTATCCCGCCGTTTTTGCCGCCATTGGCAAAGCGGAACGCAGAGTTATTCTCGAAACCTTTATCTGGTTTGAAGATGGCGTAGGCCGCCAGCTGCATGCTGCAGTGCTCGGTGCGGCTCAGCGCGGTGTACAGATTGAAGTCCTGCTGGACGGCTACGGCTCACCCGATTTAAGCGATGATTTTGTCGGTGAGCTGACCGCGGCCGGCGTGGTGTTCCGATATTACGATCCACGCCCTCCCCTGCTGGGCATGCGTACCAACGTCTTTCGCCGTATGCACCGCAAAATTGTGGTCATTGATGACCGCATCGCCTTTGTCGGCGGCATTAACTACTCCGATGAACATATGTCGGACTACGGCCCGGAAGCCAAGCAGGATTACGCGATAGAGGTGGAAGGCCCAGTGGTGCAGGACATCCTACAGTTTGAGCTGGAGAACCTGCCCGGCAACGCCGCCGCCCGCCGGTGGTGGAAGCGCCGCCACCGCCCGGAAGAGAACACCAAACCCGGTGAGGCTCAGGCGCTGTTCGTCTGGCGTGACAACGAAGAACACCGGGATGATATTGAGCGCCACTATCTGAAGATGCTGGCTAACGCCCGTCGGGAAGTGATCATTGCCAATGCCTATTTCTTCCCGGGCTATCGGCTACTGCACGCCATGCGTAACGCGGCACGGCGTGGGGTTCGGGTGAAGCTTATCGTTCAGGGCGAGCCTGATATGCCGATTGTCACCGTAGGCGCGCGTCTGCTGTATCACTATCTGGTGAAAGGCGGCGTACAGATCTACGAATACCGCCGCCGTCCGCTGCATGGCAAAGTGGCGGTGATGGACGATCACTGGGCGACCGTGGGCTCCAGTAATCTCGACCCCCTTAGCCTCTCCCTGAATCTCGAGGCTAACCTGATTATTCACGATCGCGAGTTTAACCATACGTTGCGTGAAAACCTGAACACCATTATTGAAAAGGATTGCGTACGCGTGGATGAGTCGATGGTGCCGAAACGCACCTGGTGGAACCTGACAAAAAGCGTGGTGGTGTTCCACTTCCTGCGTCATTTCCCGGCGCTGGTTGGCTGGCTGCCCGCCCATACGCCCAAGCTGGCGCAGGTTGACCCGCCAGTGCAACCCGAGATGGAGACGCAGGATCGTGTCGAAGCTGAAAATACGGGGGCGAAACCCTGATGAGTAAAAAACATTCCCGCTGGCGGGTGGCCAAAAAAATTCTCACCGGGCTCTTTTTCATCGCCGTAGCGGTGCTGCTGGTGATTTACGCGCAGAAAGTGGACTGGGAGGACGTGGGCAAAGTTATCCGCGACTATAACCCGTGGATCCTGGCGAGCGCTTTTGGTCTTGTGATAGTGAGCTACCTGATTTATGGCTGCTATGACTTACTGGGGCGGGCCTATTGTGGTCACAAACTGGCAAAGCGGCAGGTGATGCTGGTGTCGTTTATCTGCTATGCCTTTAACCTGACCCTGAGCACCTGGGTGGGCGGCATCGGTATGCGTTATCGCCTCTATTCCCGTCTTGGCCTACCCGGTAGCACCATCACCCGCATCTTTTCGCTGAGTATCACTACCAACTGGCTGGGCTATATCCTGCTGGGCGGGGTGATCTTTACCGCAGGCGTGGTGCAACTGCCCGACCACTGGTATATCGACCAGGGTACGCTACGGATTATTGGCATTGTGCTGCTGGCGATGATTGCGTTCTATCTCTGGGCCTGCGCCTTTGCTAAACGCCGTCATATGACCATTAAGGGCCAGAAGCTGGTACTGCCGTCGTGGAAGTTTGCGCTGGCGCAGATGGCCATCTCGGCGGCAAACTGGATGGCGATGGGAGTCATCATCTGGATGCTGATCGGCGAAGATGTGAATTACTTCTTCGTGCTTGGGGTTCTGCTGGTGAGCAGCATCGCCGGGGTCATCGTCCATATTCCTGCCGGGATCGGGGTGCTCGAGGCCGTATTTATTGCCCTGCTGGCCGGGGAACATGTTTCGCACGGCAAGATAATTGCCGCCCTGCTGGCGTACCGCGTGCTCTATTACTTCCTGCCGCTGGCGCTGGCGACGGTGGGGTATCTGATTCTGGAAGGTCGGGCGAAGAAGCTGCGGGCGAAAAACGAAGAGGCGATGCAGAAACAGTGATAATGGCCCGGCGAAGGGTTCGCCGGGCCTGAGCGTTAACGGCGGTTGCCGAAAATACGCAGCAGCATCAGGAACAGGTTGATGAAGTCCAGATAGAGGGTCAACGCCCCCAGAATGGCGTATTTACGCAGGTTGCTACTGTCACGCACATCCATCTGCTCGCCGATGTTTTTCAGCTTCTGAGTGTCGTAAGCCGTCAGCCCGACAAAGACAATCACCCCGATATAGGTCACCGCCCACATCAACGCCTCGCTCTTCAGCCAGAAGTTCACCAGCGAAGCCAACACGATACCAATCAGCGCCATAAACAGCATATTGCCGAAGCCGCTCAAGTCACGTTTGGTGGTGTAGCCATACAGACTCATGGCACCAAACATCCCACCGGCCACCACAAAGGTGCTGGCGATAGATGAGTAGGTATAGACGAGGAAGATGCTGGAGAGCGTGAGCCCCGTCAGCGCCGAATAGAGCATAAATAGCGTTGTTGCCATCCCGGCGCTGAGCTTATGCACCAGGCCTGAGAGCACAAATACCAGCCCCAGTTGCGCAATGATCAGCCCAAAGAAGGTGACTTTGCTTGAGAAGATAAACATCATCAACTCAGGCGTATTCGCCGCATACCAGGCGATAAACGCGGTTAGCAGCAGCCCGACCGTCATCCAGCCGTACACCTGCGCCATATAGGTCTGCAGCCCGCTGCGGGTCTGCTGAACTATCGAATCGGAACGCGGAAATCGATCCATGACTCACTCCTGTTAAGAAAACATACTCATAAGCCTAACACATCCCGGCAATCCGGCTACCAGCGATGGGCTGCGGCTTTATCGCTGTCGCGGGACTCGACCCAGCGCTCACCTTCCGGCGTGGCTTCGCGTTTCCAGAAGGGGGCGCGCGTTTTCAAATAATCCATAATAAACTCGCCCGCGTCGAAGGCGCTGCCGCGATGAACGCTGGTGACGCCGACAAAGACAATCTCTTCGCCCGGCCACATCTCACCAATGCGATGGATGACAGTGACACGCCCTAATGCCCAGCGTTCGCGCGCACCAGCAACGATTTCCGTCAGCGCTTTCTCAGTCATCCCCGGGTAGTGTTCCAGCGTGAGCGCTTTAACGCTGTCGCCCAGGTTGTGGTTACGCACTTTACCGGTAAAGGTCACCACCGCGCCGTCTTCGTCGCGCTCGGCCAGCCAGCGGTACTCTTCACCTACGTTGAAGGGCGCGGTCTGCACGCGGATGCAGGTTTCACTCATGTTAGCCTCCGGTGACCGGTGGGAAAAAGGCGACTTCGTCACCGGCACGGACGGGATGGTTAAACTCAACGAGGGTCTGGTTGACCGCCGCCAGCAGTTTGCCGGGTTCCAGCGCCAGTGCCCATCGGTCACCCTGCCCCGCCAGGTGCGCACGCAGCGCTTCAACATCGTCGAAGGTGGCATCCAGCGTCAGGCTGTCGGTATTAACCAGCTCGCGCACCTGCGCAAAAAACAGAATTTTAATCATTGCTTTCCACCCTGAAATCCCCCGATTTACCGCCGCTCTTCGCTAACAGGCGCACCGGGCCAATTACCATATCTTTCTGGACCGCTTTGCACATGTCATAGATGGTCAGCGCCGCAACCGAGGCGGCGGTGAGGGCTTCCATCTCAACGCCGGTTTTACCCGTCAGACGGCACAGCGACTCAATACGCACCCGGCTCTGTTCCGGCTGGGCCTGCAGATTCACTTCGACTTTGCTTAACATCAGCGGATGGCAGAGCGGAATCAACTCCCAGGTACGTTTAGCGGCCTGAATGCCTGCGATACGCGCCGTGGCAAAGACGTCGCCTTTGTGGTGTCTGCCATCAATAATCATCGCCAGAGTCTCTGGCAACATGGTGACGAAGGCTTCTGCGCGCGCTTCGCGTACGGTTTCCGCTTTGGCAGAGACATCCACCATATGGGCTTCACCCGCGGCGTTAATATGGGTCAGTTGCGACATAGCTTACTTCTTAAGATGAGGATGGAAATTGCACGGGCGCGTACGGGCATCAAGCTGCGGAGCGATAATGTTCTCCCACGCGGTACGACAGGCTTTCGTGGAGCCCGGCATAGCAAAAATCAGGGTGTTATTGGCGATGCCAGCCACTGCGCGCGACTGCAGCGTGGAGGTGCCAATCTCTTCAAAGGAGAGCATACGGAACACCTCGCCAAAACCTTCGACTTCGCGATCGAAGAGCGGGAGCAGCGCTTCCGGTGCCTGGTCCCCGGCCGTAAAACCGGTGCCACCGGTGATCAGTACCACCTGCACATTTTCGCTGGCGATCCACTGAGAGACCTGCGCACGTATGGCGTAGCGATTCTCTTTAACAATGGCCTTATCGACAATCTGATGGCCCGCATCATGCGCCGCCTCGCGCAGCCAGTGACCAGAGGTGTCATCCTCTTCGCCGCGGCGTTCAGAGACGGTAAGAATGGCTATCCGCGTCGGGATAAATTCGGCGTTAACCTGGCTCATGTTCTGCTTCCTTATGCGCTTAACCGCCAATATAAGAGAGGTTCTGGGTGATTCCGGTATTGCCCTGATGCAGGAAGTGGGTCTGTTTTTTGTGCGTCAATGCCTCGGAGATACGCGCTTCAAGCGCCTGCTGTTGTGCATCCTCGGCAAGCAAATCGCGCAGATCCACGCCGCCATCGCCAAACAGACAGAGGTGCAGTTTACCCACCGACGAAACGCGCAGGCGGTTACAACTGGCACAGAAATCTTTCTCATAAGGCATGATCAGCCCAATTTCGCCTTCGTAATCAGGATGGCAAAAGACTTGTGCCGGGCCGTCGCTGCGCTGACGAATCTGATGGATCCAGCCACGTTTGAGTAGCGCATCGCGCAGCACCATGCCAGAGATATGATGACGGCGGAACAGCTCGCTACCTTCACCGGTCTCCATTAATTCGATAAAACGCAACTGAATGCGACGCGGTTTGATCCACGCCAGGAAGGTGTCGAGCTGATGATGATTCACATCGCGCATGAGCACGGTGTTGACTTTAACCTTGTCGAAGCCTGCCTCAAAGGCGGCATCGATCCCCTCCATCACCTGCTGAAACTTGTCCTGCCCGGTGATGGCGTGGAACTGACGGGCATCGAGGCTATCGACGCTAACGTTAATTGCCGTCAGGCCCGCATCGCGCCACTGGGCGACGTCGCGTGCAAGACGGTATCCGTTGGTTGTGACCGCAATCTGACGAATGGCGTCGTTTTCACGCACAGCGGCAATAATATCGACAAAATCACGGCGCAGTGAGGGCTCTCCTCCCGTAAGGCGAACCTTTTCGGTGCCCATTGCAGCAAAGGCGCGCGTCACGCGGCGCACTTCATCCACGGAGAGAAAGCCGTTATTGGTTACTCTACCCGGTTTGTAACCCTCGGGCAGGCAATAGGTGCAACGAAAGTTGCACACATCGGTAATCGACAAACGTAAGTAATAAAACTTACGCGCGAAAGCATCGGTAAGTTGTGAAGCCATGTACACCTTTCCAAATATGGGAGGCACAGTCATTTCTTTCTGTACCCTGGTGGCGGAACCGCCACGGCCAGAACGCCATATCATTGTGGACACAGGCGTTAAGGCTAGAGTGTATGTTTTCAGTAATGAAAACGTGGTTAAGCCGATAGTAGCGCGTTAAAGGGGATTTCGCCATCCCGCGCTTTCGCTATATAAATTTATATATAACGCGCTTATCGTCTATTTTCGCAACAGAATACGCAAATACCCTGTTTTTGCATTGATGTACGTCATTTTGCCTCCGGACGGGCATCGTCTTTTAGGGGTAGTTAGGTTACTGTTAGCGGGTTCGTAATTTGAAGGAATGTTTATGCGCAACCGCACTTTTGCCGACCTCGATCGCGTGGTGGCCCTCGGTGGAGGGCACGGCCTGGGACGAGTGATGTCATCTCTGTCATCTCTTGGCTCACGCCTGACAGGGATTGTAACTACCACTGATAACGGGGGCTCAACGGGTCGAATTCGCCGCTCTGAAGGGGGGATCGCCTGGGGCGACATGCGTAACTGCTTAAACCAGTTAATTACCGAACCCAGCGTCGCCTCGGCCATGTTTGAGTACCGTTTTGGCGGTAAT
This sequence comes from Leclercia pneumoniae, assembly GCF_017348915.1. Taxonomy (NCBI): domain Bacteria; kingdom Pseudomonadati; phylum Pseudomonadota; class Gammaproteobacteria; order Enterobacterales; family Enterobacteriaceae; genus Leclercia; species Leclercia pneumoniae. Next base: position 1,313,311 of record NZ_CP071383.1, on the reverse strand, counting down.
GGCGAGCTTTCGGGTCATAACCTCGGAAATCTCATGTTAAAGGCGCTGGACCATCTCAGCGTCAGGCCTCTGGAGGCGATCAATCTCATTCGCAACCTGCTTAAAGTGGATGCGTTTTTGATTCCGATGTCCGAATTGCCGGTCGATCTGATGGCTATTGATGCCGACGGCCACGAAGTCTATGGCGAAGTGAATATTGATCAGCTCACCGTAGCGCCAAAAGAGCTGATGATCTACCCAAGCGTGCCTGCCACCCGCGAAGCGGTAGAAGCGATAGGCGAAGCAGATTTGATACTGATTGGCCCCGGCAGCTTTTATACCAGCCTGATGCCGCTGCTGTTGATTAACGAGCTGGCGCAGGCGCTACGCCGTACACCGGCACCGGTGGTCTATATCGGTAACCTGGGGCGCGAACTCAGCCCGGCCGCGGCCAGCTTAACGCTGGCGAACAAATTGCAGCTGATGGAGGAGCGGGTCGGTAAGAAAATTATCGATGCGGTGGTCGTGGGGCCCAAAGTGGATACTTCAGGAATGGAGGGACGCGTGGTGATCCAGGAGCCGCTGGAGGCCAGCGATATCAAATATCGTCACGATCGACATCTGCTGCGTGTCGCGCTGGAAAGCGCCATTCAGGCATTGGGCTGAATGACGTTTTGACCGGTTCCCTCACCTCTCGGGCGAGGGAACCGAGATTAATCACGACGCCGCAATAAACAACTCTCGCAACTGATGCAGCTGATCGCGAAGCTGCGCCGCCTCTTCGAACTCGAGGTTCTGCGCATGCTCCATCATCTGGCCTTCCAGTTCGTGTATTTTCTGCTGCAACGCTTTTGGCGTCAGTAACGCGGAATCGTCTTCCACTATGACCGGGCGCGCTTTACCGCGGCCTTTGGCTTTGGTCTTGGCAATGTTCTGACCCAGCGCCAGAATATCCACCACTTTCTTGTTCAGACCCTGTGGCGTGATGCCGTGCTCTTCGTTGTATTGTTGCTGCTTCTCACGACGACGCTCGGTCTCACCAATCGCTTTCGCCATCGACGGGGTGATCTTATCGCCGTAGAGAATCGCCTTACCGTTTACGTTACGCGCGGCACGGCCAATGGTCTGAATCAGTGAACGCTCAGAGCGCAGGAAGCCCTCTTTATCAGCGTCGAGAATCGCGACCAGCGACACCTCAGGCATGTCCAGCCCTTCTCGCAGTAAGTTGATGCCCACCAGCACATCAAACTCGCCCAAACGCAGGTCGCGGATAATTTCCATACGCTCGACGGTATCGATATCCGAGTGCAGATAACGCACCTTTTCGCCATGCTCTTCCAGGTATTCGGTCAGATCTTCCGCCATGCGCTTGGTGAGGGTCGTTACCAGCACGCGCTCGTTGATAGAGGCCCGGGCGCGGATCTCAGAGAGCAGATCGTCAACCTGCGTCGCCACCGGGCGCACCTCTATGATCGGATCAAGCAGACCGGTCGGACGCACAACCTGATCCACTACGTCGCCGCCCGACTTTTCGAGCTCATAGTTGCCCGGCGTCGCTGAAACGTAGATGGTTTGCGGTGCCAGTGCCTCGAACTCTTCAAATTTCATTGGGCGGTTGTCCAGCGCGGAAGGCAGGCGGAAGCCATACTCCACCAGCGTCTCTTTACGCGCCCGGTCACCGCGATACATGCCGCCGATTTGCGGAATGGTTACGTGGGATTCATCCACCACCAGCAGGCCATCCGCCGGCAGGTAGTCAAACAGGGTCGGCGGCGCCTCGCCCGGCCCGCGCCCGGAGAGGTACCGGGAGTAGTTTTCGATGCCGGAGCAGTAGCCCAGCTCGTTCATCATCTCCAGATCAAACTGGGTGCGCTGGCTCAGGCGCTGCTCTTCCAGCAATTTATTGTTGGCAAGCAGCACCTTACGGCGATCGCCCAGCTCGACTTTAATCTCTTCCATCGCCTGTACGATACGCTCGCGTGGGGTCACGTAGTGGGTCTTTGGATAGATGGTGTAACGCTGGATCACCGACTCCACATGGCCGGTAAGCGGGTCGAACAGCGACAGCCGCTCTACCTCTTCATCAAACAGTTCCACGCGCAGGGCGATATCGTCGGACTCGGCGGGGAAGATATCAATCACCTCGCCGCGCACGCGGAACGTACCGCGCTGGAAGGCCTGATCGTTGCGGGTGTACTGCAGCTCGGCCAGACGGCGCAAAATGGCGCGCTGATCGATAATCATGCCCACCGTCAGGTGCAGCATCATTTTCAGATAGAGATCCGGGTCGCCCAGACCGTAAATCGCCGATACCGAGGCCACCACCACCACATCGCGACGCTCAAGCAGCGCTTTGGTGGCAGAGAGTCGCATCTGCTCAATATGTTCGTTTACCGAGGCATCTTTCTCGATAAAGGTGTCCGAACTTGGGACATAGGCCTCAGGCTGATAGTAGTCGTAGTAAGAGACGAAATACTCAACGGCGTTTTCAGGAAAGAACTCTTTCATCTCGCCGTACAGCTGCGCCGCCAGGGTTTTATTTGGCGCCAGCACCATGGTCGGACGTTGCAGGTCGGCAATGACGTTGGCAACGGTAAAGGTTTTACCCGAGCCGGTTACCCCCAGCAACGTCTGATGCGCGAGACCATCCTCCAGCCCCTCTTTCAAACGGCGAATCGCTTCTGGCTGGTCGCCAGAAGGACGGAAAGCGGAATTCAGTTTGAACGGTTTACTCATTAACAACGACCTGATGATCAATTATACGGCAGGTGAGTAATTTTACTCGCGATACGGTTTTTTGCCAGTAAATTATACTGGATGAAAAACCAGTAACGTGAATTGCCATTTCTGTTACCGCCTACTCTTTAACCGGTTTACTGCGCAAAATTTCGCCTGCAACCCGCCAGAATGCGGAACTTTTTCGGTTATCCCCAAAACTTTTCCTTTTTTAACATTTGTCAAGACGAGCCCACGTACTTTTGTCATTAACCATGACACTTTCTTGACAGACATTGCTTTTATATAACTTATTGATAATAAAAAAATATTAAGAAAAGACGGGTTTCGCAGCAATTCAGGCGCAGGCCGCGTATTCTCTCGCTTACCTCACGTTTTCTAACTCTAATGCACAAGGTTATCCACAGGAATAGTGGATAACTCATTCCAGCCCGTAGCCGCCGCCGCTCTGCTAATTCCCGGTTTTTTAACCCAACGCGGCAAGAAATTTTTTTATCGCTAAATTTTGGTGATCCTCAGCGAAAAAAGGCAGAGCAAATTGGTGGGATCTTGCTCACACTCCCGGCAGAAAGGCGCTGCACCATTACTCTTCATGGCTGGCACTGCGGCAGTGCAATCTTCTGCGATTGAGGGAGAAACTTTGCGGCGGGTTCCGAAAAAACGGTGTTTTTTGCCCTCTTCTGACTCTGTGGCAAGGGTTTTGCAGTACATGTCAGGTCATCGTCGCCAGCCTAAGGAGAAAACACGATGTTGAGCCTCCGAGCCGTTAACCAGTACTACGGGAATCAGCATACGCTATGGAATGTCGATCTCGACCTGCCCCCCGGCGTGTGTACCGGTATCGTCGGCCAGCCCGGCATGGGGAAAACCACGCTGATCCACTGTATTGCGGGTTTGCTGCCCGTCGCCAGCGGCAGCATGGTGTGGCATGAGGCGGGCGCCCCTCCCTACAATCTGTTAGGCGTGGCAGCGCAGACGCGCCATCAGCTAGGCATTGGCTATGTGCCGCAAGAGCGGCGCATCTTTTCACAGCTGACGGTAGAGGAGAACTTACAGGTTGCGCGGATGGCAAAGGGAGACATGGGCGGCACCATGAATGGCGAGATCTACGACCTCTTCCCGGAACTCTACCCTTTGCGCCGGTTACGCGCGTCGGGTATCGGTGAGGCAGAGCAGTACCAGCTGGCGCTGGCGAATACGCTGGTGACCCGTCCCCGGCTGCTGATCCTGGATGAACCCAGCCGCGGGCCAGGGCAGTCGTTCGCCGTGAAGCTGGCGCAGCTGCTGGTGCGGCTTAACCGGGAGTTAGGGTTATCGGTTTTACTGGCAGAACAGCAGCTGTCGCTGATCCGCCGGGTCGCGGATCGCTTTTGTTTACTCTATCGCGGGCGCAACGTTGCGCAGGGACGCGTTAGCGAGCTGGACGATCCCCTGCTGGCCCACTGGATGGCGTCAGCGCGCTAAGGGAGAGATAGCGCCCCACCTCTGCCGTATCGCCGTGCTCACCCAGCCAGGGGATCTCGCCCAGCAGCGGTGCGGGGATGAGCCGGGTCAACGACGCCATATACTCCGCGTGGCGTTTACCCGGCGGTACGACATCGTTGGCCACCCAGCCCGCCAGCCGGAGTCCGGCCTGCTCTACCGCCTTCGCGGTCAGCATGGCGTGGTTAATACAGCCCAGTTTCACCCCTACCACCAGGATCACCGGCAACTGCTCAGTCACTACCCAGTCGGCAAAAGTCTGTGTCTCTGAGAGTGGCGTGAACCACCCACCGGCCCCCTCTACCAGCACCCAGTTGGCCTGCTGTTCAAGGGTACGCAAGCCGGCAGAGAGGATCGAAAAATCGATGGGGCGCCCTTCGTCAGCGCTGACGATGTGCGGGGAAGTCGGCTCCGCAAAGGTGTAAGGGTTCACCCGATCGTAGGGCAGCGCCACGCTGCTGTTGTGCTGTAATGCCAGCGCATCGCTGTTACGAAGCCCCTCTACGGTCATCTCGCTGCCCGACGCAACCGGTTTGTAACCTGCCGTACGGTACCCCAGGGCGGAAGCTGCCTGTAACAGCGCGGTGCTGGCAACGGTTTTGCCTACCTCAGTGTCGGTGCCGGTGACGAAAAAGCGGTTAATCACGTTCGATAATTCCATGAAAGAGTTGATAAGTTAGCGGAAATTTTCCGTTCTGCTGCGGCCAGGCCAGCGCTAACTGCTGTAACGCTCTACGGGTCAGCAGTTTACCGGCACGCCCTTCGTGCAAATGGGTGGCTCCAATTCCCTTCAGGGATCGCATCGCCTGCAGGGCATCATCAAACGGCAAAGTGACCGTCTGACGCTTTACCCGGCAACGCCAGCCAGAGAGGGCTTCTGTGAGCTGCTGCGCCGTTAAAAAGCGGTTAGCGTGGGCGCGGTCATCTATCGCTCGCCAGGCCTGATTCAGCTCCGGCAGGGAGTCGTTCAGAAGTGTGGTAAATGCCACCTGCCCTCCAGGCCGCGTCACCCGGTAGAGCTCGGCGAGCGCCTGCGGCAGGCTGGCGCACCACTGTACCGCCAGGTGGCTCCAGACCAGATCGAAACCGGCATCCGCCAGCGGGATAGCCTCGATATCCGCCAGCAGGTAGGCGTCTGCGGCCTCGTTGCTGCGGGCCTGTTCAAGCATCGGTGCGCTGAGATCCATCGCCGTCACGTGGCAGCCCCGACTGCGCCAAACGCGGCTATTCCCGCCCGGACCGCAGCCTGCATCCAGCACCCGGCTGGGGGCGATGTCCCCCAACAGGGCCAGCAGCCCCTGCGCGCTGTGTCGCTGCAGCGCGTCATGGTTAGCATAGCTCTGGGCAGCGCGGCCAAAGGCAGCGGCAATCGCCTGTTTATTCACTTGCGGCATGGAGCGCCTCCAGAAGCGTCGTGATATCTGCCGCTTTATGAGCGGCGGTGAGGGTCAGGCGCAAACGCGCCGTGCCCGCAGGCACCGTAGGCGGTCGGATCGCCGTCACCCAAATGCCCTGGCTTCTGAGCTGCTGCGCCAGATGCAGCGCCCGGCCATTCTCGCCGACAATCAGCGGTTGAATGGCACTGTGCGAGTGGGTCACCTGCAGCGGCAAACCCTTCACACCACGGCGGAACTGTTGAATATGCTGTGCCAGTTTTTGTCGCCGCGCATCGCCCTCTTCACCCCGAATGAGGTTAAACGCCGTCAGCAGCGCGACCGCCTGGGCAGGCGGCATGCTGGTGCTGTAGATGAGATGGCGTGCAAACTGCAGCAGATAATCGGCAACCTCGTCGCTGCACAGCACCGCCGCGCCGCTGACGCCCACCCCTTTACCGAAGGTGACGACCAGCAGGTCCGGTTTGACCTGCTGACAAGCCGCGCTGCCCCGCCCTTCCGGGCCGGTGATGCCGATCCCATGGGCATCGTCCACCAGCAGCCAGCCCTGTCTCTGCCAGGTAGCTGAGGCCAGCGCCGCTAAGGGCGCGCTGTCGCCATCCATGCTGAAAATCCCCTCGGTCACAACCAGCTGTTGGCCGGCGCAGGGTTTATCCAGCAATTCGGCCAGCTGCGCAGGATCGTTGTGCGCAAAGCGGCGTAACTGCGCCGGGCTGAGGCTGGCCGCCTCCAGCAGCGAAGCATGGCTCAGACGGTCGGCCAGGATCCGATCCGCTTTACCCGGCAGAGCCGCAATGAGAGCCTGATTCGCCGCAAAGCCCGAGATAAACAGCAGCGCACGTGGATAGCCTAACCAGCCGGCCAGATGTTCTTCCAGTGCCTGATGCGCACGGGTATAGCCGCTGACATGGCCCGAGCCGCCGCTGCCGACACCGTACTGCTCAGCCCCCTGCTGCCAGGCACGAATAACCTCAGGATGTTGGCTCAGCCCAAGGTAGTCATTGCTGGAGAAGTTGCAGTAGCGCTGCTGGTCGCGGGTGAGAAACCGGCCCGCGCCGTTCTCTACCACCGTGCGCACGCGCAGCGCGTCTGCCGCCCGGCGTGCGTCCAGGGCGGCGGTGATCCGTTGCTGCCAGGTCATACCGTTGCCGCGTTGTAGAACTGTTCAGTGTCGGCGTTGAAAAGTTGCTGCTCCAGCTGATGCTGTTGCTCAATGTCGCCCGTGGCTACCGCGGTCTGCTGCGGATTGAGCCCCAGCTTACGGAACAGCTGAACGTCTTTGTCCTCTTCCGGGTTCGGGGTGGTCAGCAGCTTGCAGCCGTAGAAGATGGAGTTCGCCCCGGCCATAAAACACATCGCCTGGGTCTGTTCGTTCATCTGCTCGCGACCGGCGGACAGACGTACCCAGGAGGTCGGCATCATCACGCGCGCCACGGCAATAGTGCGAATAAAATCGAACGCATCGACGTCATCGTTATCGGCCAGCGGGGTGCCCTTTACCTTCACCAGCATGTTGATAGGCACGCTCTCTGGCGGCGTCGGTAAGTTGGCCAGCTGCAGCAGCAGACCTGCACGATCTTTCACCGTTTCGCCTAAACCGACGATCCCGCCCGAGCAGACTTTGATGCCCGCATCGCGCACCTTGTCGAGGGTGTCGAGACGCTCCTGATAGGTGCGGGTGGTGATGATATTGCCGTAAAACTCCGGGGAGGTGTCGAGGTTGTGGTTGTAGTAATCCAGCCCCGCCGCGCTCAGGCGCTGAGCCTGGGTTTCGTTCAGCGTACCCAGCGTCATACAGGCCTCCATCCCCATCGCCTTCACGCCTTGTACCATCTGCTCCAGATAAGGCATATCGCGATCGTGAGGGTTCTTCCAGGCGGCCCCCATGCAGAAGCGGGTGGAGCCTGCGTTTTTCGCCTGACGGGCTGACTCCAGCACCTGTTCAACTTCCATCAGACGTTCAGATTCCAGGCCAGTTTTGTAGCGCGCACTTTGCGGGCAGTATTTGCAATCTTCCGGGCAGGCGCCGGTTTTAATCGACAGCAAGGTGCTGACCTGCACCTGCTGCGGATCGAAGTGCTGACGATGAATTTGCTGGGCTTCAAACAGCAGTTCAAGGAGGGGTTTTTCAAATAATGCAGTAACTTGCGACATCGTCCAGCGTGTCTGGTGAGCCATGGGGCATCTCCAAAAGGGGTTTAGTTCAGGGTGGGTTCGGTTTATACTTGTAAACCTAAATGTTTTCAAAATGGTTTACAAGTCGATTATGACAACGGACGATCTCGCTTTCGATCAGCGCCACATCTGGCACCCTTACACCTCTATGACCCAGCCGTTACCGGTTTACCCGGTCGCCTCGGCGCAGGGTTGCGAATTGAAACTCGCCAGCGGCGAGCTGCTGGTGGACGGAATGTCTTCCTGGTGGGCGGCCATTCATGGCTACAATCACCCGCGTCTGAACGCGGCGATGAAGGCGCAGATCGATCAGATGTCTCATGTCATGTTCGGCGGTATTACCCACCAGCCCGCCGTGGATCTCTGTCGTCGGCTGGTGGCCATGACTCCGCAGGCGCTGGAGTGCGTGTTTCTTGCCGACTCGGGCTCGGTGGCGGTAGAAGTAGCGATGAAAATGGCGCTGCAATACTGGCATGCCAAAGGCGAAACCCGTCAGCGTTTCCTCACCTTCCGCAACGGCTATCACGGCGATACCTTCGGCGCGATGTCGGTCTGCGATCCTGATAACTCAATGCACAGCCTGTGGAAGGGTTATCTGCCGGAAAACCTCTTTGCACCCGCCCCACAAAACCGTTTCGATGGCGAATGGGATGAGGCAGACATGGTCGGCTTTGCTCGCCTGATGGCGGCGCATCGTCATGAGATTGCCGCCGTGATCCTCGAACCTATCGTGCAGGGCGCTGGCGGTATGCGGATGTATCATCCCGAGTGGCTTAAACGTATTCGCAAAATGTGTGACCGGGAGGGGATCTTGCTGATTGCCGACGAAATCGCCACCGGCTTTGGCCGCACCGGTAAGCTCTTTGCCTGCGAACATGCCGGGATCGCGCCGGATATTCTCTGTCTGGGCAAGGCGATAACCGGCGGTACCATGACGCTTTCTGCCACCCTCACGACCCGTCAGGTGGCCGACACCATCAGCGAGGGTGAAGCGGGCTGCTTTATGCACGGCCCGACGTTTATGGGTAATCCACTGGCCTGTGCGGTGGCGAGTGAAAGTCTGGCCCTGCTGGAGAGCGGCGAGTGGCAAGCACAGGTTGCGGCCATCGAGACGCAGCTTTCGCAAGCTCTGGCGGCGGCGCGTGAGTCCGAATACGTGGCTGACGTGCGGGTGCTGGGCGCCATCGGCGTGGTTGAAACGCACCATCCGGTCAATATGGCGGCGCTGCAACGCTTCTTTGTGGCACGGGGCGTGTGGGTCCGGCCGTTTGGTAAGCTCATCTATCTGATGCCGCCGTACCTGATCAGCCCTGAACAGCTGCAAAAGCTCACCACGGCGGTGGTCGATGCCGTACACAATCCCGCACATTTTGCGATTTAATCCATAGCGTTACGTTTTGTACTCTCGTTTTGCATTACACTTTTTGCAGAGTTCGCTACGGAGAAACGGTATGAAGTTAATCAGTCAGGATCTGCGCGACGGCGAAAAACTCCCGGAGCGTCATGTCTTTAACGGCATGGGTTATCAGGGCGATAACATCTCCCCCCACCTGGCCTGGGATGAGGTGCCGGCGGGCACGAAGAGTTTTGTAGTCACCTGCTATGACCCGGATGCGCCTACCGGTTCAGGTTGGTGGCACTGGATCGTGGCGAATCTGCCTGCCGATACCCGCGTGTTGCCGCAGGGGTCGGGCTCATCGCTGGTGGCCCTGCCGGAAGGCGCGGTTGAAACCCGTACCGATTTTGGTAAAGCGGGCTATGGCGGCGCGGCGCCGCCGAAGGGCGAAACCCATCGCTATATTTTCACGGTGCATGCGCTGGACGTAGAGCGAATCGAGGTCGATGAAGGCGCAAGCGGCGCGATGGTAGGCTTTAACGTGCATTTCCACACGCTGGGCAGCGCGTCGATCACGGCGATGTATGTCTGAAAACCTGCCCGGCTCTGCGCCGGGCTTATCGTTACAATATGGCCGGAAGCAGCCCCACCAGGCTGCGCTGGCTCAGCAGCGCAATCGCTGCATCAATGTCTGGCGCAAAAAACCGATCGTCATCATAGTGCGCCACCTGCTCGCGCAGGGTATGTCGTGCCTGCTCCAGCAGCGGGCTGGACGTTAAGCCCTCGCGCAGATCCATCCCCTGGCAGGCCGCCAGCCACTCTACTGCCAGCACGCCACGGGTATTACCGGCCATCTCCCATAAACGCCGCCCTGCGGCAGGCGCCATTGAAACGTGATCTTCCTGATTCGCTGAGGTGGGCAGACTGTCCACGCTGTGCGGGTGTGACAAGGCTTTGTTTTCACTGGCCAGCGCCGCCGCGGTTACCTGGGCAATCATAAATCCGGAATTCACCCCGCCGTTGCGCACCAGGAAGGGCGGCAACTGCGACATGTGTTTATCCATCATTAGCGCAATCCGCCGCTCAGCCAGCGCACCGATTTCGGCAATCGCCAGAGCAATATTGTCTGCCGCCATCGCCACCGGCTCGGCGTGGAAATTGCCTCCGGAGATCACCTCGTTCTCCTGCGCAAAGACCAGCGGGTTATCGGACACCGCATTTGCCTCGACCAGCAGTACCTCCGCCGCCTGACGCAGCTGGGTAAGGCAGGCGCCCATCACCTGCGGCTGACAGCGAAGGGAGTACGGATCCTGCACTTTGTCGCAGTTATGGTGCGACTCAGCGATGGCGCTGGTGTCCGTCAGGACGTGACGGTATAGCGCTGCGGCGTCAATTTGCCCGCGCTGGCCACGCACGTCGTGAATACGGGCATCAAACGGACGCCGCGAGCCGAGCACCGCTTCGGTGGTGAGCGCGCCACAGACGACCGCTGAGGCAAAGAGATCTTCTGCTTCAAACAGGCCGCGCAGCGCAAACGCGGTGGAGGCCTGAGTGCCGTTAAGCAGCGCTAGCCCCTCTTTCGCCGCCAGCGTCACCGGCGTCAGGCCTGCTTGTTGCAATGCTTCGCGGGCGGGCAGCCACTCTCCCCGGTAACGCGCTTTCCCCTCGCCCAGTAGCGTGAGCGACATATGCGCCAGCGGGGCCAGATCGCCGGAGGCCCCCACCGAGCCCTTCGCCGGGATCCACGGGTACACGCCGGCATTGACCAACCCAATCAACGCCTGAATCACGCTGAGACGGATACCGGAAAATCCCCGGGCAAGGCTGTTAATTTTTAGCACCATCATCAGGCGCACGATCGCATCGTCGAGCGGTTCCCCCACGCCGGCGGCGTGAGATAGCACCAGCGAACGCTGAAGGTTTTCCAGGTCATGCGTGGCAATTCGCGTCTGGGCCAACAGGCCAAAACCGGTGTTGATGCCATAGGCGGTGCGACCTTCTGCCACAATCGCCTCAACGCAGGCGACGCTCTCATTAATGGCGCCAAATGCCGCCTCGCTGAGCGTGAGCTGCATCGGGCTTCCCCAGAGCTGACGAAGCTGGGCCAGAGTTAGCGTACCGGGGTTAAGCGTAAAGGCATTCATCGGTGCTCTCCTCGTTGAGCGGTGATCATCGGCAGGTTGAGTCCCTGCTCTCTGGCGCAATCAATCGCAATGTCGTATCCGGCGTCTGCATGACGCATCACGCCCGTGGCCGGATCGTTATGCAGGACGCGGGCGATACGGGCGGCCGCGTCATCGCTGCCGTCACAGACGATGACCATCCCGGCATGCTGGGAGAAGCCCATCCCCACCCCGCCGCCGTGGTGCAGCGAGACCCAGGTCGCTCCGCTGGCCGTGTTCAGTAATGCGTTAAGCAGCGGCCAGTCGGAGACCGCGTCAGAGCCGTCACGCATGGCTTCGGTTTCTCGGTTCGGGCTGGCAACCGAGCCAGAATCGAGATGATCGCGGCCAATAACGATAGGGGCGGAGACTTCACCGCTCCGTACCATTTCGTTAAATGCGAGGCCGAGTTTCTGGCGCCACTCCAGCCCGACCCAGCAGATACGCGCCGGAAGCCCCTGGAAGTTAATACGTTCCCGGGCCATATCCAGCCAATGATGCAGGTGGACATCGTCAACGATAATCTCTTTCACTTTGGCGTCGGTTTTATAGATATCCTGCGGATCGCCGGAGAGCGCCACCCAGCGGAACGGGCCGATACCCCGGCAGAAAAGTGGACGAATATAGGCAGGGACAAAGCCCGGGAAATCAAAGGCGTTTTGTACACCCATCTCCTTCGCCATCTGACGGATGTTATTGCCGTAATCAAATGTGGGGATACCCTGCTGGCTAAAGGCCAGCATTGCGTTGACGTGCTCTGCCATGGAGAGCTTCGCGGCCCGCACGGTGCCCTGGGGATCCTGCTGCGCTTTTTGCTGATACTCATCCCAGCGCCAGCCTTTCGGCAGGTAGCCGTGCAGCGGGTCATGGGCGCTGGTCTGGTCGGTGACCATGTCCGGGCGCACGCCGCGCGCCACCAGTTCAGGCAGGATCTCCGCCGCGTTGGCGCACAGTGCGATCGAAACGGCTTTGCCCTCTTCGGTATATTTTTTGATGCGCGCCAGGGCGTCGTCCAGCGTGTCGGCCTGCTCATCCACATAGCGGGTACGCACACGGAAATCGATGCGGCTCTGCTGACACTCAATATTGAGTGAGCAGGCCCCTGCCAGGGTGGCGGCCAGCGGCTGCGCCCCGCCCATTCCCCCCAGACCGGCGGTAAGAATCCAGCGCCCTTTCAGGGAGCCGTTATAGTGCTGGCGTCCGGCTTCAACGAAGGTTTCCCAGGTGCCCTGGATGATCCCCTGGCTGCCGATATAGATCCAACTGCCCGCCGTCATCTGGCCGTACATGGCCAGCCCTTTTGCATCCAGCTCGTTAAAGTGTTCCCAGGTCGCCCAGTGGGGTACCAGGTTGGAGTTGGCAATCAGCACACGTGGCGCGTTGGAATGGGTTTTGAATACCCCTACCGGCTTGCCGGATTGCACCAGCAGGGTTTCGTCTGCGTCGAGTTGCGTGAGCGCCTCGACAATAGCGTCGTAGCAGTCCCAGTTGCGCGCTGCGCGGCCGATACCGCCGTAAACCACCAGCTCGTTCGGATTTTCGGCCACATCGGGGTCGAGGTTATTCATTAACATACGCAGCGGGGCTTCGGTGAGCCAGCTTTTTGCGGTTAAGGTGGTGCCGCGGGGTGCGCGCACCGTCTGCTGGCGATACTTGCCTGACGACATGATGTGCTCCTCATTGGGGAGAGAATATACAATTAGATATACTTGTATAGACAAGTGCACACAAGGCGAGATTTAACAAAAAATATACATTTTTATTATATTGCGTCAGCAATCACGCTTTTAAAACTTATGACATAAAGTGGCCTTGCAGCCGGTAGCGGTCGCCCGGGAAGAGCAGGCGCGCATGAGAGACAATGTTCGATGCCGACCAGGTCCGTCGACGGATCATCAGACAGGGGTCGTGTTCTTTGATGCGCAGCAGTTCGCACTCCTGCCAGGTCGCACGGACAGCCTCGACAATGTGTTCCCCTTCGGTGAGCGGGGCAATCAGTGACAGATAAGCATGCGGTGTGGTAGCGGTATAATCTTGCTCTAAATAGGCTGGCACCCTGAGCGCATTGACGCAGCGATCCTCAATCTGCACCGGGACGTCGTTTTCGAAGTGCAGCATCAGAGAGTGAAAAATTGCCGTGCCCTCTTTCACATCCAGGGCCATGGCCTGCCGGGCAGAGGCTTGCGTCTCCTCCAGCAGCAGCACCTCACAGCGGTGCTGATGCTGGCGGGCGGCAATTTCGTCGGCAATGCTGCGGATCTCAAACAGTGCCGACTGCCCTTTAGGTTCGGCCACAAAGGTGCCAACCCCCTGCAGACGGACCAGTAACCCTTCGTCGGTAAGCTCCCGCAATGCGCGGTTAATGGTCATACGGCTAAATCCGAACTGCGCCACCAGCTCCGCCTCGGATGGAATACGATCGTGTGCCCGCCAGACGCCCGTGGCGATTTGATGGCTGATCGCCTGTTTCACCTTTTCGTAAAAAGGTGCCGGGGCGTTAGTTTGCCGCTGCGAAGCGCGTGTGAACATAACCATTCCTTAAGCCGTAAAAAGTCGAGTATATCCGCGTATTACGCCCACCAGTGAGCAATTTGCCACGCCAGCCGCGCGGCGAGCTTTGCCCCCTGCCCCTCGCGATCAAAACGCGGGCTAAACTCCACCAGATCCACCGCCTGCAGCTTGCCACTGCGGCAAATCGGTTCGATTACCCGCAGCAGATCCCGCGCGGGCACGCCCAGCGCTGCCTGCGCCGATACCGCAGGCATCTCGCCGGCGGGCAGCACATCGAGATCGAGCGTCAGATAGAGACGATCTGCCTGCTGAATCAGGTTTGACACGGCGTCTGACGCCGCGTGCTGAAAATCGAGGTCTTCTACCACTGTTACCTTCAGACGAGCTGCTTCGTCCCACAGAGCCTGGGTGTTCGCTGCCCGACTGGCACCCAGGCAGGCATAGACAAAATCGCGCTGCTGCGCCTCGCAGTAACGGGCCAACTGGCGAAACGGCGTACCCGAAGTCGCGCGGCTTGCCTGGCGTAAATCGAGATGGGCGTCGAGATTCACAATCACCACTCGCTCATTGGGGAAAGCGTCCAGCACCCCTTTGCCGTGGCCCCAGGCGGTTTCGTGTCCTCCCCCCAGCACCAGAGTGCGCATTCCTGCCTGCTGACAGGTGGTCACTGCCTCACTGAGCGCCTGCTGTGCCGCTTCCAGCGCATCGGCTTCTACGGTGATATTCCCCAGATCGGTCAGACGCTCGTGACCGCCATAGCTCGCCATATTGGCCAGTGCGGCACGCAGGACGTCTGGCCCCTCTGCTGCGCCCGGCCTGCCCTGATTGCGTTTAACCCCGGCATCACAGCAAAAACCCAACAGCGCAATCCCCTCCCGGCCTGGCTGGAAAGTCGGGCTCTGCTGCACGGTTTGAAACAGGCGCAGCGCGTTGCTGGCCTCGGCACGATCGTCGCGCCCTTGCCAGATATCCGGGGAAACAGGCTGCCAGAGCTTCATTGTATTTGTCCTCTGAATATCCTCTGCCAGAGCGGGTTGCGGCCAGGTTCGTAGATCATTTCAACGGGGCTTTCAGCGTCCCAGATAGCCAGATCGGCTTTATATCCAGCTTTCAGCTGACCCTGTGTAGAACCACGCCCTAACGCCTGGGCGGCATTTCGCGTCACGCCAGCCCAAGCTTCTTCCGGGGTCAGGCCAAACTGGACGCAGGCCATGTTCATGGCCAGATGCAGGCTGGCGAAAGGGCTAGTACCCGGGTTGTAATCCGTGGCGACGGCCATGGGAACGCCGTGCTGGCGCAGCCGCTCGACAGGGGGACGCTGACGCTCCTGCAGAAAATAGAATGCTCCCGGAAGCAACACGGCGACGGTGCCGCTTTGTGCCATCGCCGCCACGCCGGCTTCGTCCAGATACTCGATATGATCCGCTGACCAGCCGTGATAGCGGCTCACCAGCGCCGTACCACCCAGATTCGACAACTGCTCGACATGGCCTTTTACCGGGATCCCAAGCCGCTGTGCCGCCTGGAACAGCCGCTCAGTTTGCGCAGGGGTGAAACCGACCGTTTCACAGAAAACATCAACCGCCTCGAAAAGCTCTTTTCGCCATAGCGTGGGGAGCGTGTGCTGACAGATGTGGTCAATCCAACCGTCGGGATGCTGGCGATATTCCTGCGGAACCGCGTGGGCCGCCAGCAGCGTTGGGCTGATTTCAATGGGATGATGTTGAGCGAGTCGTTGCGCCACGCGCAGGAGCTTCTCTTCGGCTTCATCGTTCAGACCGTACCCCGATTTGATCTCAAGCGTCGTTACGCCTTCGCGCATCATGCGCACAAGTCGCGCCTGCGCAAGCTGGAAGAGCACTTCCGGGGTGCTGTCGCGGGTAGCGGTCACGGTGGCATTAATCCCGCCGCCCTGTGCGCTGATGCTTTGGTAAGAGACACCGTTCAGGCGCTGCTCCCACTCCGCCGCACGATTGCCGCCAAAGATTAGATGGGTATGACAGTCGATTAAGCCCGGCGTGACCAGCCGCCCCTGCATATCATGCTGTCCAGGCAGATGAGCCGGCAGGTCAGCGTCGGGGATCAGCGCCAGAATCGTTTCGCCGCGGAGGATTAACGCCTGCTTTTCCATCAGGCCATAAGGGGCTGGCTTATCGGGATCCAGGGTAGCGAGGCGCGCGTTACGCAAGATGACGTCGTCAGGATGAAGTTGCAACATCAGGCTTCCACTTGTCATGGGTTGTATAGACATTTATTTTCATTCCCGCCCCACTGTCAATCGCCTTTACCGATATTGTTATCAGTTTGTGACGATTTTCCCGCTAAGCCTGGGAATAAAAAGTCAATTTTTGCCGTTTCATCTTCCCGTTTCGCCCAACTTAGTATAAAAAAGCAGGCTATTTCCTTTATCCCCATTTGATTCGCACAGCAAGGAGCTTTCCCTTGAATATTTCCAGCCACTACCGTCTGGCGCTGGCACTGGCTTTTGGCGTGACCTTGTCCGCATGTAGCTCAACGCCACCAGACCAGCTTCCGTCTGAACAGGCGGCCCCTGGCACCGCTTCCCGTCCTGTTCTCTCTGCTGAAGAAGCGAAGAACTTCCAGCAGGCGCGCTATTTCACCGCCATGAATCCTGATGCCGCGCCGTGGAAGCCGTATGCCATTCGTCTGCCAGCACAACCGAATTTCGTGGTAGGCCCGGCGGGAACTCAGGGGGTGACTCATACCTCTATTCAGGCCGCCGTTGATGCTGCCATTGCCAAACACAGCAGCTCTCGTCAGTACATCGCCATCATGCCTGGCGAGTACGAAGGGACCGTCTATGTTCCGGCTGCGCCGGGCAGCGTGACGCTGTACGGTATGGGTGAAAAACCTGCTGATGTGAAAATTGGCCTGCCGATCGATTCTGAAATCGACACCGCCACCTGGCGCCATCTGGTGAATCCGGGCGGTAAATACATGCCAGGTAAACCGGCGTGGTATATGTTTGATCGCTGCCAGAGCAAGCAAAGCGCCACCGTTGGCGTGATGTGCTCTGCGGTATTCTGGTCACAGAACAATGGCCTGCAGCTGCAAAACCTGACCATCGAAAACAATCTGGGCGACAGCGTGGATGCAGGTAATCACCAGGCCGTGGCGCTGCGTAGCGATGGCGACCAGGTGCAGATCGATAAGGTGAACATTCTGGGTCGCCAGAACACCTTCTTTGTGACCAATAGCGGTGTGCAAAATACGCTGCA
This sequence comes from Leclercia pneumoniae, assembly GCF_017348915.1. Lineage (NCBI taxonomy): Bacteria > Pseudomonadati > Pseudomonadota > Gammaproteobacteria > Enterobacterales > Enterobacteriaceae > Leclercia > Leclercia pneumoniae. Next base: position 1,296,297 of record NZ_CP071383.1, on the reverse strand, counting down.
GAACACCCGCCTGACCCGTACGCTGGTGACCAATAGCTATATTGAAGGTGACGTAGATATCGTTGCAGGCCGTGGCGCCGTCGTGTTTGATAATACCGACTTCCGCGTGGTGAATTCCCGTACCCAAAAAGAGGGTTACGTCTTTGCCCCAGCCACCCTGTCGAACATGTTCTATGGCTTCCTGGCGGTAAATAGTCGCTTTACGGCTGCCGGGGACGGCATCGCGCAGCTCGGCCGCGCTCTGGATGCCGATGCCAACTCGAATGGCCAGGTCGTCATTCGCGATAGCGTCATCAATGAAGGCTTCAACATGGCGAAACCCTGGGCTAATGCGGCGATCTCTCAGCGCCCTTATGCTGGCAACACGGGAACCGTTGATGATAAAGGCAATGTACAGCGCAACCTGAACGACGCTAACTTCAATCGCATGTGGGAATACAACAACCGCGGTGTAGGTAGCAAGATCGTCGCCGAACCGAAGCAGTAACGGCGCTATTAGCAAAAAGGGGGAGCAACTCCCCCTTTATGCTGCGCCTGGAAGCGTCAGGCAACCGTCTGTAGATACGCGTCCAGCAGTTGCAGTATCGCAACCATGAGTTGCAGGATCAGAATACACCATCCTGTAAAGCTCATACGCCACTCCTTTGGTCAGGAGCACTGCCACTGACTTACCTTTCCGCTGCCTGTCGCCAGTGGGTGTTGGTGCTTGCTGATGTGCTCCACAGCTAAGGCACTGACGGCACCACCCGCCAGCCAGGACTTAAAAAGGTGCCTGTTTTGCGGATCTGCTACACATCTCACCAACCCAGCGATTGTAGCGATAAATATCTGTATATAAAAACAGTCCAGCTCAAAATCAGAATTCATCAAACTCATTGAAAAAATAGCAATCAATTCAATTCAGTAGCACCCACACCTGCTTTTAGCGCCTGGCTTGCACTATTTTACTTTACTCACTCATGAGACTACGATGACCGGGTTGGTATTTGCTGATGTGCACATCCGGCCACCATCGGGTATAAAAAAACCTCGCACTGGCGAGGTTTTTTTATTGCGACGTTCTAACGCGTTACTGCGCGTTAACCACTACCCACATTGGGCCCTGGCCGACGGCATAGCGTCCTTTCTCTTCCAGCAGCCCCTGCTCACCCTGAATTTCATACAGCGCAATGTGATGCGATTTCTGCCCCGCCGCGATCAGGTACTTGCCCGTGTGATCGATATTGAAGCCACGCGGCTGAGTTTCCGTCGGCTGGAAACCTTCCACGGCCAGCACGCTGCCATCTTCAGACACGCTGAAGATGGTGATCAGGCTGGACGTACGGTCACAGGCATAGAGGTGACGTCCATCCGGTGTGATGTGGATATCGGCCGCCCAGCGGGTATCGGTAAAATCTGCAGGCATCATATCCAGCGTCTGGATACATTCGATATTGCCGTGGGCATCACTCAGCGCCCAGACGTCTACCGAGCCGTTCAGCTCGTTCACCACATAAGCGAACTTCTGATTCGGGTGGAAGACCATATGACGCGGGCCTGCACCTTCCACAGTGGTCACTTCCGCCGGATTTTGTGCCGCCAGTTTACCGTCGTCACCCAGGGTGAAAAGACAGATTCGATCCTGCTTCAGCGCCGGCACCCAAAGCGTTTTATTATCTGGTGAGATATTGGCAGAGTGGCAACCTTCCAGCCCATCAACCATGTCTACGCTTTCGCCCGGGATACCGTCGTTCAGGCACGTCACGCTGACGCAACCGGCGTTATAGGAGCCGCTAAAGATGAAGCGCCCTTCCAGGTCAGTGGAGATATGCGTCGGGCTGCCCGGCAGCGCCGCTTCGGCGGTATAGGTGAGAGCACCATCTTCAGGTGCAATACGGTAGGCCAGCACGCGGAATTCCGGACGCACACCCACGTACAGGAAACGTTTATCCGGACTGATTACCATCGGCTGAACCTGCCCCGGCACATCGACAACCTGAACAAGGGTGAGTGACCCTTCAGGGTTCAGACGCCAGACATGGATCTGTTGGCTTTCAGGACTGGCGGTATAAACGGTTTGTTTCATGAATGCTCCTTCCTCACTGCGCGTGAAAGTAATGTACAAGGATGATCGTTTAACGGTAGATGCTGAATTTTAGCCAGGAATTTTGCAGCGATCGTCTCGCGGTGTACCATCTCAGCAATCTGTTTTTCATCATTAACCGGAATAACAAATGACCTCTCGCGTGATTGCACTGGATTTAGACGGTACGTTACTTACCCCGCAAAAAACCCTGCTCCCCTCTTCGCTCGAAGCGCTACAACGCGCGCGCGAAGCGGGTTATCAACTCATTATTGTGACGGGTCGTCATCACGTTGCTATTCATCCTTTTTATCAGGCACTGGCTTTAGATACACCTGCAATTTGTTGTAATGGCACTTATTTGTATGATTATCATGCAAAAAAGGTTCTCGAATCGGATCCGCTCCCGGTTGCGCAGGCACAACAGCTGATTACACTGCTTGATGAACATAATGTTCACGGTCTGATGTACGTTGACGAAGCCATGCTGTATGAGCGCCCTACCGGCCACGTGATTCGCACCCGCGCCTGGGCGCAATCTCTGCCAGAGGCGCAACGCCCGGTGTTTACGCAGGTAGCTTCGCTGGCGCAGGCGGCCCGGGAGGTCTCTGCCATCTGGAAATTTGCCCTGACCGATGAAGACACCAGCAAGCTGAATGATTTTGCTAAACTCGTTGAAAACACGCTGGGGCTGGAGTGCGAGTGGTCGTGGCACGATCAGGTGGATATTGCCCGCAAAGGCAACAGCAAAGGTAAGCGCCTGACGCAGTATGTCGAGTCCCAGGGCTGGTCGATGCAGGATGTTATTGCCTTTGGCGATAATTATAACGACATCAGCATGTTAGAAGCTGCAGGCACCGGTGTGGCGATGGGCAATGCGGACGAGGCGGTGAAGGCGCGCGCCAACGTCGTTATCGGCGATAACACGCGCGACAGCATCGCCCAGTTTATTTACAGCAACCTGATTTGATCAGGTTGTAATCGACACGCTCTTAATCTGCGCGTACAGCCACAGGCCAGGCTTAATGCTAAGTTCATCCCTGGCCCAGGGGCTGATACGCGCCCAGAGCGTCTTACCGGCAATCTCCAGCTGCACTTCTACCTGCCCGTTATCGTCATAGCATTGGGCGACTTTTGCTCGCAGGATATTACGAATACTGCTCTGTACCGGCGGCTGCAGTACCAGCGAGACGTCTGAAGCCTGAATGCGGATGCGCAAATTGGCCTGTAGCGGTTTATCTAGCTTATTCACCCAGAGGTGTTGATCGCCGAGCGCCAGCGCGGTCATGGCATAGTGCGGGTGATGTTCAAGAACGCTGACCCTCAGAATGCTGCTCTGCTGTTCTGCCGGCAACCACGGATGCATGACGCTACTGCCCCACACCTCCTCCAGAGGACCAAACGCCTTCACGTTACCGTTTTCCAGCACCAGCACGTTATCGGCCAGGTGGAGGATCTCCTCCAGCGAGTGGCTGACGTAGAGCATCGGGATATTGATTTCACGCGCCAGTCGCTGCAGATAGGGTAGCAGTTCGCGCTTACGCGGAATATCGAGAGAGGCCAGCGGCTCGTCCAGCAGGAGCAGTTCCGGCGCGGTGAGCAGTGCGCGACCAATGGCCACACGCTGTTTTTCGCCCCCCGACAAAGAGGAGGGTAGACGGTCGAGCAGGTGCTCAATTCCCAGCAGCGCAACCAGTTTATCGAACTGTCCGGCCATGCTTTTCGCCATGCCGTAGCGCAGATTACCCCGAACCTTATAGTGCGGAAAGAGCCGGGCATCCTGGAAAACGTACCCAATACGGCGCTTATCCGGTGACAACCAGATACGCTGTTCTGCGTCGTTGAGCACACGATCATTCAGCACAATGCGCCCGCTCTGAGGTCGTGTCAGGCCGCTGATGGCGTTAATCAGCGAGGTTTTGCCCGCCCCCGACACACCAAAAATCGCCGTAATACCCCGTGCTGGCAGGGTTTCGTTGATGGTCAGACAGTGTTCGCCCAGCGTCTGGCTAAAATTAAGTTCCAGCATTTCAGTTCCCCATCCGTTCACGGCTCAAACGTGCCAGCCATTCCGACACCAGCAGCGAGACGATAGCCAGCACAATGGAGATAATACAGAGTCGCGCGGCGGCGCCTTCGCCACCTGGCGTCTGGATTAAGGTATACATGGCAGACGGCAGCGTGCGGGTTTCACCAGGAATATTGGAAACGAAAGTGATGGTGGCACCAAACTCGCCCAGCGAACGCGCAAAGGCCAGTACCGTGCCGACGATAATTCCGGGCAGGGTCAGGGGGAGCGTGATGGTGAATAAAACTCGCCAGCGTCCGGCCCCCAGAGTACAGGCGGCCTGCTCCAGTTTACGATCCACCCCCTCCAGCGCCAGACGGATGGCGCGGACCATCAACGGGAAGGACATCACCGCCGCCGCCAGCACCGCACCGCGCCAGCTGAAGGCGAAGGTCAGCCCAAACCAGTCATATAGCCATTCACCAATGATGCCGCGTCGGCCCATCGCAATGAGCAGTAAATAGCCCACAACCACGGGCGGTAGCACCAGCGGCAGATGGATCAGGCTATCAAGAAGCGCCTTACCGGGAAAGGTACAGCGAACCAGTAGCCAGGCAAAGAAGATCCCAAAGGGCAGACTAAACACAACCGCGAGGGAGGAGACTTTCAGGCTCAGCAGCACGGCCTGCCATTCGGGATCGGTCAAAATCATTCGTGAGTCGTAAATCCATAGCGTTTAAAGATTGCCGACGCCTGCGGCCCTTTCAGATAATCGTAAAAGGCGCTGACCGTCGCGTTTTTATGTCCATCAACGATGGCAACAGGATATTCCACTTTTTTGTGCGAGTCTTCCGGGAAGGTCCCGACGACTTTTACCCCTTTACCGGCAACGGCATCGGAGCCATAAACAATGCCCAGCGGCGCTTCGTTACGCTCCACCAGCGCCAGTGCGCCGCGAACATCTTCCGCCGGCGCCAGCTTTGGCGAAAGCGTATCCCATGCGCCCAGTTTCTGCAGCGCCTCTTTCGCGTAGATACCCGCAGGTACATGTTCCGGATCGCCAACCGCCAGACGTCCGTCTTTCAGCAGGCTGGTCCAGGGCGTCTCTTTATTGATTGTCATTTCGCCCTGTGGACTTGTTTTAGGCGCCACGACGACCAGGCTGTTCCCCAGTAACGTTGTCCGACTGGCGGTGTCGATTGATTTCTTCTGCACCGCATAGTCCATCCATTTCTGATCCGCAGAGATAAAGAGATCCGCTGGCGCGCCCGCCTCAATCTGGCGGGCCAGCGTTGAGGAAGAGGCAAAGGATGAAACCACCTCGACGTTTTTCTCTTTTTTATACTCAGCAGCAATATCCTGCATGGCATTCGTTAGCGAAGCGGCAGCGAAAACGGTAATTTTACCTTCGTCTGCCAGTGCATGTCCGCTTACGGTTAATACCAGCGCTGCCCCTGCGAAAAAGCCTAAGCCTGTACGTGCCATCTGTAACTCCTTTTGCATGTCGTTATATACTTAAGAATATAACGATTGCCACAGGGTTTTCCCAGCCTTAAATCGTACCGCTTAATGAGTAAATGAGTGTGATGCTAAAGATAATATCGGCGTGGAAGAGGCAAACTTGAGAGCAAAACGCCCGGACAAGCCGGGCGTTTTAACGGGAATTAATGCTGTTTTTTAGGCTGCTTTCTGTGTCCAATGTTGGAAAACACGTTGAACACTTCACCCAGGCCGTAGATTGCACCGAGGATGATAGCCATCACCACTGGTACCATGATCACGGCGAACACCAGACTTTTCAACAACTCTAACATGGGTTTCTCCAGACAATGTGAATTGCCATATTCTAACCGTTAAAGCGAGAAATACATCCCCTTTTGTGCGGTACAGTTTGCGACTCCCCTGAATTGCGTCACAATACGCTTTTTGCCAGGACACTGTTATGCAGGCCGAAATTCTTCTCACCCTACGTCTTCAGCAAAAACTTTTTGCCGATCCACGCCGTATTGCTCTGCTTAAACAGATAGCGCAAACCGGCTCTATTAGCCAGGGCGCGAAGAATGCGGGGATCAGTTATAAAAGTGCCTGGGATGCCATAAATGAGATGAACGCCCTGAGCGAGCAGATGCTGGTTGAACGCGCCACCGGCGGTAAAGGCGGCGGCGGGGCCCATCTTACGCGCTATGGTCAACGCTTAATTGAGCTTTATGAACTGCTGGGGCAGATCCAGCAAAAAGCCTTTGACGTGCTGAGCCATGACGATGCCCTGCCTCTCGATAGCCTTCTTGCCGCCATTTCACGCTTCTCACTGCAGACCAGCGCCCGCAATCAATGGTTTGGCACCGTTACCGCTCGCGATCGCGATCCTGTCCAGCAGCATGTGGCGATTTTACTCGCTGATGGCACCACGCGGCTGAAGGTGGCTATTACGGCCCAGAGCGGCAAACGCCTGGCTCTGGAGGAAGGAAAGGAGGTGCTGGTGTTGCTAAAAGCACCCTGGGTCAATATCACCCGGGATCCGACAGACGCGCTTCAGGCCGATAATCAGCTTCAGGGCGTCGTCACCCATATTGACCGGGGTGATGAACAGTGCGAAGTGCTGATGGCGCTGCCCGATGGTCAGACCCTTTGCGCCACGCTGCCTCACGCCCAGGCAGTGAATCTAGAGGAAGGTACTGAGGTGACCGCATATTTTAATGCTGACCGGGTGATTATCGCCACGTTGTGCTAAGCGCATTGACATTCGTCTTCCCAATGAGTATCCCTGAGGGTAATTGCTGCACAAAACGGGATACATCATGTCATCATTGCAAATTTCGCAAGGCACGTTTCGTCTTAGCGATACACGTAAACTTACGCTTGCCGATTTCACGCTTAACGCTGGCGAAAGCTGGGCTTTTGTTGGCAGTAACGGCAGCGGTAAATCTGCGCTGGCACGCGCACTGGCAGGCGAGCTGACGCAGCTGCAAGGCGAGAGACGTTCTACCTTTACCCGTCTGACACGTCTCTCCTTCGAACAGTTGCAAAAGTTGGTCAGTGACGAGTGGCAGCGTAACAATACCGATCTCCTCAGCCCCGGCGAAGAGGATACCGGCCGCACCACTGCCGAGATTATTCAGGATGAGGTCAAAGACGAGGCGCGCTGCCGCCTGCTGGCCGAGCAATTTGGGATAACGGCGCTTCTGGAACGCCGCTTCAAATACCTCTCCACGGGCGAAACCCGCAAGACCCTTCTCTGTCAGGCCCTGATGGCCGAGCCGGAACTGTTGATTCTGGATGAACCCTTTGACGGCCTGGACGTGAAATCACGCGAACAGCTTGCCCTTCTGCTGGCCTCGCTGAATCAGCAGGGGTACACCATCGTGCTGGTGCTCAATCGCTTTGATGAAATCCCGGCCTTTGTGCAATTTGCGGGCGTGCTGGCCGATTGCACCCTGACCGACGTCGGCGCGAAAGCCGAGCTTCTGCAACAGGCCCTTATTGCCCAGCTGGCACACAGTGAGAATCTGAACAACCTGACACTGCCCGAGCCGGACGCCCCTGCAGCCCGCCAGGAGCTGGCGCACGATCGACCACGCATTGTGCTCAATCACGGCGTCGTCTCTTATAACGACCGCCCTATCCTCAACGACCTCAGCTGGACGGTAAACCCCGGTGAACACTGGCAGATAACCGGGCCAAACGGTGCCGGTAAATCAACCCTGCTCAGCCTGATTACCGGCGATCATCCGCAGGGCTACAGTAACGATCTCACCCTGTTTGGCCGCCGCCGCGGTAGCGGTGAAACCATCTGGGATATCAAAAAGCATATCGGCTATGTCAGCAGCAGCCTGCATCTGGATTACCGCGTCAGCACCACGGTGCGCAACGTGATTCTGTCGGGTTATTTTGACTCTATTGGCATTTATCAGGCGGTATCTGACAGGCAGCACAAGCTGGCGCAGTCATGGCTCGATATTCTTGGTATGAATAACCGGGTGGCGGATGCCCCGTTCAGCAGCCTCTCCTGGGGGCAGCAGCGGCTGGCGTTGATTGTCCGCGCGCTGGTTAAACACCCTACCTTGCTGGTTCTGGATGAACCCTTACAGGGGCTGGATCCGCTGAACCGCCAGTTAATTCGCCGCTTTGTCGATATCCTGATCAGCGAAGGGGAAACGCAGTTGCTGTTTGTTTCTCATCATGCGGAAGATGCACCCTCCTGTATTACTCACAGGCTGGAGTTTGTGCCGGATGGCGAGAGCTATCGCTACGCCATTGGTCCGGTCTGACCCCCTCTTCAAGGGGGCACTGCCCCCTGCTTTTTCAGATAACCTGCATCAATACAAACCTATCTTATTGATTTACAATCGTCTGAACGACAGCAGAACGGTGAAAACGCAGCAGTGTAAACGATTCCACTATTTTATCCCATGTCACACTTTTTGCGTCTCTGTTATGCTATGTTTATTACATATCATAAGCCTAATGGAGCGATATATGCGAGTTCTGGTAACAGGTGGTAGCGGTTACATAGGAAGTCATACCTGTGTACAACTGCTGCAAAACGGCCACGATGTCATCATCCTCGATAATCTGTGCAACAGTAAGCGCAGCGTGCTGCCCGTGATTGAGCATCTGGGTGGCAAACAGCCCTCCTTCGTGGAAGGTGATATCCGCAACGAAGCGCTGATGACCGAAATTCTTCACGATCACGCCATCGATACGGTGATCCATTTTGCCGGCCTGAAAGCGGTGGGTGAATCCGTGTCAAAGCCGCTGGAGTATTACGATAACAACGTCAACGGCACTCTGCGCCTGGTTTCAGCCATGCGCGCTGCCGGCGTGAAGAACTTTATCTTTAGCTCCTCTGCTACCGTTTACGGCGACCAGCCAAAAATTCCTTACGTTGAAAGCTTCCCTACGGGTACACCGCAAAGCCCGTATGGCAAAAGCAAGCTGATGGTGGAGCAGATCCTCACTGACCTGCAGAAAGCACAGCCGGAGTGGAGCATCGCCCTATTGCGCTATTTCAACCCGGTCGGCGCCCATCCGTCTGGAGATATGGGTGAAGATCCGCAGGGTATTCCAAATAACCTGATGCCATATATCGCGCAGGTTGCCGTAGGTCGTCGCGATTCGCTGGCGGTGTTTGGTAATGACTACCCTACCCCGGACGGAACCGGCGTGCGTGATTACATCCACGTCATGGATCTGGCCGATGGCCACGTTGCTGCCATGCAGCAGCTTGCCGGAAAACCGGGCGTACATATCTACAACCTCGGTGCGGGTGTGGGCAGCAGCGTGCTGGACGTGGTTAACGCCTTCAGCAATGCCTGTGGCAAACCGGTGAACTACCATTTCGCCCCACGGCGCGAAGGCGATTTGCCAGCCTACTGGGCAGACGCGACTAAAGCAGATAAAGAGCTTAACTGGCGTGTTTCTCGCACGCTTGATGAAATGGCACAGGATACCTGGCGCTGGCAGTCTCGCCACCCCCAGGGGTATCCAGACTAAGGATCTGTCATGACCCAATTTAATCCCGTCGATCATCCGCATCGTCGCTTTAACCCGTTAACCGGGCAATGGATTCTGGTTTCCCCGCATCGCGCCAAGCGCCCCTGGCAGGGGGCGCAAGAAACCCCTGCCAAACAGACGCTGCCGCAGCACGACCCGGACTGTTTCTTGTGTCCGGGCAATACTCGCGTGACGGGCGATAAAAACCCTGATTACACCGGCACTTACGTTTTCACGAACGACTTTGCCGCCCTGATGACTGATACACCGGACGCGCCGCAGAGTGACGACCCGCTGCTGCGCTGTGAAAGTGCACGCGGTACCAGCCGGGTGATCTGTTTTTCCCCCGATCACAGCAAAACGCTGCCCGAACTCAGCGTAGAGGCCCTGTCTGAGGTCGTCAAAACCTGGCAGGCGCAGACCGCCGAGCTGGGTCAGACGTATCCCTGGGTACAGGTCTTTGAAAATAAAGGTGCGGCGATGGGTTGCTCCAATCCCCATCCGCACGGTCAGGTGTGGGCGAATAGCTTCCTGCCTAACGAGGTTGAACGCGAAGATCGCCTGCAGAAAACCTATTATTCAGAGCAGAACAGCCCAATGCTGCTGGACTATGTTCAGCGCGAACTGGCCGACGGCAGCCGTACCGTTGTGGAAACCGAACACTGGCTGGCAGTGGTGCCTTACTGGGCAGCATGGCCATTCGAAACCCTGCTGCTGCCTAAGACGCACGTCCTGCGCATTACCGAACTCAGTGAGGAACAACGCAGCGATTTAGCGCTGGCGCTGAAAAAACTGACCAGCCGTTACGATAACCTGTTCCAGTGCTCTTTCCCGTACTCCATGGGCTGGCACGGCGCACCTTTCAACGGCGAAGAGAACGCGCACTGGCAACTGCACGCCCATTTCTATCCGCCACTGCTGCGCTCGGCAACCGTGCGCAAATTTATGGTGGGTTATGAGATGCTGGCGGAAACCCAGCGTGACCTGACAGCAGAACAGGCCGCAGAACGCCTGCGTGCAGTGAGTGATGTCCATTTTCGCGAATCTGGAGAATAACAATGAGTCTGAAAGAGAACACCCAAGCCCTGTTTGCTGAAAAATTTGGCTATCCGGCCACTCACGTCATCCAGGCTCCGGGCCGCGTAAACCTGATCGGTGAGCATACCGACTACAACGACGGTTTTGTCTTGCCCTGCGCCATCGATTACCAGACGGTAATCAGCTGTGCAAAACGTGATGACCAGAAAGTGCGTGTTATTGCGGCCGATTACGATAATCAGAGCGATGAGTTTTCCCTCGATGCGCCGATTGTGGCGCATCCGGACCAGCAGTGGTCTAACTATGTTCGTGGCGTAGTGAAACACCTGCAAAAACGTAACAAGGACTTCGCCGGTGCCGACCTGGTGATCAGCGGTAATGTGCCTCAGGGTGCCGGTCTTAGCTCCTCGGCCTCTCTGGAGGTCGCAGTAGGTACTGTTTTCCAGCAGCTTTACCATCTGCCGCTGGACGGGGCGCAAATTGCCCTGAACGGCCAGGAAGCAGAGAACCAGTTCGTAGGCTGCAACTGCGGCATTATGGATCAATTGATCTCTGCGCTAGGTAAAAAGGATCATGCCCTGCTGATCGATTGCCGCTCGCTGGGAACCAAAGCCGTTCCCCTACCAAAAGGCGCGGCGGTGGTGATTATCAACAGTAATTTCAAACGCACTCTGGTGGGCAGCGAATACAACACCCGACGCGAGCAGTGTGAAACCGGCGCTCGCTTCTTCCAGCAGTCCGCGCTGCGTGATGTCTCCCTGGAAGAGTTCAACAAAGTGGCGCACGAACTGGATCCGGTGGTCGCGAAACGTGTACGTCACGTGCTTACCGAGAACGCCCGCACCGTTGAAGCGGCCTCCGCATTGGCCGAGGGTGACCTGAAACGTATGGGTGAGCTAATGGCGGAATCGCATGCCTCAATGCGTGACGACTTTGAGATCACTGTTCCACAAATTGACACCCTGGTGGAGATTGTTAAATCTGCTATCGGCGAACAGGGCGGTGTACGTATGACCGGCGGCGGCTTCGGCGGCTGTATCGTAGCGCTGGTACCTGAAGCCTTAGTGCCTGCGGTGCAAAAAGCGGTTGAAGAGCAGTACGAAGCCAAAACCGGTATCAAAGAGACCTTTTATGTCTGTAATGCCTCACAAGGAGCGGGCCAGTGCTAAATGAAACCCCCACCCTCGCCCCGGATGGACTGCCGTACCGCCTGATCACCCTGCGTAACAACGCAGGTATGGTGGTAACGCTGATGGACTGGGGCGCCACCTTACTGTCAGCGCGCGTTCGCATGTCTGACGGCTGCGTACGTGAAACCCTGCTGGGATGCGCGTCACCGGAGCAATATATTACCCAGAACGCCTATCTTGGCGCCTCGGTAGGCCGTTACGCGAACCGTATTGCTAAAAGCAGCTTCGAGCTGGACGGCGTGCGCTATGCGTTGCTGCCAAGCCAAGGAGAGAACCAACTCCATGGCGGCCCGGAGGGCTTCGACAAACGACGCTGGCGCATTGTGCAGCAAAACGACGCGGAAGCCATCTTTGCCCTGGATTCCATTGACGGCGATCAGGGCTTCCCAGGAAATCTCTCTGCCAGCGCCCATTTCCGCCTGACAGAAGATAACCGCATTGCCATTGAGTACAGCGCCTCGGTCGATAAACCCTGCCCGGTGAATCTGACTAACCACGCTTACTTCAACCTCGATGGCGATCAGAGCGATGTGCGTCATCACACGCTCCAGCTGCTGGCTGATACCTATCTGCCGGTGGATGAGATGGGCATTCCGCAAGAAGGATTAAAATCCGTCGCGGGCACCAGCTTCGATTTCCGTGATGCAAAGGTTATCGCTCAGGATTTCCTCAGCGATGACCATCAGCGTAAGGTTAAAGGCTACGATCACGCTTTCCTGTTGCAGGCGCAGGGCGACGTCACGCAACCTGCCGCTCACCTCTGGTCGCAAGATAAAAAGCTGCAGATGACGGTTTATACCTCCACCCCTGCCCTGCAGTTCTACTCCGGTAATTACCTGGCGGGTACGCCGGCGCGTGAACACGGCGAATACAGCGACTGGCAGGGCCTGGCGCTGGAGAGCGAACTGTTACCCGACAGTCCGAACCACCCCGAATGGCCGCAGCCAGACTGCGTATTACGCCCTGGCCAAACCTGGCGTAGCCTGACGGAATATCAGTTTATCGCCCACTGATTCTGGCCCTCCTGACGGAGGGCTTTTTTTTGCCCATTTTGCTGAAAATAGCGCCACTTGCCGACAAAATCATAACCCTCAATTCACAAGCAGCTTACACTGAGAGACTATTTTCGCTATGGTTAGGGTTAAGGATTGCCGCTGACATGAACACGGCAATATAATGAGAATTGTTATCATTCAATTAATGCTCGTGAGGAGTGAAATATGGCTGTAACTAAGCTGGTTCTGGTGCGTCACGGCGAAAGCCAGTGGAACAACGAAAACCGCTTCACCGGTTGGTATGATGTGGACCTGTCTGAGAAAGGCGTTGGCGAAGCAAAAGCGGCCGGTAAACTGCTGAAAGACGAAGGCTTTAGCTTCGATTTTGCTTATACCTCTGTGCTGAAACGTGCCATCCATACCCTGTGGAACGTTCTGGATGAACTGGACCAGGCATGGCTGCCGGTTGAGAAATCCTGGAAGCTGAACGAGCGTCACTACGGTGCGCTGCAGGGTCTGAACAAAGCAGAAACCGCTGAGAAATACGGTGACGAGCAGGTTAAACAGTGGCGCCGCGGCTTTGCTGTGACCCCGCCAGAGCTGACCAAAGACGATGAGCGTTTCCCAGGCCATGACCCGCGCTATGCGAAACTGACCGATGCAGAGCTGCCAACCACCGAAAGCCTGGCGCTGACCATCGATCGTGTTGTGCCTTACTGGAACGAAACCATTCTGCCACGCCTGAAGAGCGGTGAGCGCGTCATTATTGCCGCTCACGGTAACTCTCTGCGTGCGCTGGTGAAATATCTGGATGACATGGGCGAAGATGAGATCCTCGAACTGAACATCCCAACGGGCGTACCGCTGGTGTATGAGTTCGACGAAAACTTCAAGCCTATCAAACATTACTATCTGGGCAACGCTGACGAAATCGCGGCAAAAGCAGCGGCAGTGGCGAACCAGGGTAAAGCGAAATAAGTTTCGCCAGACGTAAAAAAAGCGCGGAGCATTCCGCGCTTTTTTATTGGCGCTGACGGCTTAGCCACGGCGCGCTTTCACTGCATTCGCCAGTTGACGCAGGATGGTGTCGGTGTCTTCCCAGCCGATGCAGGCGTCGGTAACGCTTTTACCGTAGACCAGCGGTTCGCTGCTTTCGAGGTTCTGATTCCCCTCCACCAGGTGGCTTTCAATCATCACGCCAATGACCGCGTTTTCGCCGCCGGCGATCTGCTGGCACACATCTGCCCCCACTTCCATCTGCTTCTTAAACTGCTTGCTGGAGTTGGCATGGCTGAAATCAATCATTACCTGTGCAGGCAGACCTGCTTTTTCCAGACCGGCTTTCACCTCCGCCACGTGTTTGGCACTGTAGTTCGGCTCTTTACCGCCACGCAGAATGATATGGCAATCGCCATTACCGCTGGTGTTGACGATGGCCGAGTGGCCCCATTTGGTCACAGACAGGAAACAGTGCGGTGCCCCGGCAGCGTTGATGGCGTCGATCGCCACTTTAATGGTGCCGTCGGTACCGTTTTTGAAGCCAACCGGGCAAGAGAGACCGGAGGCCAATTCACGGTGCACCTGAGACTCGGTGGTGCGGGCGCCAATGGCACCCCAGCTCATAAGATCGGCCATGTACTGAGGGGTGATCATGTCCAGGAACTCACCCGCCGCAGGCAATCCGCTGTCATTGATATCCAGCAATAACTTACGGGCTATACGCAGGCCGTCGTTAATCTGGAAGCTGTTATCCATATGCGGATCGTTAATCAGCCCCTTCCAGCCCACGGTGGTACGCGGTTTTTCGAAGTAGACGCGCATGACGATTTCCAGTTCATCCTTTAACTCCTCCCGCAGCGTCAGCAGGCGAGCTGCATACTCTTTCGCTGCCACCGGATCGTGAATGGAACAGGGTCCGATAACCACCAGCAGGCGATCGTCGTTACCTTTCAGGATTTTATGGATCGCTTTACGCGCGTGCGAAACGGTATTGGCAGCATTTTCAGTGGCGGGAAACTTCTCCAGAAGCGCTACAGGGGGCAGTAACTCATTGATCTCTTTAATACGTAAATCGTCATTCTGATAATTCATTTTCTTTCCGCTAGACATATTTTTGGTATTGAATGCAATCCCTTCAATCTATCCCGGCTGTGGTGAAGTGTAAACACGCTTTTACACTACGCACAGATAAATCCTGGAATTTACTAAAAAAACGCCACAATCTAGCGAAAAATGAGATCTGCCCTAGACTTTTTAATTGTAAACACTCTCTTGAAGAGATTTTGCAAAATTCCATACTGACCTAAATAGTGATGTTGGAATCTTTCACCATTAATTCGAATCTTTATTTCGCGAATGCACTGTTGGAAGAAGTTATCCAGCAAATAACGACCAGAACAGGAGCAGCACTATGAAAATGACTAAACTGGCAACCTTATTCCTGACAGCAACCCTGACAATGGCAAGCGGTGCAGCGCTTGCAGCGGATAGCGCTTCAGATGGCGGTAATGGCCAGGCAAACGCCGCCGCTGAAGCAGGACAGGTTGCCCCTGATGCTCATCAGAATATTGCGCCAAATAATGTTGATAACAGCAACATTAATACGGGCAATACTAACACCGGCGCTAGCGGCACTATGTCTCACTCCAACAGCAATAGTACTTCCGCGACTGGCGAGCATATGAGTAAAGATGAAGTGCACAAAAACTCAATGTGTAAAGATGGCAAATGTCCGGACACCAACACGAAAGTTGAACCGAACATGAGTACTGAGGAACGTAAAACCGACGGTACTTCGCAGTAATAGATAGCCGGCGGCGCAAAAAGGAGAGCGAAAGCTCTCCTTTTTTGTGCCACTTTTTTGGGCATCATGTTAAAAACTTTACACTTCCCGGATTAAAGTAACAGGACATATTTCATGGCGCACGCCCACTCTCACGCTCCAAAGGACGATAACGCTAAACGACTCATGCTGGCGTTCGGAGTCACTGCCACCTTTATGGTTATTGAGGTGATTGGTGGGCTGGTTTCTGGCTCGCTGGCGCTGCTGGCGGATGCAGGCCATATGCTCACCGATGCCGCCGCGTTGCTGTTTGCACTGCTGGCAGTCCAGTTTTCCCATAAGCCTGCTGGCAAAGGACGGACTTTCGGCTGGTTGCGCCTGACGACGCTCGCTGCGTTCGTCAATGCGCTGGCGCTGGTGGGCATTACCGCACTTATCGTCTGGGAGGCAATCCAGCGCTTTTATCACCCGCAACCGGTCGCCGGCGCGACGATGATGGGAGTGGCAGTGGCCGGTTTGGTGGCCAATATTCTGGCGTTCTGGATCCTGCATCGCGGTAGCGCAGAAAAAAATCTTAACGTTCGCGCGGCGGCGTTGCACGTACTGGGCGATCTGCTGGGTTCGGTTGGGGCGATTCTGGCGGCGCTGATAATTCTGTGGACGGGCTGGACGCCAATAGATCCTATCCTCTCGGTGCTGGTCTCCTGCCTGGTGTTGCGTAGCGCCTGGCAACTGTTAAAAGAGAGCGTAAATGAACTGCTGGAAGGCGCGCCAGCCTCGCTGGATATCGCTGCACTGAAGCGCAACCTGTGCCGCTCCATCCCGGAGGTGAGAAATGTGCACCATGTGCATGTGTGGATGGTGGGTGAGAAACCAATTATGACCCTGCACGTGCAGGTTATTCCCCCGCACGATCATGATGCGTTGCTGGAACGCATTCAGCACTTCCTTGAAGAGCATTACCAGATATCACACGCCACCATCCAGATGGAGTACCGCCCCTGTAGCGGACCGGAATGCCGCCTCAATGAGGCGCAGACCGGTCATGAGCATCATCACCACCATTAATGAGAAAGCGCGCGAGAACCCCGTTTACGTGCGCTGTTCATCCACATACGGCTGCCATTCAGGGCAATGAAGGTGAGGATCAGGTACTCCAGCGACATGGCGTAGACCCCCTGCAGGGCGAAAATCACTACGCTGATAATGTTAATGATGACCCACAAGAGCCAGTTTTCGACATATTTGCGGGTCATCAGGATCATGGCCACGATCGACAACACCATCATGCAGGAGTCCCAGAACGGGAAAGCATCCGGCTGAAGCTCAGGCATAGAGACATTCAGGCCGATGCTGCTCATTACCGATACGGCTACGCGGGTGAGGAAACCAAACACCGGATCGATCCAGACCGTCATCAGACCAATCGCCACCACGCAGGCCGCAAGCCAGGCAAGGGCTTTTGGCAAGGGCAACCAGCGGATCTGCAGTTCCGCCTGCTGCTGGCTGTTTTGCCGGGACCAGGCATACCAGCCATAGATATTGGCAGCAAAGAAAAAGAGCTGCAGTAGCAGGCTGGCATAGAGCTGAATTTGAAAGAAGATGATGGCAAAGAGTGTGACGTTAACCAGCCCAAACGCGTAGTTAACAATCTTCTCCAGACTGGCCAGCCAGATGCAAAGCAGACCAGCAATGGTGCCTACCGCCTCAATCCATGACAAATCGTAGCCGCCAGCCCCAATCGGTATATGTACCAGAATGTTTTGCGTGCTAAAAAAGTCCATCTTTTCCCCTGAGCGTATCGTTATGAATTTAATGCTTAAGGACGAAGTGTAGCCGCAAAATCCAGCATGCGGTTAAGCGGCTTCAGCGCGCCTTCACGCAGCGCAGCATCAACATGAATCTCATGTGCCGCGCCACCTGATTCCAGCCCCTCTGCAATGGCTTTCAGCCCGTTCATGGCCATCCATGGACAGTGAGCGCAACTGCGACACGTCGCCCCTTCTCCGGCGGTAGGCGCTTCGAACAGCACTTTTTCCGGTACCGCCTGCTGCATCTTATAAAAGATCCCACGATCGGTTGCCACAATAAGTTGTTGCTGTGGCAATGTTTTTGCTGCAGCAATCAACTGGCTGGTAGAGCCTACCGCATCAGCCATATCTACGATGGCCTGGGGTGATTCCGGGTGTACCAGGATAGCCGCCTGGGGATAGAGGGCCTTCATACGTCCCAGCGCCTGCGTTTTGAACTCGTCATGCACAATGCAGGCCCCCTGCCAGCAGAGCACATCGGCCCCGGTCTGTTTCTGTACATAATTGCCCAGATGCCGGTCCGGTGCCCAGATGATTTTCTCGCCCAGGCTGTCGAGGTGTTCAATCAGTTCAACGGCAATGCTTGAGGTGACGACCCAGTCAGCTCGCGCCTTAACCGCAGCAGAGGTATTGGCATAGACCACCACTGTCCTGTCCGGATGGGCATCGCAAAAGGCCGTAAATTCATCGATTGGGCAGCCTAAATCGAGCGAACATTCCGCCTGTAGGGTCGGCATGAGAATGGTTTTTTCGGGGCTTAATATTTTTGCAGTTTCACCCATAAAGCGCACGCCCGCTACCAGTAGCGTGGATGCGGAATGTTTGGCTCCAAAACGCGCCATCTCAAGTGAGTCTGAAATACAGCCGCCGGTCTCTTCCGCCAGTTGCTGGATTTCAGGGTCGGTATAATAGTGTGCGACCATCACCGCATCACGCTCTTTCAGCAGACGCTTGATTTTCTCACGGTAAAACTGTTTTTCGTCCAGCGTCAGCGGGGCAGGCTTAGGCGGAAAAGGATAGATTGCGGCTTCTGGATCAAACATCACGCTCATTATGGCTTCTCGTTTTACTGGCTTAACAATTTTGCCTCTGATATGCGTGTGAAAGCGAAGGAGAGACAATTTCGTTTTGTATACTAAACAAGATAGCGAAATTGAGAATAAAAGTCACCGTCAACGGTGCGCGTTATTGATAAATGGGAAACCCTGCCAGGCGCATTTTAAAGAAGAAGGCGTTATGGAATAGCAGATAGCAAAAAGGCGCCTTTAGGGCGCCTTTTTACATGGGTGGGTCGTGCAGGATGACTCGGCTTCGCCTCGCCCTTCGGGCCGTTGCTGACGCAACGTTATCCTTCACGTTTAACATCTGAGTAAGACATTAAAATTGGTGGGTCGTGCAGGATTCGAACCTGCGACCAATTGATTAAAAGTCAACTGCTCTACCAACTGAGCTAACGACCCCTTGCGGGATTTACTGCTTTCTCTTCGAAGTGGTGGGTCGTGCAGGATTCGAACCTGCGACCAATTGATTAAAAGTCAACTGCTCTACCAACTGAGCTAACGACCCATTCGGGTGCTGACTTCGAAGATTTTACTCGGTACCCATCAACAAATCGGTGGGTCGTGCTGGATGACTCGGCTTCGCCTCGCCCTTCGGGCCGTTGCTGACGCAACGTTATCCTACACGTTTAACATCTGAGTAAGATATTAAAATTGGTGGGTCGTGCAGGATTCGAACCTGCGACCAATTGATTAAAAGTCAACTGCTCTACCAACTGAGCTAACGACCCGAGTGGTGGGTGATGACGGGCTCGAACCGCCGACCCCCTCCGTGTAAAGGAGATGCTCTACCAACTGAGCTAATCACCCACTCTGTACTGCCGGAACTACTTTAAGTGGTGTGTCGTGCAGGATGACTCGGCTTTGCCTCGCCCTACGGGTCGTTGCTAAAGCAACGCTATCCTTCACGCTTTACTACTGCGTCCACCTAATTATTGGTGGGTCGTGCAGGATTCGAACCTGCGACCAATTGATTAAAAGTCAACTGCTCTACCAACTGAGCTAACGACCCACTTTCACGCTGTTTTCACGGAGTGTGATATCCCGTGGCAACGGCGGCATATATTACTGATTTAAGAATTCTGCGCAACAAAAATTTCGATAGAGATCACTTAACTGCTTACGATTCATGCTGCACGACCAGAAATAACGCGTTTTCTGGTCATGCGGTAATCATCCCATCGACCCAAGACGTTTTTGCGCTTGTTTGGCACCATCGGTACCGGGGTACTTCGCAACTACCTGCTGGTAAACGGCCTTCGCTTTCGCGGTGTCGCCTTTGTCCTGCATGATCACGCCGACCTTAAACATAGCATCCGGCGCTTTTGGTGATTTCGGGTAATTTTTCACCACGGAGGCAAAATAGAACGCCGCATCGTCTTTTTTCCCCTTGTTATAATTCAACTGTCCCAGCCAGTAGTTAGCATTAGGCTGATAGGTTGAATCAGGGTACTTCTTCACGAAGTTCTGAAAAGCCGCAATGGCATCGTCCTGACGCGCATTGTCATGCACCAGGGCAATTGCCGCATTGTAGTCTGTATTGGCATCACCGCTCTGTACAGGCGCGCCACCCGAGGCGGACGCATCTGCGGAAGGGGCTGGTGCTGCCGGCGTCGCGCTACTCTGATCGCCTGCTGCTGGCTGTGCTGCCGCACCGCCGTTATTCAGGCTATCCATCTGCAGCAAAATCTGCTTCTGACGTTCCACAACCTGGTTTAGCTGATACTGACTTTCCTGGATCTGACCACGGAGAGAATCAATATCGTTTTGGTTGTCAGAAAGTTGCTGCTGGAGTTGCGTTAAAAGCTGGCTGTGAGCATTAGAGATACGCTCGAGTTGAGTGACCCGGTCTTCTACCGAGCCTGAGCCGACACTACTGATTGGTGCCTGAGCAAAAGCGGCCCAGGGGGCCGCTATTCCAACCAGTAACGACAGACTCATCAAATGATGTCTGAAGTTACTGCTCATGCAATTCTCTTAGTAAACCAGTACGGCACGACGGTTTTTGGAGTAAGCCGCTTCGTCGTGGCCCAGTACTGCAGGTTTTTCTTTACCGTAAGAAACGATAGAGATCTGGTCAGCAGAAACGCCTTTACCCTGCAGGTACATTTTAACAGCGTTAGCACGACGCTCGCCCAGGGAGATGTTGTACTCCGGGGTACCACGTTCGTCCGCGTGACCTTCTACGGTGACTTTGTAAGATGGGTTGCTACGCAGGAAGTTAGCGTGAGCATCCAGCATCGCAGCGAAGTCAGAACGGATGTCGTATTTATCCAGATCGAAGTAAACGATGTTGTTCTGCTGCAGCTGCTGCATCTGAAGACGCGCTTGCTCTTCAGAAGACATGTTGCCATTGCCGTTCGCGTCCATACCGGTGCCGGCACCCATCATGCCTTCGCCGCTCTGGTCATTGCTGGCGTTCTTGTTAGAAGAACATGCCGCGATTGCCATTACAGGCAGAGCGATCATCAGCCCCTTCAGCACTTTGTTCAGTTGCATTTCTATGATTCCTTTAGTAATCAATTAATTATTATTTACAGATACGGCGACCAGGCAGGTGATTTTACCTGTCCATCAGTTGCCGGAATACGCGCTTTGAAACGCCCATCTGTAGAAACCAGATTCAGCACAGATCCCATCCCCTGAGAAGAGCTGTAGATTACCATAGTGCCGTTAGGTGCCAGACTTGGCGTTTCATCCAGGAACGTTGACGACAGAACTTGTACGCCACCCGTTACCAGATCCTGTTTAGCAATGTGTTGCTGACCACCGGCCGAGCTCACCATCACCATAAATTTACCGTCTGTGCTGACGTCAGCATCCTGGTTCTGTGAACCTTCCCAGGTAATACGCTGCGGCGCACCGCCGTTAACATTGACTTTATAAACCTGCGGACGTCCGGCCTGGTCAGAGGTAAAGGCCAGATTCTGGCTATCCGGGAACCAGGTTGGTTCGGTGTTGTTGCTACGACCGTCGGTCACCTGGCGTATCTGACCCGAGCCAATATCCATCACGTACAGGTTCAGGCTGCCTGTTTTAGACAAGGCAAAGGCCAGTTTAGACCCGTCCGGCGAGAAGGCTGGAGCACCGTTGTGACGCGGGAACGAAGCCACCTGACGCACAGCACCGTTAGACAGCGTCTGGATAACCAGCGCAGAACGGCCGCTTTCGAAGGTTACGTAAGCCAGTTTAGAACCGTCCGGTGACCAGGCCGGAGACATCAGCGGCTGTGGTGAACGGTGAACGGTGAACTGGTTGTAGCCATCGTAATCAGACACACGCAGCTCATACGGGAACTGGCCGCCGTTAGTCTGTACGACATAGGCGATACGCGTGCGGAAGGCACCCTTAATGCCAGTCAGCTTCTCGAACACTTCGTCACTTGCGGTGTGGCCCGCATAACGCAGCCACTGCTTGTTCACTTTGTAAGTGTTCTGAGCCAGTACGGTACCTGGCGCACCGCCGGTATCCACCAGCTGGTAAGCGACGTTATAGCCACCGTCCGGCGCAGGCGTTACCTGACCGACGACGACCGCGTCAATACCCAGCGCAGACCAGGCAGCAGGCTGTACTTCCTGTGCTGTACCCGGCTGCTGTGGCAGGCGAGAGCGATCCAGGGGGTTGAATTTACCGCTGTTACGCAGGTCAGCCGCAACAATGCCGCCGATATCCTCAGGCGCGGCTCCAGGGCCAGCCCACTGGAATGGAACAACGCCAATCGGACGTGCCGAGTCCACCCCCTGGGTGATCTCGATACGTACTTCTGCGTGCAGCACGGCTGCCCACAGCATTAAGAAACTAAATGCTACACGTAATGCCTGCTTCATCATATCTCCCTTACCTGGGTAACATTACCCGCGATAATTTAGCAGAATATTAACAAACCCAAATAGACAACACTACCAGAACCCTGTGATTAAACCTGGTCTATTTTCCCCGTTTTCACGAGGAAAATTTTCCTTAAGGTTTGAAATCCAGCGGCGCATTTTTAAAGACTTCATACACAGCCTGAGACGGCGGCTTAGGCATTCTGGCCTGACGCGCAGCTGCCAGAGCAGCATTACATAAGGCTGGATCGCCACCTTCGGACTGAATATCAAGCAGCATGCCGTCTGGAGCCAGTTTTATACGCAGCGTACAGGTTTTGCCTGTATAGGAAGACGCATCATAAAATCGGCTCTCAATAGCAGCTTTAATCTGCTGGGCATAACCGTTGATCTCAGCGCCTGAGGCACCGTTACTCTTAGTGTTACCGCTTCCGGCCGGGGCAGCATTATTTCCTTTCGCCCCTCCGCCCGTTTTCGGCGCATTCTTACCAGAGCTTAGATCGCCCAGGAGATCGTCAACGCCCGAAGCTGCAGCGGCTTTTTCAGCAGCGGCCTTTTTGGCAGCCGCTTTTTCAGCGGCAGCTTTTTTATCGGCAGCGGCTTTTTCGGCTGCCGCTTTTTTATCTGCGGCAGCTTTCTCGGCAGCCGCTTTTTTATCAGCTGCAGCTTTTTCAGCGGCAGCCGCTTTTTCAGCCGCGGCCTTCTCGGCAGCAGCCGCTTTCTTCGCAGCTTCTGCTTCAGCTTTCTTCTGTGCTTCTGCGGCGGCTTTCTTTGCCGCTTCCGCTTCTACTTTCTTCTTCGCATCTGCGGCCGCTTTCGCCGCCTCGGCTTCAGCTTGTTTCTGCGCGTCTGCAGCAGCTTTCTTCGCGGCTTCTGCGGCTTCTTTAGCCTGAGCATCCGCTTTTGCTTTCGCGTCTGCGGCCGCTTTGGCTGCAGCCTCTTCAGCCTGCTTCTGCTGCTCCTGGGCTTTTTTCGCCGCGTCTTCCGCCTGTTTCTGCTGCTGTGCCTGCTCTTTCGCCGCTTCCTGCGCCTGCAAACGCTCTTTTTCAAGCTGCTTCAGACGCTCTTGCTCTGCGGCCTGCTTTTCACGCAGTTCCTCAGCTTGCTGTTGCGCCTGTTTTTCTCGCTGCTCTTCAGCACGTTTTGCACTCGCCTGCTGTTGCTGCTGACGATTATAGTTCTGAACGACGGCGCCGGGATCCACCATAACGGCGTCGATGGAGGATCCCCCACCGCCACCTGCTGATGCATCTATATGCTCGTCGAACGAACTCCAGATCAGTACTGCAAACAGAATGACATGCAGCACCGCCGAGATAATAATCGCCCGTTTAAGCTTATCGTTTTGTTCGGTTGCCTTTGACACTATTGGTTCCCAAAAACTTTTTTGTGTACGCAGATAATCAAATTGGCTGCGTCATCAAGCCGACCGACTTAACACCCGCGCTATGCAGCAGGTTCAGCGCTTTAATGATTTCATCGTAAGGCACATCTTTCGCACCACCGATTAAGAAGACCGTTTTCGGATTTGACTGTAGGCGGCGTTGTGCTTCAGCAATAACCTGCTCCGGCGGAAGTTGATCCAGACGATCTTTTTCCACCACCACGCTGTATTGCCCGACCCCTGACACTTCAATGATGACCGGCGGGTCATCATTGGTGCTCACAGCCTGCGACTCTGTCGCATCCGGCAGATCAACCTCTACGCTCTGCGTAATGATGGGAGCCGTTGCCATAAAGATCAGCAACAGCACCAGCAGTACGTCCAACAGCGGTACAATGTTGATTTCGGACTTGAGTTCGCGACGACCTCGTCCACGCTGTCTGGCCATGGTTTACCCCTTGTTGCTCTCGGTGCTGGTAAACGCCTGACGGTGCAGAATTGCGGTGAACTCTTCCATAAAGTTGTCGTAATTCAGTTCCAGTTTATTCACGCGCTGGTTCAGACGGTTATAAGCCATTACCGCAGGAATAGCGGCGAAAAGACCGATTGCCGTCGCGATCAGCGCTTCTGCGATCCCCGGAGCAACCATCTGCAGCGTGGCTTGTTTTACCGCGCCCAGCGCGATAAAGGCGTGCATAATCCCCCACACGGTACCAAACAGGCCGATATACGGGCTGATGGAGCCGACGGTGCCGAGGAATGGAATATGCGTTTCCAGCGTCTCAAGCTCGCGGTTCATTGAGATACGCATCGCACGGGATGCCCCTTCAACAACCGCTTCCGGCGCGTGGCTATTCGCTCGATGTAAGCGCGCAAATTCCTTAAACCCGCTGTAGAAAATCTGCTCAGAACCCGAAAGGTTATCACGACGGCCCTGGCTCTCCTGATACAGGCGAGACAGTTCGATACCGGACCAGAACTTGTCTTCAAAGGCTTCGGCTTCGCGGCCTGCGGCGTTAAGGATACGCGTTCTCTGGATGATAATGGCCCAGGATGCGATAGAAAAACCAATCAAAATCAACATGATAAGTTTAACCAGAAGGCTAGCCTTCAGGAACAAATCAAGGATATTCATGTCAGTCACTGCTTAAACTCCGCGACAATAGACTTAGGAAGCGCACGAGGCTTCATTATGGTTGGATCAACACAGACAATCAGTACTTCTGCTGAGTTCAGTACAGTGTTCTCTGCGTTGACGATACGCTGCGTGAAAACCAGCGAGGTTCCGCGCATTGATGTAATTTCCGTTTGGACTTCGAGCATATCGTCGAGTCTGGCGGGCGCAAAATACTCCAGCGTCATCTTGCGTACCACAAAGGCAACTCGCTCAGCCAACAGCACTTGCTGGCTAAAGTGATGATGGCGCAGCATCTCAGTGCGTGCTCGTTCATAAAAGGCAACGTAGCTGGCGTGGTAAACCACACCCCCGGCGTCGGTGTCTTCGTAATAGATACGAACCGGCCATCGAAACAGCGTTGTATTCACTTTACATCCCGGTAATGCAACAAAAGTTAGCGCTTTTAAACTTCGCTACTATACGCGCGGGAATGATGGTTTGGAATGGGGGAAAGTAAACGGAGAGTAAATTTTTATGGGCCCTAGTAAGCCCATAATATTAACGGAGGGTTCTTATTCAATTGAAAAAGAAAATCAGGCCAGCGAACAGCACCAGGTCGGCCACCAGCGGACAAAAAATGCCCTGCCAGAGAGGGGCTTTCGGACGAAAACCGACGCCGTGGATCACCCCCGCACAGACGGCCCACATAATAAGAAACCCGTGCCAGATCTCGAGCGTACTGGTTCTGGCAGCAAAGCGCGCCGGATCCCAAAATACGCATCCTGCCAACACTAATGCCATCACAAGGGAAAGCGCCCTTAACGGGCGCTTGTCCATTACGCGATAGAGGGTCGCGATAATTTCCATCAGTGTTTTTCTTCACCGGCTTTGGACGCTTCAACGTGCTCCAGCGCCAGGGCGGTAATCACCCCAAATGCACAGGCAAGAAGCGTCCCTAAAATCCATGCGAAATACCACATATTCAGCTCCTTACTTAGTACATAGAGTGGGTGTTACTTTCGATATGTTCTTTGGTGAGACGACCAAACATTTTCCAGTAACACCAGGAGGTGTACAGCAGAATAATGGGTACGAACACACCCGCAACATAGGTCATCAGATTAAGCGTCAGCTGACTGGAGGTCGCATCCCACATGGTCAGGCTTGCATTCATCATGGTGCTTGATGGCATAACGAATGGGAACATCGCGATACCGGCAGTCAGGATAATGCACGCCAGGGTCAGTGACGAGAAGACGAACGCCAGCGCGCCTTTTTCCAGACGAGAGGTCAGCACGGTCAGCAGCGGCAACAGCACGCCCAGCGCGGGGATAGCCCAAAGCGCAGGCATATTGTTGAAGTTCACCAGCCATGCACCTGCCTGACGCGCCACTTCTTTCGTCAATGGATTAGACGGCGCAGCGTGGTTGATCGCAGAGGTCACAACGTAGCCATCAATACCATACATTACCCAGACACCGCCCAGGGCAAAGCAGACCAGCGTCACCAGCGCAGCAACCTGCGCCGTTGCGCGAGAGCGCAGGTGCAGTTCACCCACAGTACGCATCTGCAGATAGGTCGCACCCTGAGTAATGATCATCGCCACGCTCACCACACCTGCCAGCAGACCAAACGGGTTCAGCAGCTGGAAGAAGTTACCGGTGTAGTAAAGACGCATGTACTCGTCGATGTGGAACGGTACGCCCTGCAGCAGGTTACCAAAGGCCACGCCAATCACCAGCGGTGGCACAAAGCTACCGATGAAGATGCCCCAGTCCCACATGTTACGCCAGCGGGTATCTTCAATCTTGGAACGGTAGTCAAAGCCTACCGGACGGAAGAATAAAGAGGCCAGCACCAAAATCATCGCCACATAGAAGCCGGAGAACGCCGCGGCGTAGACCATCGGCCAGGCAGCAAACAGCGCGCCGCCTGCGGTGATCAGCCACACCTGGTTACCGTCCCAGTGAGGAGCGATGGAGTTAATCATGATACGACGCTCGGTGTCGTTACGACCGAGGAAACGGGTGAGCATGCCCACCCCCATGTCGAACCCGTCGGTGACAGCAAAGCCAATCAGCAGAATGCCAACCAGCAGCCACCAGATAAAACGCAATACTTCATAATCGATCATTTGACGACTCCTGTCTTAGCGTGCCGGCTGAGAAGCCACGGAGGACTGCTCGTAGTGATAGCGACCGGTTTTCAGGCTGCCTGGGCCGAGGCGAGCGAACTTGAACATCAGGAACAGCTCAGCCACCAGGAACAGGGTGTACAGACCACAAATCAGCAACATGGAGAAGATAAGGTCGCCCGCGGTCAGCGACGAGTTCGCCACAGCCGTTGGTAACACCTCACCGATAGCCCACGGCTGACGGCCATACTCCGCAACGAACCAACCGGATTCGATGGCAATCCATGGCAGCGGAATACCGTACAGCGCCGTACGCAGCAGCCATTTTTTCTCGCCGATACGGTTACGAATAACCGACCAGAAGGAGGCAGCAATGATCAGCAGCATAATGATGCCGCTCCCGACCATGATACGGAACGCGAAATACAACGGCGCAACGCGCGGAATGGAGTCTTTGGTCGCCATCTGAATTTGCGCTTCCGTCGCGTCAGAGACGTTCGGGGTATAGCGTTTCAGCAGCAGACCATAACCCAGGTCTTTCTTCACGTCGTTGAACTGGTCGCGAACGGCCTGATCGGTAGAGCCCGCACGCAGCTGCTCTAACAGGGAATAGGCTTTCATCCCGTTACGGATACGCTCTTCATGCTGAACCAGCAGGTCTTTAAGGCCAATGACCGGCGTGTCCACGGAGCGGGTAGCAATAATACCCAGCGCGTAAGGAATTTGGATGGCGAAGCGGTTTTCCTGCGCATCCTGATCCGGAATACCGAACAGGGTAAAGGCCGCCGGAGCCGGTTGCGTTTCCCATTCTGCTTCAATTGCCGCCAGCTTGGTTTTCTGCACGTCACCCATCTCGTAACCGGATTCATCACCCAGCACGATAACAGAGAGGATGGCTGCCATACCGAAGCTCGCCGCAATGGCGAAGGAGCGTTTTGCGAAAGCAAAGTCGCGGCCACGCAACATATAGTAGGCGCTAATACCCAGCACGAACATCGCGCCGCAGACATAACCCGAAGCCACGGTGTGCACGAATTTCACCTGCGCGACCGGGTTCAGCACCAGCTCAGAGAAGCTCACCATCTCCATGCGCATGGTTTCAAAGTTGAAATCAGAGGCGATAGGGTTCTGCATCCAGCCGTTTGCCACCAGGATCCACAGAGCAGAGAGGTTGGAGCCGAGGGCGACCAGCCAGGTTACCGCCATGTGCTGAACTTTACTCAGACGATCCCAGCCGAAGAAGAACAGACCTACAAAGGTGGATTCGAGGAAGAAGGCCATCAGACCTTCAATGGCCAGCGGCGCACCGAAAATATCCCCAACGTAGTGGGAGTAATAAGACCAGTTAGTCCCGAACTGGAACTCCATGGTCAGACCGGTAGCCACGCCCAGCGCAAAGTTGATACCAAACAACTTGCCCCAGAACTTGGTCATATCTTTATAAATCTGTTTGCCGGAGAGGACGTACACCGTTTCCATGATGGCCAACAAGAACGCCATACCGAGCGTCAGTGGCACAAACAGGAAGTGGTACATCGCGGTCAAGGCAAACTGTAAGCGCGACAGTTCGACTATATCTAACATCATGACTCCTTGCTCATCGCATGAAGACCTCGAGAGTAAGTCCCGTTAGAAAGGACTCACCCGCATGCCCCAATAAAAAAGTTTTCAGCATCCTTTCTTCCTTACTTATTCTTCGCTGGAGAAAAAAGCCATGATGAAAGGTTGCAGATACGTTAATTAAAACACCAAATTGATCCTGCAATATATTACGCCGTAAAACCCTTACAATAAACAGGTTTTTATTGAATCAGATTTACGTTTTACGACAGCGATCAATATATGGCGAATTTACCACTTTTGGACCAGTTTGATCGCGAACAATTTAACGGTTTTTCACGCTCTTTTCCAGGTATTAAATATTGATTTAAATCAATATTAAGCCCAGTTGTTAACTGTGTATCTTCGCGGTAAACATAGTAAAAACC
Source organism: Leclercia pneumoniae (assembly GCF_017348915.1). Classification (NCBI taxonomy): domain Bacteria; kingdom Pseudomonadati; phylum Pseudomonadota; class Gammaproteobacteria; order Enterobacterales; family Enterobacteriaceae; genus Leclercia; species Leclercia pneumoniae. Next base: position 1,267,410 of record NZ_CP071383.1, on the reverse strand, counting down.
ATGTTAATGATATGTATAAATTGGCGGGCATTAGTTATCAATTAAACGACATACTATGAATAATAGTCATTTAAATTAACCATACTTGAAGGGAATCTTTTTATTAAGGCAAATTAGTCCCAATATCCTGGGGATGTTAATTTTTTATCTTACTCACAGAAAAGAAACATATTACAAATATTTTACTTTTCACAATCCGTAAATTAACACCGCATTGTTACTATAAAGTGAAAGCGAAATAACAGACCGCTGGATTATCCCCTTTCCATCACTGACTGACGCCTGTTTTTGGCGCATCGTCTCCCCTCCCCTCGCATAAAAAAAAGGCCATCTTACGATGGCCAACCATGTCGAAACGGACATTTATTATGTCAAAGCTCCCCGCACGGGGAGCAGAGAGGATTTACTTAATGATGGATTTCAGTGCTTCGCCGATATCAGCCAGGCTGCGAACGGTTTTCACACCCGCTGCTTCCAGCGCAGCAAATTTCTCATCAGCAGTACCTTTACCGCCTGCGATGATGGCGCCAGCGTGGCCCATACGCTTGCCTTTCGGCGCGGTAACACCCGCGATGTAGCCTACTACCGGCTTGGTCACGTGATCTTTGATGTAAGCGGCCGCTTCTTCTTCTGCGCTACCGCCGATTTCACCGATCATTACGATCGCCTCGGTCTGCGGGTCTTCCTGGAACAGCTTCAGGATGTCGATGAAGTTAGAGCCTGGAATCGGGTCACCGCCGATGCCCACGCAGGTAGACTGGCCGAAACCGTAGTCAGTGGTCTGTTTAACCGCTTCATAGGTCAGGGTACCAGAGCGGGAAACAATGCCCACTTTACCTGGCTTATGGATATGGCCTGGCATAATGCCGATTTTGCACTCACCTGGGGTGATAACACCCGGGCAGTTCGGGCCGATCATGCGCACGCCGGCTTCATCCAGCTTCACTTTCACAGTCAGCATGTCCAGCGTCGGGATGCCTTCAGTGATAGTGATGATCAGTTTGATGCCTGCATCGATGGCCTCCAGAATGGAATCTTTGCAGAACGGCGCAGGAACGTAGATCACGGTCGCGGTTGCGCCGGTCGCTTCGACCGCTTCGCGCACGGTGTTGAACACCGGCAGACCCAGGTGCGTAGTGCCGCCTTTACCCGGCGTCACGCCGCCAACCATCTGCGTACCGTAGGCCAGCGCCTGTTCGGAGTGGAAAGTCCCCTGGCTACCGGTGAAGCCCTGGCAGATAACCTTGGTATCTTTATTAATTAAAACGGACATTATTTCCCCTCCACTGCGGCAACAACCTGCTGAGCTGCATCCGTCAGACTTTTAGCTGCAATAATATTCAGGCCGCTGTCAGCCAGTTTTTTCGCGCCGAGTTCAGCGTTGTTACCTTCCAGACGCACTACCACTGGAACGTTAACACCCACTTCTTCTACCGCACCGATAATGCCGTCTGCGATCAGGTCGCAACGTACGATACCGCCAAAGATGTTCACCAGAACGGCTTTCACGTTGTCGTCAGAGAGGATGATTTTAAACGCTTCGGTCACGCGCTCTTTGGTTGCGCCGCCGCCCACGTCGAGGAAGTTGGCCGGTTCGCCGCCGTGCAGTTTAACAATGTCCATGGTGCCCATTGCCAGGCCCGCACCGTTAACCATACAGCCGATGTTGCCATCCAGCGCCACGTAGTTCAGTTCCCACTGTGCAGCCTGCGCTTCACGCGGATCTTCCTGAGACTGGTCGCGCATTTCACGCAGATCGGACTGGCGGAACAGGGCATTGCCGTCGGCACCCAGTTTGCCGTCGAGGCAGATCAGGTCGCCCTGCTTAGTGATCACCAGCGGGTTGATTTCGATCAGCGCCAGGTCGCGCTCCAGGAAGATGGTCGCCAGGCCCATGAAGATCTTGGTGAACTGCTGAACCAGTTTACCTTCCAGACCCAGTTTGAACGCCAGTTCGCGACCCTGGTACGGCATAGGGCCGGCCAGCGGATCGATAGCCACTTTGTGGATCAGGTGCGGGGTCTCTTCCGCCACTTTTTCGATTTCCACGCCGCCTTCGGTAGAGGCCATGAACACCACGCGACGGGAGCTACGGTCTACTACCGCGCCGAGGTACAGCTCTTTTGCGATATCGGTCGCCGCTTCAACCAGAATCTGGTTAACCGGCTGGCCGTTCGCGTCTGTCTGGTAGGTCACCAGGCGTTTGCCCAGCCAATGTTCCGCAAAGGCGCGGATCTCTTCTTTAGAGTTGACTACCTTCACACCGCCCGCTTTACCGCGGCCACCAGCGTGAACCTGACATTTAACTACCCACGGGCCAGCACCGATTTTTGATGCGGCTTCTTCTGCTTCACGCGGGGTAGTACAGGCATAACCCACCGGAGCCGGTAAGCCATACCGGGCAAACAGCTGTTTGGCCTGATATTCATGTAAGTTCATGTGTTCTATCCATCCTTCAGGTAATCGTTAGATCATGCTTTTGTAGGCCCGGCGGGAGAGACCGCCGGGCAATGGTGCGAAACTACACGTCCAGCAGCAGACGAGTCGGATCTTCCAGCAGCTCTTTAATGGCGACCAGGAAGCCCACGGACTCACGGCCATCAATCAGACGGTGATCGTAGGAGAGCGCCAGATACATCATCGGCAGAATTTCGACTTTACCGTCAACGGCCATTGGACGATCTTTGATGGCGTGCATGCCCAGGATCGCGCTCTGCGGCGGGTTGATGATCGGAGTGGACATCAGCGAACCGAAGACGCCGCCGTTGGTAATGGTGAAGTTACCACCGGTGAGATCTTCTACGGTCAGCTTGCCGTCACGGCCTTTCAGCGCCAGCTCTTTAATGCGTTTTTCGATGTCAGCCATGCCCAGGGTGTCTACGTCACGCAGAACCGGGGTCACTAGACCGCGCGGCGTAGAAACGGCCATGCTCACGTCGAAGTAGTTGTGATAAACCACATCATCGCCGTCGATGGAAGCGTTCACTTCCGGGTAGCGTTTCAGCGCTTCAACCACCGCCTTCACGTAGAAGGACATAAAGCCCAGACGGATACCGTGACGTTTTTCAAACGCGTCACCGTATTGCTTACGCAGGTCCATGATTGGCTTCATGTTTACTTCGTTAAAGGTGGTCAGCATCGCGGTGGAGTTTTTCGCTTCCAGCAGACGCTCAGCCACACGCTTACGCAGGCGGGTCATCGGCACGCGTTTTTCGCTGCGTGCGCCCAGTGCAGGCTGCGCTGCTGGCGCTGCCGCAGGGGCTTTGGCCTCAGCTTTCGCTTCAGAAGGCGCTTTTGCCAGATGCTTATCGATATCTTCGCGGGTCAGACGGCCGCCCACGCCGGTGCCTTTGATGGCCGCCGGATCGAGGCTGTGTTCAGCCAGCAGGCGACGGATCGCCGGGCTGAGCGCGTCGTTAGACTGCTCTTCCAGAGAAGCCTGCTGGCGCTGGGCCGGCGTAGAGGCTTTCTCTTCAGATTTAGCGCTGGACTCTTTGCCCGCGCTGTTGCCTTCACGCAGGCGACCCAGGATCTGGCGAGAGGTCACGGTGGTCCCTTCATCTTCCAGCACTGCGTCCAGGATGCCATCCGCCGATGCCGGTACTTCCAGTACCACTTTGTCAGTTTCGATTTCTACCAGCACTTCATCGCGCTTAACGCTATCGCCCGGTTTTTTGTGCCAGGTCGCGACGGTCGCATCTGCTACGGATTCAGGCAGGTCGGGAACAAGAATATCTACGCTACTCATTATTTATCCTTTAATTAATCGACGTTCAGCGCGTCATTAACCAGATCTTGTTGCTGCTTCTGGTGAACGGACATATACCCTACCGCCGGAGAGGCGGAGGCCGGGCGACCTGCATAACGCAGAGCAGACCCAAATGGAATCACTTCACGGAAATGATGCTGACTGCAGTACCATGCGCCCTGGTTGAGCGGCTCTTCCTGGCACCAGACAAAATCATGGACGTGAGCATATTGTTTCAGCACTTCCTGCATCGCCTGATGCGGGAATGGATACAGCTGTTCGATACGCACGATGGCGACATCTTTCTGATCGTTTTTACGGCGCTGTTCCAGCAGGTCGTAATAAACCTTACCAGAACACATTACGACACGCTTAACGCCTTTCGGATCCAGCTCGTCAATCTCACCGATGGCTGGCAGGAAGGTGCCGTTAGCCAGTTCATCAAGGCTGGAGACCGCCAGCGGATGGCGCAGCAGGGATTTCGGTGACATGACCACCAGCGGACGACGCATACCGCGCAGCGCCTGACGACGCAGCATGTGATACACCTGAGCCGGGGTAGACGGCACGCAGACCTGCATGTTCTGCTCAGCACAGAGTTGCAGATAACGTTCCAGACGCGCGGAGGAGTGCTCCGGACCCTGGCCTTCGTAACCGTGCGGCAGCAGCATCACCAGACCACACATACGGCCCCACTTCTGTTCGCCAGAAGAGATGAACTGGTCAATCACCACCTGAGCACCGTTAGCAAAGTCACCGAACTGCGCTTCCCAGATGGTCAGGGTGCGCGGTTCCGCGGTGGCATAGCCGTACTCAAATGCCAGTACCGCTTCTTCAGACAGAACGGAGTCCCAGACCTTAAACTGGCCCTGGCCGTTATGTACGTGCTGCAGCGGAGTGTAAGTTGAACCGTTTGACTGGTTGTGCACAACCGCATGACGGTGGAAGAAAGTACCACGGCCCGCATCTTCACCGGACAGACGAACCGGAATGCCTTCGTCTACCAGCGTGGCGTAGGCCAGCGTCTCAGCGCCACCCCAGTCGAACAGCTTGTCGCCTGCCGCCATGGACTGACGGTCAGCGTAAATTTTTGCCACGCGAGACTGCATCTCGATAGCGTCAGGCACGGTGCTGATGCGTTTTGCCAGCTCCTGCAGGCGCTTCATCTCGACCTTGTTCGGGTAGCTCTCATCCCACTCGTGGTTGAGGTACGGCGACCAGGTAAAGGAGTGCATATTCATCGGACGCAGCTCTTTCACAACGCATTCACCCGCGTCCAGCGCGTCGCGGTAAAGATTGACCAGCTCGGTCGCATCTTCCAGCGTCGCCACGTTTTCGCCTTCCAGCCTGTCGGCATAGATCTTGCGCGGCGTCGGGTGTTTTTTGATTTTCTGATACATCAACGGCTGGGTTGCACTTGGCTCATCAGCTTCGTTGTGGCCGTGACGGCGGTAGCAGAACAGGTCAATCAGCACGTCACGTTTGAAGGTATTACGGTAGTCCAGCGCCAGACGGGTAACGAAGGCCACTGCTTCCGGATCGTCCGCGTTAACGTGGAAGATTGGCGCCTGCACCATCTTACCGATATCGGTACAGTACGGCGTAGAACGCGCGTCCAGCGGGTTAGAGGTAGTGAAGCCCACCTGGTTGTTGATCACGATGCGAACGGTACCGCCCACTTCGTAACCCCGCGCTTTGGACATGTTCAGGGTCTCCTGAACCACGCCCTGACCAGTAATGGCCGCGTCACCGTGGATGGTGATTGGCAGCACTTTGTTACTGCTCGGCTCGTCCAGACGATCCAGACGCGCGCGCACGGAACCGATAACCACCGGGCTAACAATTTCCAGGTGAGACGGGTTAAACGCCAGCGCCATATGCACCAGCCCGCCTTCGGTTTCGATATCCGATGAGAAGCCCATGTGGTACTTCACGTCGCCGGTGCCGAGGTGTTCTTTATGTTTACCCGCGAATTCGTCGAACAGATCCTGCGGTTTTTTACCCAGGACGTTGACCAGCACGTTCAGACGGCCACGGTGCGCCATACCCAGTACCACTTCACGGGTACCGCTTTTACCAGCATGACGAATCAGCTCTTTGAGCATTGGGACTAATGCGTCGCCGCCTTCCAGCGAGAAGCGCTTCGCACCCGGGAATTTCGCGCCCAGATAGCGCTCAAGGCCCTCTGCTGCGGTCAGTTCGCCCAGGAAGCGTTTTTTCTCTTCAGGGGAGAAGGTCGCGTGGCCCGCCACGGACTCAATACGCTGTTGGATCCAGCGTTTCTCTTCTGTTGAGGTGATGTGCATGTATTCCGCGCCGATGGAGCCGCAGTAGGTCTGCTTGAGGGCATCAATCAGATCGCCCAGCTTCATCGTGTCTTTGCCGATGGCAAATGAACCTACGTTAAAGCTCTCCTGGAAATCGGCCTCGGTCAGATCGTGGTAAGCCGGATCGAGATCCGCTACGCGATCTTGCTGCCACAGTCCCAGCGGATCGAGATTCGCATGCTGGTGACCACGGAAGCGATAAGCGTTGATAAGCTGCAGGACTTTAACCTGCTTCGCATTGGTGTCAGGGTCGGAAATAGCAGAAGAGTAACGTGAGGCATCCTTCGCCAGACGACGGAAATAATCACGTGTTTTGGAGTGGAATTGATCCGGTTTGACCCCTGTTCCTGGTAATTGCTGGAACATAGAACGCCAGTTTGCGTCCACTGAGTCAGGATCGGTTAAGAAGTCTTCATAGAGCTGTTCTATCCAGGTCTGGTTCGCACCAGAAAGGTAAGAAGAGTCCAGCCAGGCTTTCAAAGCGCCGTTCTGCATCGTGATCCCTTAAGCATTTTTATGCTTACTTTCGCCGTAGAAACTACCACGCACACTTCGTGTACGTGCCGGGGTTCACCTGCGAGCTCTTGTTGGCTCGCGAAGGAACCTTTAGAAACTGTCTTAAGGGTTTCCCCTCACCCCGACCTTCTCCCACAGGAGAGGGGGAATGTCGTCGGCAGTTTTTAAAGATTTCCTGCAATCTATTCCCTCTCCCTTTGGGAGAGGGTCAGAGTGAGGGGAACAGCACTCCCCTCTCTCATTACTTACGCACTGCGTTGCAACAGCATCGACTTAATATGGCCGATGGCGCGCGTCGGGTTCAGCCCCTTAGGACATACACTGACGCAGTTCATGATGCTATGGCAGCGGAATACGCTGAAAGCATCACTCAACCCTTCCAGACGGTTATCGGTTTCAGTATCGCGGCTGTCGATCAGGAAGCGATACGCGGCCAGCAGGCCGGCCGGGCCGATAAACTTGTCCGGGTTCCACCAGAACGACGGGCACGAGGTCGAACAACATGCACAGAGAATACACTCATACAGACCATCGAGTTTTTCACGCTGCTCTGGCGACTGTAAATGCTCGCGAGCGGGTGGATTTTGCCCATTATTCAACAAGTAAGGCTTAATCTTCTCATATTGTGCATAGAATTGCCCCATGTCCACCACCAAATCGCGCACGACCGGCAGGCCAGGCAGCGGGCGGATCACAATCTTCTGGCCCGGACGGTTGAGCGCAGAGATTGGGGTAATACAGGCCAGACCGTTTTTGCCATTCATGTTCAGACCGTCGGAGCCACACACCCCTTCACGGCAAGAGCGACGGAATGACAGTGTCGGATCTTTTTCTTTCAGCTGCATTAAGGCATCCAGCAGCATCATGTCACGGCCTTCTTCCGCTTCCAGGGTGTAATCCTGCATATGCGGAGCATCATCTACATCCGGGTTATAACGATAAACTGAGAATTCGAGTTTCATTGTCCTGTCTCCGCATTAGTAAGTACGAATCTTCGGCGGGAACGCCGGACGCAGTTTCGGTTCCATGTTCACGCTACGACGCGTCATGGTTTCCGACTCTGGCAGATACAGGGAATGGCACAGCCAGTTTTCGTCGTCACGATCCGGGAAGTCGAAGCGGCTATGCGCGCCACGGCTCTCGGTACGGAAGTTTGCCGACATCGCAGTCGCGAATGCGGTTTCCATCAGGTTATCCAGCTCCAGACACTCAACGCGCTGGGTGTTGAACTCGCTGGAGGTATCGTCCAGACGGGCGTTTTTCAGACGCTCACGGATCGCTTTCAGCTGCTCAAGCCCTTTCGCCATCGCGTCACCTTCGCGGAAGACCGAGAAGTTATGCTGCATGCACTCTTGCAGCGCTTTACGGATTTCCACCGGATCTTCGCCGTTACGGTTGCCGTTCCAGCGGTTGAGGCGCTCGAGGGAGGAATCGATTTCAGCGTCGGTGGCGTCAAGCAGGTCACCCTGCTCGGCAATGGATTCCTGCAGATGCAGACCCACCGCGCGACCAAATACCACCAGGTCCAGCAGGGAGTTGCCGCCCAGACGGTTTGCACCGTGCACGGAGACGCAGGCAATTTCGCCGACGGCGAACAGGCCTGGGATGACCACATCTTCGCCCTGCGCGTTCACGGTCAATGCCTGACCGGTCACTTTGGTCGGAATACCGCCCATCATGTAGTGGCAGGTTGGGATAACCGGGATAGGTTCTTTAACCGGGTCAACGTGGGCAAAGGTACGGGACAGCTCCAGAATGCCCGGCAGGCGGGATTCCAGTACCTCTTTACCCAGGTGGTCGAGCTTCAGCTTCGCGTGTGGACCCCATGGACCATCGCAGCCGCGGCCTTCGCGGATTTCGATCATGATGGAACGCGCCACCACGTCACGACCCGCCAGGTCTTTCGCATTCGGGGCATAACGCTCCATGAAGCGCTCGCCATGTTTGTTCAGCAGGTAGCCACCTTCACCACGGCAGCCTTCTGTCACCAGAACGCCCGCGCCGGCGATGCCGGTTGGGTGGAACTGCCACATCTCCATATCCTGCACCGGCACGCCCGCGCGGATAGCCATACCAACGCCGTCACCGGTGTTGATGTGGGCGTTAGTGGTGGACTGATAAATACGGCCTGCACCGCCGGTCGCCAGCACGGTTGCACGGGCTTTGAAGTAGACCACTTCGCCGGTCTCGATGCACAGTGCGGTACAACCTACCACTGCGCCATCTGCGTTTTTCACCAGATCCAGCGCATACCACTCGGAGAAGATGGTGGTGTGATTTTTCAGGTTCTGCTGGTACAGGGTATGCAGCAGGGCGTGACCGGTACGGTCAGCCGCCGCCGCGGTACGTGCCGCCTGCTCGCCGCCGAAATCTTTCGACTGGCCGCCAAACGGACGCTGATAGATAGTGCCATTTTCCAGACGGGAGAACGGCAGACCCATATGGTCCAGCTCCAGAATCGCTTCCGGGCCGGTTTTACACATATATTCGATGGCATCCTGGTCACCGATATAATCGGAACCTTTCACCGTGTCGTACATGTGCCATTCCCAGTTATCTTCATGGGTATTACCCAGCGCCACGGTGATGCCACCCTGGGCTGAAACAGTATGGGAACGGGTCGGGAACACTTTAGAGAGCAGCGCACAGGTCTGGCCGCTCTGGGAAATTTGCAGTGCGGCACGCATACCTGCGCCACCCGCACCAATTACGACAGCATCAAATTCTCTGACTGGCAGTTTCATCACACACCCCACACCACAACGAATCCATAAATAACGTAAACCACTAACGCCACAACGATAGCCAGCTGCAGCGGCAGACGAATTGCCAGAGGTTTAACGTAATCGGTCAGTACCTGCCACATACCAATCCAGGCGTGGATCAGAATGGAGAACAGGGCCAGCAGGGTGAAGACTTTGGTGAAAGCCGAGCCGAAGAATCCGCTCCAGATTTCCCACGTCAGGTCGCCGCTGGTGGCGAAGAAACCGATCAGATAGATGATGTAGAGGGTGAGGACGATGGCGGTAGCGCGAACCAGAATGAAATCATGTACGCCGTTGCGTCCTAATGCGGAGGCGTTGCTTACCATACGAGAACTCCTGCAAGAAGTGAAAGCACGACAGTAATCACAAATGAAATATTGGCAGTACGTTTACCCGCTTCGAAGGTCTCTTCCAGATAGCCGAAATCCATCAGCATATGGCGAACACCACCGACAACGTGATACGCCAGTGCGGTGAGAATGCCCCACATGATAAATTTCACGAAGAAGCTGCCCATGATGGCAGACGCCTGGAGGAATCCTTCCGGGGAAGAGAGGCTGGTACCCAGCAACCACAGCAGAATGCCTACCGCCACAAACGTAATCACACCGGATACACGGTGGAGAATGGACGCTATTGCCGTTACGGGGAATCGGATCGTTTTAAGATCCAGATTGACAGGTCTTTGTTTTTTCACATTTCTTATCATGAATAACGCCCACATGCTGTTCTTATTGTTTCCTTCCTCCGGACTGCTTGCGGGTCAGACAGCGTGCCTTTTCTATAACTGTGCGTCATGTAAAACATTGCTTCCAGATGTTCAAATGACACATTACAACGCTGGGTGGCTCGGGATTGCAGGGTTTTCCGGAGACCTGGCCGCAGTATAGGGCGTTCACAAAATCATTACAATTAACCTACATATAGTTTGTCGGGTTTTATGCCGAACAGTGATCAGGGTCACGATAACAACATCTTTTTAAATTTTAATCATCTGATTTGACAAATGTTAAACATTATTGTTACAAACATCACCAGAAAAGGCATATAATGCGCAAAAGTTATGAGGTCTTGCTTTCACCTGAGAATAAGTTATGTAACAGTGTGGTGGTATTGACCGAAGTTATCAGGACAGTTATTAGTGATATACAGGTTTGAATAATTCGGACCGCGAAGACACTGATTTGCTGTTGTTTCACTGATTTTTCAACTCATTACCTGCAAGGCGCCATAGCTCTGTACCCTGGTTTCTCCTCGTGAGCTGAGCGGTAAGCCAAATAACAAACTGGTAACGGTGTTAAATCAGCAGAATGCAAATCCGGTAAACCGTGGTCTTAAGCAATAAGGCGCTAAGGAGACCGTAAATGGCTGATACAAAGGCAAAGCTCACCCTGGGTGGTGATAATGCTATTGAACTGGATGTGCTAAAAGGCACACTCGGTCCGGATGTTATTGATATCCGTACGCTGGGTTCTAAAGGGGTATTCACCTTTGACCCTGGATTCACCTCTACCGCATCTTGCGAATCCAAAATCACCTTTATCGACGGTGATGAAGGTATCCTGTTACACCGCGGTTTCCCCATCGATCAGTTAGCTACCGACTCCAATTATCTGGAAGTGTGCTACATCCTGCTGAACGGCGAAAAACCGACGCAGGCGCAATACGATGAATTCAAAACCACCGTAACCCGTCATACCATGATCCATGAGCAGATTACCCGTCTGTTCCATGCGTTCCGTCGTGACTCTCACCCAATGGCGGTGATGTGCGGGATTACCGGTGCGCTGGCAGCGTTCTACCACGACTCACTGGACGTGAATAACCCACGTCACCGTGATATCGCGGCATTCCGTCTGCTATCCAAAATGCCAACCATGGCCGCGATGTGCTACAAGTACTCCATCGGTCAGCCGTTCGTTTATCCGCGTAACGACCTCTCCTACGCGGGTAACTTCCTGCGCATGATGTTCTCCACGCCGTGTGAAGAGTACGAAGTGAACCCGGTCCTGGAACGCGCCATGGATCGTATTCTGATCCTGCACGCTGACCACGAGCAGAACGCATCGACCTCTACCGTACGTACCGCGGGCTCTTCGGGCGCAAACCCGTTCGCCTGTATCGCTGCGGGCATCGCTTCCCTGTGGGGACCGGCGCACGGCGGCGCGAACGAAGCGGCGCTCAAAATGCTGGAAGAGATCAGCTCTGTTGAACACATTCCGGAATTCGTACGCCGTGCGAAGGATAAGAATGACTCCTTCCGCCTGATGGGCTTCGGTCACCGTGTTTACAAAAACTATGACCCGCGCGCCACCGTAATGCGTGAAACCTGCCACGAAGTGCTGAAAGAGCTGGGTACCAAAGATGACCTGCTGGAAGTGGCGATGGAGTTGGAACACATCGCGCTGAACGACCCGTACTTCATCGAGAAGAAACTCTACCCGAACGTCGACTTCTACTCCGGCATCATCCTGAAAGCGATGGGTATTCCGTCTTCCATGTTCACCGTGATCTTCGCCATGGCACGTACCGTGGGCTGGATTGCACACTGGAACGAAATGCACAGCGAAGGCATGAAAATCGCCCGTCCTCGTCAGCTGTATACCGGCTACGAGCAGCGTGATTTTAAATCTGACATCACTGAGCAGTAATCTGCGAAGGATATTAAAAACGCGCCTCCGGGCGCGTTTTTTATTTCTGGCAGTATGGACACCAGTAAAATGGCCGCGATGAGACCGTCGTCTTCTCAATCACCCCGCCGCAGCGCTCGCACCGTTTCCCGTCCCGATGAAAGACCTTAAAGCGGAACAACGCCCCATGATGTTTGTTCTCATTCACCACGCCGCGCGTCTGGTAAGAGAGCCGCGGTATGGCCAGCAGCGCCTGGGATAACGCATCAAGCTGGGGTTCACTGAGCTGCGACGCTTTGCGCTGCGCCGCCAGCCCCACCTCCCAGAGGATCTCCACCCGCAGGTAATTTCCCAGCCCGGCGAGAAACGCCTGATCGAGCAACAGCCCGGAAAATTGCCGATTGCGAAATCGCAGGAGAGAGCAGCCTGGCTTTCACCTCCTCCACCGTCAACCGCGGATCCAGCACATCGGGCCCTACACGCTGTAAAAACGGATGGGTGGTGAGCTGTTCGGGG